>DASQLG010000104.1:0-19395 GCA_035630115.1 Microbacterium sp. | reverse complement strand
TGCCGCGCACCTGCAGGCTGTGAATCTCGTGGTGATCCGTGTCGGTCGTCTCGTCGGCTACAACACCGATTGGATGGGTTACCGCGACGGACTCGTCGCGGGGCTGCCGGGTGCGTCGTTCGAGCGCGTCGTGCAGATCGGGTGCGGAGGTGCCGGGGCGGCGACCGCGTACGCGCTCCTGGAACGCGGGACAGAGCGCCTCGACCTGTCCGATGTCGACATCGCCCGCGCCGAGGGACTCGCTGCGCGCATGCGCACCCACTTCCCGGAGCAGATGATCGCCACGGTCGCCCGAGAGGACCTTCCCGAGGCGATCGCGGGTGCGGCCGGCGTCGTCCACGCGACACCGATGGGGATGCTCCACCACCCGGGCATCGCATTCGACCTCGACCTGCTGCGGAAGGATGCGTGGGTGTCGGACGTCGTTTATCGGCCGCTCGAGACCGAGCTCCTGCGACAGGCGGCCGAGCGCGGCCACCCCGTGCTCGACGGCGGTCGGATGGCCGTCGGTCAGGCATGCGCTAGTCTCCAGATCATCACGGGCGCGTCGCCCGATCGTGACCGGATGCAGCGGCACTTCCGTGCGCTCATCGGTGCCGAGGAGCGGTCCGGCGCGGGA
The DNA here is from genome assembly GCA_035630115.1 of Microbacterium sp. Classification (GTDB taxonomy): domain Bacteria; phylum Actinomycetota; class Actinomycetes; order Actinomycetales; family Microbacteriaceae; genus Microbacterium. The sequence goes on along the minus strand of DASQLG010000104.1, from coordinate 18,776 downwards.
GGGGACTCTTGATGAGTGGTCGGCTGAGCGATGTCCGAGAGAACGGGATGACCGACCGCGCGGTGCGGACCCAGGGAGACATCCTGGATGTCGCCACCGCCGAATTCGCGGCGAACGGCTACGCGGGGGCGAGGGTCGACGAGATCGCCGCCCGGACGCGGACCACGAAGCGGATGATCTACTACTACTTCGGCTCCAAGGAAGGTCTCTACCTGGCGGTCCTGGAGCGCGTGTACGCGCAGATCCGCCGGGTCGAGCGCGGCATCCGGATCGACGAACTCTCTGCGGATGAAGCGCTGCGCAAGCTCGCCGAGGCGACCTACGACCACCACACGACGCATGAAGCGTTCATCCAGCTCGTCAGCATCGAGAACATCCACCGGGCCGAGCATCTCCGCCAGTCCGAGACCATCCTGCGCGAGAACGTCACCGCCATCACGCTGCTCGAGGAGGTCATCGCACGAGGAGTGCGCGACGGGATCTTCCGCGCCGACGTCGACGCGCTCGATGTGCACATGGTCATCAGCGCCTACGCATGCTTCCACGTCGCGAACCGCCACACGTTCGCCGCGATCTTCAATCGGGACATGCTCGACCCCAGCCTGCAGGACTCGCATCGGCGTCTCATCGGCGACATGGTCGTGGCGATGATGAAGGATCGTGACGCGCAGCGCGCCGCGGGCTGAGACGCGCGTCAGTTCGGTGGCGTGCCCCGGGCGGCGAGTCGTCTCGTGAGTGCCAGGGCGGCCTCACGCACGGACGCGGCGCACCGGTCGATGTCCAGGGAATCCGCGCGTCCGGACACCCCGACCGCAGCGACGGGTCTGCCTTCCGGGGAGAACACGGCGCTCGCGACGCTGGAGACGTCGGGCGTGAACTCCTCTCGCTCCACCGCAAGTCGATCTCGCCGGATATCGGAGAGCTGACGCAGGAGGAGGTCGCGCTCGACGATCGTCTGAGGCGTCCAGGCTGCGAGGCCCGCAGCGACCACGGCATCGATCTCGGCCGCGTCGGCGTAGGCGAGCATCGCCTTACCCAGGCCGGTCGCGTGAACGGGCAACCGCCCGCCGATCCGAGCGGTGAGCGTCGTGGCCGGGTGACCACGCATGATCGCGATGCACACCATCTCTCCCGCATCGCGGATCGCCAGGTACGTCGTCTCGCCCGTGTTGTTCCGAAGGTCGGCGATGGCAGGCAAGGCGATCGCCCTGAGCTCGCGGGGCTCTTCGGCGAGCTGCCCGAGTTCGAACAGGCGAAGCCCGAGATGGATCACCTGCCCGTCACGCTCCAGATACCCCTGCCGGACCAGCGTGGACACGAGGCGGGAGACGGTGGACTTCGGCAGGGCGGCACGCACCGCGAGCTCGGAGATGCGCAGACCCCGGTCGTCCTGGTCGAACGCTTCGAAGATCGCGGTCATGCGGTCGAGGACCCCGAACGAGTCGGCAGCGGCGGCGGTTCGCATCCGTCAGGCCACCTGCAGGGCCAGGCGGTGTGTGAGCGCCAGCGCTGCGTGGCGCACGAGCGGTCCGATCCGCGCCGGGTCCATGTCGACCGCCGGTCCGGCCACCGAGATCGCCGCCACAGGGCATCGCTCCGGTGACAGGATCGGGCTGGCGACGCCCACCACTCCCGGGAACGTCTCGCACCGGTCGACCGCCACTTCGGATGCGCGCACGCCCGCGAGCTCCATTTCGAAGATGCGGCGGGACCGGGGATCCAGACCCGTCAGGATGCCGCGCAGGACGGACTCGTCATCGGTGAAGGCGAGCACCGCCTTGCCGAGCGCCGTCGTGACCGACGGCACGCGAACGCCGGCCCGTGACGGCGCGGGCCGCAGTCGACCTCGCACGGAGATGACGGAGAGCATGTCGTGACCCTCCTGCACCGCGACGTTGAGGTGCTCACCCGTGGCGTTGAACAGCTCGGCCAGCACCGGGAGCGCGGCGACACCGAGGCGACGAGGAGTGCTGGCCCGTGCCCCGAGTTCGAAGAGCCGCAGCCCGATCGCCACGCCCCGGTCCGTTCGTACGAGATAGCGACGCCGCACGAGGTCGCCCACGAGGCGAGAGACCGTGGACTTGGGGATGTCGGTCGCGAGAGCGAGCTCGGTGATCGTCGTCGAGCCGTGGGACTCGCGCACGACCTCGAGAATGGCGATGATCCGGTCCAGCACCGACACCGGCTCTCCTCTTTGAGCGGATCGCATGGTTGCAGTATCCGTCGGCTTCCGCCGACCGGCAAGCGTTCGGGTAGGGGATCGGCGCGTCGGTTCCACTGGGTGGGACGGGCGGATCAGCGCGGGTGATCGGGCGTCGGAAAGCCGAAGGCCTGAGTCCGGATGATCCGGACTCAAGCCTTCGACTCAGGACCCGGAGGTCCGTCGGTGCGAGCTCATCACGCCGCGCAGAACGCCTTGACTCCCATCGCGCTTTCGAGACCCTCCATCACGTGCTGCTTGAAGAACTCGTCGCCCGCAAGCGGCGCGTCGGTCCACGCTGCGGCGTCGTGGCCGAGGGTGGTCAGCCATGCTCTGCCGCCGTCGTAGTACTGGCACCAACTCACCGGGTGCGATTCGCCGTGGCCGGCGAGTGTCGCCTCGCTGGTGGCCTGATCGACCTCGAGCAGCACGTTGACGAAGCTCGGGTAGGGGATCAGGTTGTACCACTCGTCCTTGAACGCCCAGGTCTCCGGCAGGAACGACGTCGACACGTCGTTTGTGTTGATCGTCTCGACCGTGCCGTCGCGGTTCGGGCCGTGGTTGTAGAAGTTCGCCCCACCCAGAAGGCCCTCGTAGTACGGCCAGTGGTACTCGGCGCCGAAGGCGTTGTGGATGCCCACGAATCCGCCGCCGCCGCGGATGTACTGCATCAGGGCCGTCTGGGCGTTGTCGTCGAGCGTGTCGCGGTTCGAGCTGAGGAACACGACAGCCTGGTAATTGTTCAGGCGGAACTGCCCGAGGTCCTCGGTGTAGTCGGCAGCGATGCCGCGCTCGGCCGCCCACGCGATCATCGCGGCCTGCGCGATGTTGTTCGGGTTCAGCGGGGGATTGAGACCCGGTGCGAGCACGGTCCCCAGGTGGGCGTGCCGAGGACCGGCCGTGCGGCTCCAGATGAGGATGCGCTTGGGCTCGCCCTCTGTGAAGCCGTTGCCCCACTCGTTGTAGCAGGTCGGGTCGATGCCGCGGCACACGCCGTAGTCCTTGATCTCGTCGAGGTAGATCTGGCTTGCCGTCGCCGGCTGCCCGCCGAGTCCGTTGCCGTTCCCATCCCCGTTGCCGTTGCCGTTGCCGGGGGCCAGGGCAGCTCCCCCGACCACCATTCCGGCGCCGAGCGCCGCGGCGGCGACGAGGGCGACTCCAGAGCGAAGTAGCGATCTCACGTGATCTCCTTTGATCTTTGGTGACGTGCCCGGGCGCGCTGAAACGCCCATCGGCGTGGGCCGATGGGCGCGTCCGAGCGCTCGCCCGATGAGCGGAGAACTCGGATCGACGCCCGGTCTGGGGCGAATCTAGGCGGCGGCGAATCCTCGACGCAAAGGGCGTTCCACCCAGTAAGCCGTCAGGAAGACAGCAGGGCGAGCAGCTGCGCCTTGGTGTATCGGGAGAAGCCTGCGTGCCCTGATTCGCGGGCACGGGCGCGCAACTGCAGCACCGTCAGCGACGAGAGATCCTCCGCGGTCTGCGGAGCCGGCGGGGTCGCTGCGGTGACAGGTTCGACAACCGTCGTCTCGATGACCGAGTACAGCGGTTCTGCCGCCGCGTTCTTCCTGTTCTCCGCGGCGCTCTTCGACTTCCTGGTGGCCGACTTCTTCGCCGAGCGGACTTTCTTCGCGGCTGCGGCGGCCTTCGCGGCGGCGAGCTTCTTCGCCGCCTTGTCGGCGGCCTTCTTCACACGGTCGATCGCCGCGTTCGCCTTCTTCTGAACCTTGCGGGGATGCCGCGCGATCTTCTTCTTCGACGCGCGCGAGGCGTCCTCCGCCTCATCGGCCACTGACCGCAGCTTCTTCGCGTCCTTCTTCGGGACTCTCCTGCTCAGCTGCTTGGCCTTCTTCGCGGCCGCGGCCGCGTCATCCAGCGCCGCCTGGGCCGCCTTCGTCGCTTTGGTGGGCTTCGCCATCGTCACACCTTCCTGGTCTCGGAATCTGAGCGCGCGCGTTACAGACAGTACGGGACCCGGATGCGGTTGCCTATGAATGCGCCACCCGGGTCGCGGATCAGAAAATCCTCAGCCCGACGTGGAGCGGCGCACGATCAGCTCGGGCTGGAACACGGTCTGCCGCGCGATGCTCTCCGGGTCGGCGGCCTCCTCGAGAAGGATGCGCAGTGCCGTGCGTCCGATCATGCGGCTGGGCTGGCGCATCGATGACAGCGGCACCGCGGCGGCTGCGGCGAACGGGATGTCGTCGAACCCGATGATCGCGATCTCCTGGGGCACCAGCATCCGTCCGTCGACGATCAGCGATTGGAGAAGCCCGAGTGCGAGCAGATCATTGGCGGCGAAGAGTGCGTCAGGCCAGTCGCGTCGCGGACGGGTGAGGATGCGGGCACCCGCGGCTGCGCCTTCTTCGACGGTCATCGCGCGGGTGGCGATCACCTCGATCTCGACCGGCGTGTTCGCGTTCTCGGCGGCGACACGCGCACCGGCGAGGCGGTCGTTCACCTGCCGGATGTCGAACGGGCCTCCGACGAAGGCGATGCGCCTTCGACCTGTGTCGATCAGGTGCTCGACCGCCATCCGGCCGCCTCTCACGCTGTCGACGGACACGGAAGAGAACCTGCCGTCGCCGCTGAACCGGTCGACGAGCACGGCGGCGATGCCGCGGGCGCGCAGCCGCTGAAGGCGGGCGGTGATGTCGCCGTAGGGCGCGATCAGCACGCCGCGCACCTGCTGTTCCTCGAACAGGTCGAGGTACACCTTCTCGCGCGCGTGGTCCTCGTCGGTGTTGCCGTACAGGATCGCGATGTTGTGACGGGTGCCCTCGTCCTCGGCACCTCGGACCACGTCCGTGTAGAACGGATTCTGTCCGTCCAGGACGACGAACCCCACCGTGGAGCTGACCCCGCCGCGCAGCTTGCGGGCGGCGTCATTGCGCACGTAGCCGAGTTCCTCGATGGCGCGATTGACGCGGTCGACCGAGTCGGCCGAGACTTCGTCCGGCCGGTTGAGCACGTTCGAGACGGTGCCGACGGAGACGCCCGCGCGCTGGGCTACGTCTCGGATACTCGCCGGCACTGGCGCCCCGCCCTTCATCGGTCACGATTCGATCAAGGTTCTCTGCGGACTTGACCGTTTCACTCGGTCTCCATAGAGTATCTGAAATCAGCCTGAATCGATTCAGGAACTTTCACCTCGATGAGGAGGCCGCTGTGGCAGATGCCGACGTCGATGCGCCCGCATCCGCGCACGCCCTCGAGCTGCGACGCGTCGTGAAGTCCTTCGGCCCCGTCGTGGCCCTCCGTTCCGGGAGCCTCACGCTCGACCGCGGATCCATCCACGCCCTGATCGGCGAGAACGGAGCCGGCAAGTCGACTCTGGTCAAGGTCATCGCCGGTCTCTATCGACGGGATTCCGGCGAGTTCCTGCTCGACGGCGAACCCGTCGACTTCTCCAGCACCGCGCAGTCCAAGGCTGCGGGCATCGCCGTCATCTATCAGGAGCCGACGCTGTTCCCCGATCTGTCGGTCACCGAGAACATCTTCATGGGCCGCCAGCCGCACAATCGGTTCGGGCGCATCGATCGCCGCGCGATGCGCGACGAGGCGACGCAGATCTTCACCCGCCTCGGAGTCGCCCTCGACCCGGAGCGGATCACCGAGGGTCTCTCCATCGCCGACCAGCAGATCATCGAGATCGCCAAGGCGATCTCGCTCGACGCGCGGGTGCTGATCATGGACGAGCCGACCGCCGCGCTGTCGGGCGTCGAGGTCGAGCGGCTGTTCGCCGTCGCCCGCAGCCTGCGCGACGAGGGTCGCGCGCTGCTGTTCATCTCCCACCGGTTCGACGAGGTGTTTGCGCTGTGCGACACAGTCACCGTGATGCGCGACGGCTCCTACGTCGACACGACGCCTATCTCCGAGACGAGCGTCGACGAGCTCGTCCGGCAGATGGTCGGCCGCGACGTGACCGACCTCTTCCCCAAGCTGCCATCCGAGGTGGGCGATGTCGTCCTCGAAGTGGAGGGCCTGACACGCGTCGGCGTGTTCCGGGACATCACTTTCACCCTCCGTGCCGGTGAGATCGTCGGGCTGGCGGGTCTGGTCGGCGCCGGACGCAGCGAGGTCGCCCGTGCGGTTTTCGGCGTCGACGTCTACGAGAGCGGAAGCGTCCGTCTGCACGGAAAGCCGCTGCCGAAGGGAAGCCCTCGCGCGGCCACCGCCCGGGGTCTGGCTCTCGTGCCCGAAGACCGCCGCAAGCAGGGGCTCGTGCTCGACGAGAGCGTCACACGCAACGTCACGCTCGCCATCCGCACGAAGCTCGCGAAGTGGGGTCTGCTGTGGGGCGGTGCCGAGAACCGCGCGGCACAGGAGTGGGCGAGCCGGCTCGAGGTCAAGACGGCCGCGCTGGATGCCGAGGCCGGCACGCTCAGCGGCGGCAACCAGCAAAAGGTCGTGCTCGGAAAATGGCTCGCGACCGAGCCGAGCGTACTCTTCGTCGACGAGCCCACCCGCGGCATCGACGTCGGAACGAAGGCCGAAGTGCACCGGCTGCTCAGCGAGCTCGCGCAGCAGGGGCTCGCGATCCTGATGATCTCGTCCGAGCTGCCGGAGGTGCTGGGAATGGCTGATCGCGTCCTGGTCATGCGGGAGGGGCGTCTGACGGGCGAATTCTCGCGCACGGAGGCGACACCGGAAGCCGTGATGTTCGCGGCGACTGCGGACGCGGAGGTGCCACGATGACCGCCGTAGATCTCCGCCCGGTCGCCCCGGGCTCGAGCGCCGCATCGGCGCTGGTGCGCAGGATCGCCACCGCGCGCGAGACCGGCATCCTGATCGCTCTTCTGCTCGTCATCGTGGTGGCGACGATCAGCAACCCGTCGTTCCTGTTCTCCAACGACGGGTTCCGCGACCTGCTGCTGACCCCGTCGCTGCTGCTGCTGGTCGCGGTCGGGTCGGCGATCGTCATCATCACCCGCAACGTCGACCTGTCGGTCGGCTCGATCGTGGGGCTCACCGCGTACCTGACCGGCCGCATGTTCGTCGACATCCCCGGCATCCCGCTCATCGGCGTCTTCATCGGCGGCGTCCTGCTCGGCGGATTCCTCGGCTTGATCAACGGCGCGCTGGTCGCTTTCGCCCGAGTTCCGGCCCTGGTGATCACGCTCGGCACCCTCTACATCTACCGAGGCATCAACGTGGCGTGGGCGGGTGGCGATCGGATCAACGCCTCGGATCTGCCGTCGGAGTTCCGGGCGCTGGGCACCGACCGCATCCTGGGGATCCCGATCCTCACGATCATCGCGGTCGTCGTGCTGGTCGCCGCCGCCTGGTACCTGCGCAACCTCCGCTCCGGTCGTGAGCTGTACGCGATCGGCTCCGACCCCGCGGCCGCTCACCTCTACGGTCTGCGGGTCACCCGTCGCATCATCGGCGCCTTCGTCGTCTCCGGCGCCCTGTCGGGGCTCGCCGGAGTGCTCTACGCCGCCCGCTACGGAACGGTCAGCTCCGCCGCAGGGTTCGGGTGGGAGCTGCAGGCGATCGGCGCGGCCGTGATCGGCGGTGTCGCCATCTCGGGCGGCGTCGGCACCGTGTGGGGCGCGGCGATCGGCGCATTCCTGCTGCTCACGATCAACCGCGCACTGCCGATCCTCGGCATCGACGACTTCTGGCAGCGCGCCGTCGTCGGCGCGCTCATCATCGGCTCGATCGTGCTCGACCGCGTCCTGGCGGTACGGCAGCATCGACGACTCATCGCTCAACGGGAGGTGGACCGATGACCGCCGCATCCACGACGGTCGCGCCCGCGCGCGTCTACAAGCTCCACGCGCGCCCCGCGTGGCGCCGGTTGCTCCTCACGCGGGAGACGGCGATCATCGTGCTGCTGATCCTCGTGATCGCCGTGGCGCTGGCCACGGTGCGCAACTTCGACAGCCCGCTCACGGTCACCTATCTGCTGCGTGATGTCGCGCCGATCCTGCTCATCGCGCTGCCGATGACGCTCATCATCATCACCGAGGAGATCGATCTCTCGGTCGCGAGCATCGTGGGGCTCTCCAGCGTGACCACCGGCATCCTGACCAATGCCGGGTGGCCGTTCGCGGCCGCCGCGCTCACGGCGATCCTCGTCGGGGTGCTGTGCGGAGCGATCAACGGCTTCCTCGTCACGGTTGTCGGTCTGCCCTCGCTCGCCGTCACGATCGGCACGCTGGCGCTGTACCGTGGCGTCGCGGTGGGCTTGCTCGGCACGACGGCGATCACCGACTTCCCGGAGTTGTGGACCGACCTCGCGAAGGCGAACATCCCCGGAACGCCGATTCCGGTCATCATGATCCCGTTCGCGATCCTGGCGATCGTGTTCGCCGTCCTCCTGCACTTCACGCCGTTCGGGCGCACGCTCTACGCGATCGGGCTCAACAAGGAGGCCGCGCAGTTCTCCGGCATCGACGTCGGCCGCACCAAGTTCATCCTCTTCGTCCTCAGCGGCGCAGTGTCGGGCTTCGCCGGCGTCTACTTCACGCTGCTGTACGGCAACGCCCGCGGCGACAACGCGCTGGGCATGGAGCTGCAGGTCATCGCCGCAGTCCTTCTCGGCGGCGTGTCGATCTTCGGCGGCCGCGGCGCGCTGCACGGCGTGATCGCCGGCGTGCTCCTCATCGGAACGCTCGGCAGTGCCCTGCGTCTGGCCGGAGTGACCAGCGACATCATCAACGTCATCACGGGTGTGCTCCTCATCCTCTCCGTGGTCTCGGCAAGCCTCCTCGGGTGGCTGCAGAAGCGAAGGACTGCAGCGATCGGCAAGAGGAAGGGACGAGCAGGCGTGAGTTCGAACGCACCCTGAGCCCCGCACCAACAACCTTCGACTCAACCGCACCAGGAAGGAAACAATGATGTTCGCAATGCAACGCAAGCGGCGCATCGCAATGACCGCAGCCGCTCTCGCCGTGGGGGTGACGCTCCTCGTCACCGGCTGTTCCGGTTCGACCGGCGGCACCGACGGAGGCGGGGACGACGCCGACCTGTCGATCACCATGCTCCCCAAGAACCTCGGCAACCCCTACTTCGACACGTCGACCGGCGGCGCCGAAGAGGCGACCGAGGAGTTCGGCGGCACCTTCGAGGAGGTCGGACCGTCCGACGCGTCCCCGACCTCGCAGGTCCAGTACATCCAGACCGCCGCGCAGCAGGGCGTGGGCGCCCTGGTCATCTCGGCGAACGATACCGAGGCGCTCTGCGACGCGCTCGGCGAGGCCAGCGATGCCGGTGTCAAGATCGTCACGTTCGATGCTGACACCAATCCGGAATGCCGCGACCTGTTCATCAACCAGGCCACCGCGGAGGGCATCGCGAAGATCCAGGTCGACCTGATCGCCGAGCAGATCGGCGACGCCGGTCAGATCGCGATCCTGTCGGCGACGGCCAACGCGACCAACCAGAACGCCTGGATCGAGATGATGGAGGAGGAGCTCGCAGCGAACCACCCCGACATCGAGCTCGTCGAGACCGTCTACGGCGACGACGACGACCAGACCTCCTTCGACAAGACTGCGGCCCTGCTGCAGACGTACCCGGAGCTGAAGGGCATCATCTCGCCCACGACGGTCGGGGTCGCGGCTGCGGCGCGCTACCTGTCGACGTCTGAGTACAAGGGCCAGGTCGCACTGACCGGGCTCGGCACGCCGAACCAGATGCGCGAGTACGTCGAGGACGGTACTGTCACCGCGTTCGCGCTGTGGAACCCGGCCGACCTCGGCTACCTGGCGGCGTTCGCCGCGCAGGCGCTCATCACCGGCGAGATCACCGGTGAAGAGGGCGACTCGTTCGAGGCGGGCAAGCTCGGATCGTTCGAGGTCGGAGAGGGCGCGAGCGTCCTCCTCGGCGACCCGTACGTCTTCGACGCAGAGAACATCGGCGACTTCGACTTCTAAGTCGGTCCGATCAGCGCGCCCGGCCCTGCGGGGTCGGGCGCGCCGGCGCGTTCGACCTCGTGATCGGGCACCAGGTACTCGCGCTGCAGCCACTCGCCGAATCCGCGGACCTCGAGGTACTTGTGCGCCTCGTCTCGGGTCACGACCGGATCGTGCGCCCCGTATGAGGCGAACACCTCCAGCTTCCGGGAGAGGAGGTCGGGGCCGATGTTCGCCGGGTGGCCGGCTCCCGGATAGCCCACTGCATACTTAACGACGTCGGCGTCCAGCAGCCCGGCATCGACGACGCCCGTCACCAGGCGGCCGACGCTCTGGTGGTCGGGATGGTCGTCGCCGTCGTCGTCGGCGAATCCGGGATGATTCGTCAGCACCGTCGTCGCGTCGTGTGCGGCCACGAGCTCGGCGACACAGCCGCGCAGGAGGTCGAGCGTGATCGCCTGTCCGGTGTCGAGCGTGCGGATCGCCGGCAGCTCGCCGGAGATGAGCTTCGCGAGGCTCTCCCAGCCGGTGGCGGCATAACCCCCGCCTCTCAGCCCCCCGTCCGGCAGTCGCAAGAACGTCAGCGCGACCCGGTCATCGCCGTCGGGACGTGTCACGGTCACACGGACGCCGTTTCGCAGCACGACGGATCGGTCGGACCAGGAGCCGGATGCGCCGCGCATCACGTCGTACGCGGCACGGATGCCGCGCTCTCTGCCGTCGACATAGTCGGACAAGCCCTTGCCCGCATCGGATGCGGTGAAGAAGAAGCTCCGCGCGCGCGATCCGCTGTCGAGCGCCTGCAGCAGCGTCGGGTTGGCGAAGACGAGGTCATCGTCGTAGTGCGCCCAGAACATCGCGATCGTCTCGACACGGCGCTGCGAATCGTCGGCGGGAGGTGTCGGCACGATGTCAGATCCGCGTCAGGAAGTCGAAACGGTGCGCATACGGCGTTTCCGTGATGAAGTGGTCCGCGCCCACGGGCGGGAAGACCTGCCTGCGGAAGCGCTTGGCGAGCAGTTCGTCCAAGCCCGCGACGCGACGGCCCTCCATGTCGTTCCAGCCGACGACCAGCCACGCGCCGGGCCTCATGACATCCGCGCAGGCGTCCAGGCCCTTTTCGACGTCTGCGGGGGTGTTCAGTCCCCATCCGACCACGCCGTTGCACACGACCAGATCGAACGTGCCGGGGCCGAACGCCTCTGTGAGACGAGTGGCCGACAGGGTGTGATGCTTCGCGCCGGCGATGCGCTGCTTGGCCGGATCGAAATCGACCGTCCAGTAGTCCACGCCTGCGAAGAGCTTCGGATAGGAGCGGGTATACCAGGCCACCCCGATGTCCAGGACGTGATGGATCCCCTCCATGGCGAGGAAGCCAGGAACGATGACATCCTCGAGGAACACCCGATCCGGAGTCGCGAGCCGCCAGCGGCCGTTCTTCCAGCGCATCTTGCTCCGCAGCCGCAGGCCGCGAGGCACCAGTCTCTTCAGTCTGTGCGGGGTCATGTACCAGTTTCAGGTCTCGGGCAGCGCACGTGATGAACCACGATCCATCTCGGCACCACCACGTGCGGTCCATGTGAGACTAACGCGTCAAGGAGGTTGACGCCGCGAGCGTTTGCGGACACCTTTCACACATGAGCTACAACTTTCGTGGGGCCGCCCGCAGCGGCACGTTCTGGGAACGCCACAGCCTGTCCCTCGTCCTGGCGGCGATCCTCGTGGTGCAGACCGTCATCGCTCTCTGGGCGGGCCACTCGGTGTGGGTCGACGAGCAGTCCGTCCACGGTCAGCCGCTCGAATACGGATCCTTCTGGGTGTGGTTCATCTGGGAGTACAACATCAGCCTGGTCGCGGACACGTTCGGGGTGATCCTCATCGTGCTGCTGTCCAAGCGGCTCGAGGAGGAAGGAAGCGCCGAGTCCACGCACGACGAGAGCCCGCAGCATCAGCCCGGCTGAGCGTCGCCCGCACAGCGGTGCTGCGGAGGGTGGTCGCCGCCCGACGGTGTCGGTGGTGATACCCGTGAAGGACGATGACACCGAGCTGGCGCGCTGCCTGGGCGCGCTCGCAGCACAGACACGGCCGGCCGAGGAGATCATCGTCGTCGACAACGGATCGTCGGACAGTTCGGCCGATGTCGCGCTGCACGCGGGCGTGACGCTCATCCCGTGCCCCGAGCCCGGCATCCCGGCCGCGAGCGCGAAGGGATACGATCACGCGACCGGCGACCTGCTCCTGCGGCTGGATGCGGACTGCGTGCCGACCGCGGCGTGGGTGGAGCGTGTCTGCGAGGCGTTCGCCCGGCATCCGGACGTCTCCGCGGTGACGGGCCGAGCACTCTTCCTCGGTGGACCCGCCGCACTGCGGCGAGCGTCGTCAGCCGTCTACCTGCTGGCATACGTGGGCGCTACCGCCCCGGCGCTCGGCCACCTGCCGCTGTTCGGATCGAACCTCGCGATGCGGCGTGCGGCGTGGGCCGAAGTGCGCCTCGCTGTGCACCGTCACGACCCCGACGTGCACGACGATCTCGATCTGGCCTTCCACCTGGGTGAGCGGCACCGGATCGGCTACCTTCGGGGCGCGACCATGAGCATGTCCCCCCGGCCGTTCGGCAGCATGCGGGCGTTCTGCAAGCGCATCTACCGCGGGTTCCGCACGGTCATCATGCACTGGCCGCGCGACTTTCCGCCACTTCGATGGTCGCGCCGGGCGTGGAGGCTTCGGTAGTCAGCCGAGCCCCACGCGGTCGACTCTGCGGTGGTAGCGCATCCCTGCCATCCCGCCGAGGATCGCGCCGATCAGGGCGACGATCGCAGCGCCGACGGCGGTGAGGATGCCGGCGAGTGTCGCGGTCTCCGGGGTGACGGGGATCCGGGGGAAGCTGTCGAGGTTCGCCAGGATGTCCCACTGACTTCCGGCGATCGCCGTGGCGGCCGCGACGATGATCGCGATCGCGACGGCCCAGATCCAGACCGCGATTCCCTGCTTCACCCCGCTGAACCGAGCCATCCTGCCGGCGACGTACCCGCCGGCGAAGTAGGCGACCAGCAGCACGACGGCCAGCACGATGGCGCCGACCACTCCGACGGTGCCGGTGTTGGATGCGGCGACATCGGCGGCGTCGTCGGCGGTCGTTCCCGTGCTGAACCCGATGGCGGTGCCGATCGCCGCGACCAGCGTGGTCAGCAGCACCGCGGTACCCATGGCGGTGAGCCAGCCGAAGAAGGCGGATCCGAACTTGAAGCCGCCGAAGCGCTCCTGTTCCCGATCGAGCACCTGCGCGCGGAGCGTGCCGTCCGAGTCGACAGCCGCGGTGTGGGCGCGTGTGGCGGTGTCAGAGGCCGGTGCTCTCGAATCACGCGGGTCTGTGGCATTCGTGTCCATGACCGCACGGTAGCGACTCGATGTGCGTGACGCACGAGGGTTGCCAGCTCGCGCTCGAAGTCGTATCGTGCGGCCCCCATGACGAGTCTTGACCGGCATCCGCGCGCGTTATCGCACTTTCGCGGCACTTTTGCAAGGCCCATGATGCGCCGGGGCGGGAGGCGTAGGAATGGAAACCAATCCGGCCACCTGCCGGTCATCGGAAGGGTCAGCATGTCAGAGAGTTATGGTCCGACGGCGCCGAGCGACGTCAGGACGCAGGACGAAAGCGGTTCGCTGGAATCCGCCAAGCACGAAGCGCGTGATCTCAAGGACACCGCGGTGAGCGAGGCCGGTCACGTCGCCGAAACCGCGAAGGGCGAGGCCAAGGCCGTCGCCCAGGAAGTGAAGTACCAGGCGAAGGATCTCTACGCTCAGACCCAGCGGGAACTGAAGGACCAGGCCGGCGTGCAGCAGCAGCGGGCCGCCGGGGGACTCCGTTCGGTCAGCGATGAACTCCGTTCGATGACCGCGAATGCGGAGCACCCGGGGCTGGCGGCCGATCTGCTCGGCCAGGTCTCCACCCGGCTTTCGAGCGCGGCATCGTGGTTGGGAGACCGCGACCCGAGTTCGGTCCTCGCGGAGGTCAAGTCGTTCGCGCGCCGCAAGCCGGGAACCTTCATCATCGGCGCCGCGATACTCGGGATCGTCGCAGGTCGACTGACGCGTGCGCTCGCCGCCAATGCGTCGGATGAGCGCTCCGATTCGGCACCGTATGCGGGCCTGCCCGCAGCGAACCGACAGGCGGGTCTGGCGACCACCCCCGCGCAGTCGTACGCCACCGCTCCGGCCGTCGAGGAGACGCCCGTCTTCGCGCAGTCGTCGGCGGCACTCGGCACGCAGCAGCCCCCGAGGGACGTGAGCGATGTCCGATCAGACTCCATCTGAGGTCAAAGCGGCCAATACGTCTCTGGGCGATCTCCTGGGCGAGGTGACGAGAGACCTCTCGACACTCATCCGGCAGGAGATGGCGCTGGCCAGGGCCGAGTTGAAGGAGACCGCCGGCAAGGCGGCCAAGGGCGCCGGGACGCTGGGCGGAGCCGCGTACGCCGCGGGCATGGCGGTGCTGTTCCTGTCGATCGCCCTGTGGTGGGCGCTCGGCGATCTCATCGGTCTGGGATGGTCAGCGGTCGTCGTCGCGGTCCTCTGGGCCGTGGCCGCGCTGATCCTGTACACCGTCGGCCGCAAGGAGATCAAGCAGATCGACGGGGCTCCGCAGACCGTGGAGACCCTCAAAGAGATTCCCGAAACACTGAGAAGAAATGAGGAGAACCGATGAGTGACTCACCCGACGCGATCCGCGCCGACATCGAGCAGACGAGGCGGGAGCTGGGCAGCGACGTCGATGCACTCGCCGACAAGGTGTCCCCGACCAAGATCGTGGACCGCCAAGCCGACAAGGTGAAGCAGGCCTTCGGCTCCGTCCGCGAGCGGGTGATGGGCGCCGCCGATGACGCGGGGTCCGCCGTGGCCGACGCCGGCTCATCCGTCGTCGACGTCAAGGACCGCGTGGTCGCCAAGGCCGAGGGCAATCCCCTCGCGGTCGGACTCATCGCGTTCGGCGCCGGCCTGCTCCTCGCCTCGCTGATCCCCGCCTCCACCAAGGAGAAGGAGATCGCCGCCGACGTCAAGGATCAGGCCCAGCCGCTCGTGGACACCGTCACGGATGCCGCCAAGGACGTGGGCGAGCACCTCAAGCAGCCGGCTCAGGAAGCCGCGGCCGCCGTGAAGGACACCGCCGCCGACGCCGTCGCATCCGTCAAGGGCGAGGCGAGGGTCGCGACCGACCAGGTCAAGGATCAGGCTCAGACCGCCCGCGATCACGTCGCAGGCTCCTGACCCAGAACCCGCTGCGGCGGAGGCGCCTCACGGCGCCTCCGCCGCTTGCGTCGTGCTCAGCCGATGCGGGTGTCACCGGCCGGTGAGACGCGCAGCCAGCGGAACCCGTACGGCACCAGTTCGAGGTCGACCCGGCCGCGGGCGTCCATCGAGAGGCGGTCGGGGCCGTGCAGGTCGAGCAGCGCCGTCCCCTCCTCGACGGCGCCGACCTCCAGCTTCAGGCGGACCGGCACCTCGGTGAAGTTGTGCACGGCGATCATCCGACCCACGTCGGAGCTGACCTCGTGTGCCAGGACACCGGCGCCGTCGTGCTCGAGGATGCGCAGCGAGCCCCAGCCGATCTCGGGTGATGTCCGGTAGCGGCTCACCAGCCCGCGGATGAACTGCAGGAGAGAGTCACCGTCATTGCGCTGCTGCTGCACGTTCACGTGCTCGGGGGCGTAGCCGTCGCCGGGGATCGGCGCGACCAGCCGCGACGGCGCGGCGCGCGAGAAGCCGCCGTTCTTGCCGTCCGTCCACTGCATCGGCGTGCGCACCGCATGGCGGCCGGGGATCTCGGAGTTCTCGCCCATGCCGATCTCTTCGCCGTAGAACAGCACCGGCGTGCCCGGGAGGGCGAACAGGAGGCTGTAGACCATCCGGATGCGGCGGGGATCGCCCGCAAGCATGGGCGGCAGCCGCCGGGTGATGCCGCGGCCGTAGATCCGCTGGGCCTCGTCGGGTGCGAAGGCCTCGAAGACCTCCTCGCGCTCCGCGTCGCTCAGCTTGTCGAGGGTGAGCTCGTCGTGGTTGCGGACGAAGTTCGCCCACGCCGCCTCCGGTGGCACGGTCGGCCGCGCGGTGAGCGACGCGATCAGGGGCGCGGGGTCGCTGCGTGCGAGGGAGAGGTAGAGCGCCTGCATCGACATGAAGTCGAATTGCAGGTCGAGCTCTCCGCCGCGCTCGCCTCCGAAGAACTGCACCTGCTCACGGAAGGGCAGGTTGACCTCTCCGAGCAGAGCGGCGTCACCGACGCGGCGCTGCAGGAAGCGCTTCAGATCCCGGAGGAGCTCGTGGGGGTCGCCGATGTCGACGCCCTTGGGCGGTTCGATGAAGAACGGGACGGCATCGAGCCGGAAGCCGGAGACGCCCAGCGCCAGCCAGAAGCCGATCGTCTTGGCGATCTCGTCGCGCACCTGCGGATTGGCGACGTTCAGATCGGGTTGGTGCCTGTAGAAGACGTGCTGGAAATACTGCTCGGTCCGCTCGTCGAACTCCCAGACGCTGGACTCTTCGCCGGGGAACACCGTGGGCTGCTCGCCCTTGGGCGGCTCGTCGCGCCACACGTAGAAGTCGCGGTACGGCGAGGTGCGACTGCGTCGCGCCGAGACGAACCACGGATGCTTGTCCGAGGTGTGATTGACGACGAGGTCGACGATCACCCGCATCCCGCGGTCCTCCGCGGTGCGGATCACCTCCACGAAGTCGCCGTGGTTGCCGAGCCGGGAGTCGATCCCGTAGAAATCGCTGATGTCGTAGCCGTCGTCACGATCGGGCGACGGGTAGAAGGGCATGAGCCAGAGGCAGGTGATGCCGAGGTCGGCGAGATAGTCGATGCGGCGGGCGAGGCCGGCGAAGTCGCCGATGCCGTCGTCGTTGCCGTCCATGTAGGTCTCGACGTCGAGGCAGTAGATGACCGCGGACTTCCACCACAGGTCGCTCGTGTCGGTGATCTTCACAGCGCCCTCCTCAGCGCCGGAAGCAGATCTCGCTCCGCACGCGTCAGGAAGGCCGACTGGTCGGTTCCCACGCCGTGCAGGTAGACGCGATCGAACCCGAGAGCGACCAGTTCTGCGATCCGGTCCGCCAACTCGCCGGCGTCGTCTGCGACGAGAGCGCCGGCGCGGAGCTCCTCATCGGTCGGGTCGCCGGCGAGGGCGTCGAAGGCTTCCGGCTGCTCGATGTCCCAGAGCGAGACTCCGGTGATCGCGGCATGTCGCCATTGCTCCCGAAGAACTCGCAGCGCCTCCTCCTCCGAGTCTTCGAGGGCGACATGCACCTGCAGCACGCGCGGACCGCGACCCCCGGCATCCGCGTACGCTGCGACGACCCGCGCGAGCACGTCGCGCGGCTGGGCGACGGTCGCCAGTCCGTCGGCCCACGTCGCGGCCCACCCGGCGGTCTCCGCCGTGACCGCAGCGGCCAGCAGCGGCGGCGGGGTGACCGGCCGGCTCCAGACGCGGGCCCGATGCACCTCGATCTCGCCGCTGTGCGTGACCTCCTCACCCGCGAGGAGCCGGCGGATGACCTGAACCGACTCCTCGAGGCGGTCGTTGCGGCGCGGCTTCGGCGGCCACGCGTCACCGGTCACGTGCTCGTTGACCGCCTCACCGCTGCCGAGGGCCGCCCAGAACCGACCGGGGAACATCTCCTCCAGGGTCGCGACCGCCTGCGCGGTGATGACCGGGTGATAGCGCTGACCCGGCGCGGTGACCACGCCCATCGAGAAGGAAGTCGATGCCAGAGCGGCGCCGAGCCAGCTCCATGCGTAGCCGGACTCGCCCTGGCGGATTCCCCACGGCGCGAGGTGATCCGAGCACATCGCGCCGTCGAAGCCGGCGTCCTCCGCTCGGGTGACGGCGGCGAGCAGACGACTCGGGGGAAGCTGCTCATGGGAGGCGTGGTAGCCGAGGAAAACCATCCTGCGAGTCTCACGGGATCATCCCTACCCGGCAAGGCCTTGCATCGACCGCGGGATCCGCCTATGTCAAGCCCTTGGGGATCGGGCTCCGCTGCTGCTGAATGGAGAGGTCGGCCGGCCGGAGCGAGGAGGATCCATGCTGCTGCGCATCACGACCACCTTCGGCGAAGGAGTCTGACGGATGTTGACCGAGCTCTGGCTCTCGCGCCACGGCGAGAGCGTCGCCAATGTCGCAGCGACGAGCGCCGAGCTCGCCGGACTCGACCTCATCCCCATCGACATCCGGGATGCCGATGTCCCGCTTTCCGCCACGGGTCGGGAGCAGGCTGCGGCGCTCGCCGGCTGGATCGGAGAGCATCGCTCGGCGCTGGACGTGTTCTGGGTCTCGCCCTACCTCCGTGCGCGCGAGACGCTCGCCATCGCACTCGGTGACGGCCCGCCGGCAGCGGTGATCGTGGACGAACGCCTCCGCGATCGCGAGCTCGGGATCCTCGACCTCCACACCCGTCACGGGGTGGCACGGCTTCACCCGGAGGAGGCCGACCGTCGGCGCCATCTGGGCAAGTACTATCACCGTCCGCCGGGGGGCGAGTCGTGGGCGGACGTCTCGCTCAGGCTGAGGTCCTTCCTCCGAGACGCGGCGGAGAACCGGGGAGAGACCGCGCTGGTGGTCGCGCACGACGCGGTCGTGATGCTGATCCTGTCCCTGCTCCTGCCGCTCGAGGAGTCCGAACTGCTCGAGTTCGCGGCATCCCACACCGTCCTCAAC
>DASQLG010000103.1:0-6236 GCA_035630115.1 Microbacterium sp. | reverse complement strand
ACCGTCGACAGCGTCCACACCCAGCCGACGGCGGCGGTGACGACGAGGATCGCGAAGAGCCCGAAGGTCTTCCACACCGTGTCCTCGACCGTCATCCGGTCGGTCTCGATCGCGCCGGCCGGAGGGGCGGCGTACATGCCCTCCAGCTGCGCCTGGGCCGCGGCATCCGTGCCCGCGTGCTGTGCGGTCGCGAACTGCGTCTGCCCGCCGAGGCTGGCCGCGTTCTGGCCGCCCGGGTAGGTCTTGACGGCCTTCGGGTCCTGGAAGGCCGGGTTGTTGAATGCGGGGTTGTTGAGGGCCACTGCTCTCACACTCCAAGGTCAAGGGGTTCACAGCACTGTGCTGTAGATCAACGATATCCGACCGGAGGCATTCCCTTGCAGATCTGCGCTGTGAGTGGGCTTTGAGCGGCACCGGGCGCCCCCCGTTTCACCGCCCCGCTGATCAGGCCGCGGGTAGCCTGAAGCGGTGCCACGCACCCGCCCCCTCGTGATCGGACACCGCGGCGCGCCCGGCTACCGGCCCGAGCATTCGCGGTCGTCGTACGACCTCGCGCTCGCGATGGGCGTCGACGCGGTCGAGCCCGACATCGTCGTGTCGCAGGACGGGGTGCTCGTCGTGCGGCACGAGAATGAGATCTCGGGCACCACCGACGTCGCAGAGCGCCCCGAATTCGCCGACCGCCGCGCGACCAAGACGATCGACGGAGCCGAGCTGACCGGCTGGTTCACCGAGGACTTCACGTGGGACGAGCTGACGACGCTCCGCTGCCGCGAGCGGCTTCCCGAGCTCCGCCCGAACAGCGCGTCGTTCGACGACCAGCAGCCGGTGCTGCGCCTGCGCGATGTCCTCGATCTCGTGCGCGCCGGGTCGCTCGAGCAGGGTCGTGAGATCGGTGTGGTGCTCGAGATCAAGCACGCGACCTACTTCGAGCGGCTGGGGTGGGATGTCGCCGCACTCGTCGCGGACGAACTCGACGCGGCGGGCTGGGCGCGCGGTGAACTGCCCCTCACGATCGAGGCGTTCGAATCGACCGTGCTGCGCCGGCTGCGCGAGCGCGGCATCCGCGGCACGTACATCTACCTCCTCGAGGCCGCCGGCCGCCCGTTCGACATGGTCGCGGCGCTCGGCAGGGCCGCGCCGACGTACAAGGCCACCGCGCGCCCGGCGGGGCTGGACGGTCTGGTCGGGGTGGTGGACGGGATCAGCGTGGACAAGCGCGTCATCCTGGCACCCGACAAGCTCGGCCGCATGACCGGGCCGACATCGGTGATCGCAGACGCGCACGCCCGCGGGTTGCGCGTCTACACCTGGACATGCCGTCCGGAGAATGCGTTCCTCGTCGGTCAGTACCGCGGTCGGGGCGGCGGAGCCGCGTTCGGCGACTACGAGGCGGAGTGGGCGGTGATCAGGGATGCCGGAATCGACGGTGTCTTCGTCGATCACCCCGACCTGGGCGTGGCGTTCTTCCGCGGCGAACCATGACCGTCGACACCGCCGGACTGGTCTATCTCGCGGTCGGCCTGGCAACCCTGGCGGCGGCGCTTTCGTCGAGCAGATCGAGCGACGGCTCACGGTCGCGGCATCTTGCCAGGACCGGGGAGGAGCCGCGCAACTCCCGAAACCTCTAGCCAGCGCGACGCCCGCGGTCCATGATGAGGTCATGGCATGGGGACCCGTGATCCGCACGCCCGATCAGCACATCCGCGTGTTCGTGAGTTCGACGTTGCGCGAGCTCACCGCTGAGCGGCGCGCCGCGCGGACGGCGATTGAGCGGATGCGGCTCGCCCCGGTGATGTTCGAACTGGGTGCGCGGCCGCACCCGCCCCGCGAGCTTTACCGCTCATACCTCGCGCAGAGCGACGTCTTCATCGGAATCTATGCGGACAGCTACGGCTGGGTGGCGCCCGGCGAAACGGTCTCGGGCCTCGAGGATGAATACAATCTCGCTCCCCGTTCGATGCCGAAGCTCATCTATATCAAGGACAGCGATGGCCGCGACGAACGGCTCACGGAGCTGATCGGCCGGATCCAGTCCGATGCGAACGTCTCCTACCTCCCGTTCACCGATGCCGAGGAGCTGGCCGATCGTGTCGAGTCCGACCTCGCGACGCTGCTGGCCGAACGCTTCGACGAATCACGGCCGGGCTCGCGCGCAGACCCTGCCGACACGGCATCCGTCGTCGCCCGCCCGCCGATAGCCTCCACGACCACCGTGGGCCGGGAACAGGACATCGCGAATGTGCGGGAGATTCTGGAACGTCGCGAGGACCGCGTCGTCACCCTCGTCGGACCGGGGGGCATCGGGAAGAGTCGGCTCGCCATCGAGGTCGCCAATGCCACCGAAGACCTGTTCCCCGACGGCACCTACTTCGTGCTCCTCGAGGGAGTCCTGGAGGAGGGGCTGCTGCTGCCGACGATCGCGTATTTCCTCGGAATTCGCGACAACGGCGAAGCAGGGCTCGAAGAGCGCATCTCCCGCGCGCTGGAGGACAGGCGCGTGCTCATCGTGCTGGACAACTTCGAGCAGATCGTGAACACCGCGCCCGTGCTGGTGCGGCTGTACACGATCGCCCCGCTCGCGACCTTCCTCGTGACGAGCCGCATCGTGCTGCGGATCCGCGGTGAGCAGGTCTACGAGGTAGAGGCACTTTCGCCGCCGGCGGGCACGGGGCCCACGAGCCTCGATGCCGCCCGGCGGTCGTCGGCGGTGGCGCTGTTCGTCGACCGGGCGCAGGCGGTCAAGCCCGAGTTCGTCCTCACCGCCGAGAACGCGACCGCCGTCTCGGACATCTGCCGCCGCCTCGAGGGACTGCCGCTGGCGATCGAACTCGCCGCGGCGCAGGTGCGGGTGCTCACCCCGGAATACATCGCCCAGCGTCTGGATCACAGCCTCACCCTGCTGACGTCGTCCGCGCGCGATATGCCCAGCCGCCATCACACGATGCGAGCCACGATCGCCTGGAGCATCAGCCTGCTCACGGATGAGCAGCGCGCCCTCCTCGAAGATCTCGGAGTCTTCGCCACCCGATTCACGCTCGAGGCCGTGGAGGCGATCGGCCGTGGGCGCTCATGGGACGGGCAGGCCATCGATGCGCTGTCGGAGCTCGTGGACGCCTCGCTCGTCAAGCCGGTCGTGATCGACTCGCGGTCGACCTTCTCGCTGCTCGCGATCATGCGCGAGTACTCCATCGAGCGGCTGGAGGAACGCGGCGACGCCGATGCGGTGCGCGTCGCCCACGCCGACTATTACACCGATCTCGTCCGCCGGGTGGCGCCGGGCCTGCGCGGCGCCGGGCAGGCCGAGGCGGTGAAGCAACTCGGCTTGGAGCTGTCGAACCTCCGCGCCGCGGTACGCCATCTGATCACGACGAACCGGCTCGAGGACGCCGGCGACTTCGCGTGGAATCTCCTGGTCTACTGGTGGATCTCGGGGTTCTTCTCCGAGGTGCGGCTGTGGATGCTGGAGCTGCTCGAGAAGGAACAGCCCATCTCCGCGCGCACGCGCGCGGTCGCGCAGTTCTTCGCCCTGTGGGGTGAGATGTGGCAGCGACCGTCCCATCAGGTGGTCGAAGGACTGGGAGAGTGCGCGGCACTCTTCGCCGAGAGCGGTGATGAGGATGCCGCCGCCATCGCCCTCGCCGGAAAGGGCACCGCGCGACTGCAGTTCCCCGACCTGGATGCGAAGGCTGCCGAGGCCGAACTGACCGAAGCGGTGGCGAAGTTCCGCCGTCTCGGTGACGGCTGGGCCGAGTCCATGGCCGAGGTGGGCCTCGGCTGGGTGGCCGTGGTCGGCGGCGGCATCGCCGAGGCCCTCGCCCATTTCGCCCGGGCCGCGGAGGTCGCCGACGAGGGACAGGATCTGTTCACGCGCGCCGTGGCGGGCAACAACCGCACGCGCGTCCTGTTCCTGATGGGCGAGGTGGAAGCCGCGGAGCAGGAGTGGTTCCTCACGCTCCGACTGTCGATCCGCCTGCATTACGAAGAGGGCATCACGTTCGCGCTTGACGGCCTCGCGGCCATCGCCGCCACCCGGGGTGACGCCTGGCGGGCCGGCGCGTTCAGCAGAGTGGCGTCATCGGCCCGCCAGCGGACCGGCATCCTCGACGTCGAGGGCCTCGCGGTGCACCACGCGCCGCTGGCTGTGCTTCGTGAGACCGACCCGGAGGGCATGGCCGCGGGCGAGAGCGCAGGAGCCCAGATGACCTTGGCCGAGGCGGTCGCCCTGGCATTGCCGGATGCCGAGGCCAGTGTCAGAGCGGCGATGGCGCAATGGTGAGCAGACGGGTCCGACCGGACTGTCAGACCCGCCCCGCTGCTCCTGTCAGTGTGACCAGCAGCTGTTCGACGCCGTAGACAACCGACAGACCCCGATAAGACGGGTGGTCATCGACGAGCTGGAGCTCGGGGTACCGGCGGAACAGTGCGGGAAGAGCGATGCGCAGCTCGAGCCGCGCCAGCTCCGCACCCAGGCATCGATGCACACCGTGACCGAATGCGAGATGGGACATCTCGGCGGGTGACAGTCGCAGTGCATCCAGTCCGGTTCCGAGATGCGGGTCGCGGTTTGCTCCGCTGAGCGAGCACACGAGGACATCGCCCGTTTCGACGGTGACACCTCCGACCTCCGCTCGGCGGCGCGCGTAGCGCGGGAAGGCGACCTGCACGACGCTCAGGTACCGGATCAGGTCCTCGACCACCGCGGCGATCGCATCGGGACTCCCGCTGAGCATCACCTCGTGAGCCTCCGCATCTCGAAGCAGCGCGATCACTCCAAGGGCGAGGGTGCTCGCCGTCGACTCGAATCCTCCCGTGAGCACTCCGTTCGCCAGGCCGGCCAATTCCAGATCAGTGACCTCATCGCCGTGCTCGACGAGGATCCGGCCGAGCAGCCCGTCACCGGGATGGACGCGCTGGCGTGCCACGATGCCGGCGAGGTGATTCAACGACTGCGATATGGAGCCGAGCGGGCCGCCGATCCCCTCGAGCACACTGAACCGTGCGGCGCACAGCGCGAGGAACTCTTCGCGCTCCTGCGGCTCGATTCCCAGCAGGGCGCTGATGGCGAGCGCGGGGATCGGCATCGCGAAGGACTGGACCAGGTCCACCGATCCCTCCGGGTCGCGACGCGCAGCATGCCCCATCTTCTGCAGCTGCTCGTGGACGACCCCCTCGATGAACGGGGCCAACGGGGCAAGCCGCCGCATGGTGAACTCCGGACCGATGAGCCGCCGCAGTCGCGTGTGATCCGGCGGGTCGACGAAACCCAGTCCGCCCGGCCGGTGGTCGGTGGCGATCCCGCCTGTGCCGGCGAGGTGGGCGAAGTCGCTGCTGAACGTGTCTGCATCGGCCAGCACGCGCCGAGTTTCCTGGTAGCCGGTGACGAGCCAGCCCCGCAGGCCGAAGGGGAGCGAGAGCGGACTGACGGGCGACCGCTCGCGAACCACGCCCAGGTCCGGCACCGGATCGAGTCCGTCGCGGAGCAGCGGGAGCCGCAGCGCCGCGGGCAGGCGGTTCAGCAGCGAGCCGTGCGCGCGTGCGCCCACCCGGTGCCCCATCGATCGGAGCAGCCGTGAGTTGACGGCGCGGAACACGGCGTCCGGCACCCACGCTGTGCGTCTCACCTGCGACCTCCCAAGCCGGAGACACCGACCGGGTTCTCCCACATTGGCATCAGCGTAGAGCCGCGGCCAGGTCGCCGGAACCACCCGCGCCGAGCAGGTTCGAAGCGTCTGCCGCCACCTGGCGGCGGCCCGTGCCTCCGAACGCGGCTGAGCCCATCCAGCGGCGGGGTCCTACCCTCGAAGACACAGACAACTCAGTGAGCACGATCCATGCGAACGGACGCAGGCGAGAGGGAACGATGACGATCGCAGCAATCGACGTGGCCCGGGATGAGAACTTCGAGGGTTACCTGCACGGCTCACAAGTGAGCATCATCCGCGAGTACAGTTCGAAGCCCGGATCGGGACCGCGGCTTCATCGGCACCCCTACACGGAGACGTTCCTCATCCACTCGGGTCGCGCCCTCTTCACTGTCGGTGACGACCAGGTGGTCGGCGTAGGCGGACAGGTCCTCGTGGTGCCCGCGTTGATCGCGCATCGGTTCGAAGTGCTCGACGGCGGCACCTACGAGGCGACGCACATCCACGCCAACGATCGATTCGTCACCGAGTGGCTCGAGTGATGCGAGGCGCTCGCATCCGCGCAGACGCGTTCACGAGGGATCGCGGCCC
>DASQLG010000102.1:0-18414 GCA_035630115.1 Microbacterium sp. | reverse complement strand
GGCGGTCAACTCGTTCCACACCTTGTAGCCGGGCTGATGGATGCCGGAGTCCACCGCGAGAGCTCTCGCGGCCTTGACGACATCGACGGTGCGCGTGCGGAATCTGTAGAAGTCGCCGGTGAACAGCGTGTTCGGGCAGCGTAGCTCACACGCCCCGCACTGAGTGCAGTTGACGTAGTCGGCGGCGACGTCTTCGATGGTCAACTCGCCGCGCTCCATTGCCACGACGTTCGCGTGGAACGCCGTCGGCGTCCACGACTCGTTGCGGGTCTCGGTCATGACGGGGCAGACCTCGCGGCAGAACTTGTGCCCGGACGAGTAGCAGTTGTACGAGGCGTTGTGCCACTCCTCGACGAACTCGCGCGTCTTCACGTCGGCGACCGGGATCACCACGGTCCGGACGATCTCGTCGTTCGCGGTCATCTCGGCGAGCTCGGGCGGATTGCCCGGCATCCCCGGCGTGAACGGCCGCGACAACGGGTCGGCGGACGGCGGGCCGTCCTGGGCGAGGTCGGTCACGGGTACCCCCCTGGGCGACGTGTCCGACCCCGGCGTGTCCGGCGCTGGACTGCGTTGAGAGATATCCTGGCCGCCTGCCTCGCCGACTTCAAGGGGTGCGGCGAGTGTCAGCCCGCGCGATGCGGTCGGACATGCACTTCACGCCGGCAGACGAGGTCGCCCGCCACGTAGGCACCGGCGTCGCGCGAATCGATGTGAGAGCAGGGACCGTGAGTCTGGATGTCGCAGCGCTGCGCGAGCAGTTTCCTTCGCTGGAGTCGGGCATCGCGCACTTCGACGGTCCGGGCGGCACGCAGACCCCCGCCGTCGTGGGCGCCGCGATCGCACGCACCCTCACGCGGCCCCTCTCCAACCGCGGCACGTCGATCGCCAGCGAGCGCAACGCCGAAGATGCCGTCACTGAGTTCCGACGTGCGGTCGCCGACCTGCTCGGCGCCGACCCGCGGGGGGTCGTCTACGGGCGCAGCGCCACGCAGGTCACGTATGACATCTCGCGAGCGCTGGCCAAGACGTGGTCCGAGGGTGACGAGATCGTGGTCACGCAGCTCGACCACGACTGCAATGTGCGGCCGTGGATCCAGGCCGCCGAGGCTCGCGGGGTGGTCGTGCGCTGGCTGCGGATGAACCCCGATACCGCCGAGCTCGACGTGACCGATCTCGACGAGGTCGTGAACGACCGCACGAGGCTGGTCGCCGTGACGGCGGCATCCAACCTGCTCGGAACGATTCCCCCGCTGTCTCTCATTGCTGAGCGGGCGCACGCGGCCGGCGCGCTCGTCTACGTCGACGGCGTCCACTACGCGGCGCATGCTGCCGTCGATGTCGCAGCGCTGGGCGCGGACTTCTTCGTATGCTCGCCGTACAAGTTCTTCGGGCCGCACTGCGCGGCGCTGGCCGCCGACCCGGCGCTGCTGGAATCACTGCAGCCCGACAAGCTGCTCCCGTCGACGGATGCGGTCCCCGAGCGGTTCGAGCTCGGCACGCTGCCTTACGAGATCATGGCCGGTGTCACCGCCGCGATCGACTTCATCGCCGGACTCGCCCCGAATGCGGCAACGCGACGGGATCGAGTCATCGCGGCGCACCACCTCATCCACGACCACGAACTCGTTCTGCGCCGCCAGATCGAAGCCGGGCTCGATGGCTTGGGTGGCCGGGCGCACATGCACTCTCGTGCCGCAGTGCGCACACCGACCCTGTTCTTCACGTTTCCCGCGCACGATGCAGCGGAGGCGGCCCGGTTCCTCGCGGACCGCGGGGTTCTCGCTCCGGCCGGGAGCTTCTACGCGTATGAGCCGGTCCGCGCGCTGAACCTGCCCGGGGATGCCGGGATGCGCGTCGGCCTGGCCCCGTACAACGACCTGCGCGACGTGGACCGACTGCTCGACGGGCTGGCTGACTTCTTCTGACGCTTGCGTTGCCGCGGTTCGGGGGCCGAGTGCGGCACTTTCCTGCCAGTGCGGCGTCGCGCGACGTCGCACTCGCAGGAAACTGCAGCACTCAATCGCGGCTCAGAGCCTCGTCCCGAAGGTGTCGCACCAGACGTTCTCGTTGAACGTGCCCTGGAACTCCGACAGCCCCTGGATCTTCTCCACCGTTGCGCGGATCGTCTCGCGCGTGGGCGCGTGCGCGTGGATCACGGTCTTCACCATCGGCACATCGATCAGATGGTTCGGCAGCGACGTCGAGATGAAGACCGTGGGCACTTCGGTGGAGTACCAAGGAATCTCTGCCGCGAGCGAGGTCGACCAACGGATGCGCAGCGACGCTTCCTGCGCGAACCCGCTGACGTTCGCCACCAGGATCGCGGCGTCGTACTTCTCGGCATACTGCCCGTTCGCCTCGTCGCTCATGACCGTGTGCGGAAAGACCCCCTGCTCTCCTGCGGCCGCCCGGGCCGCGGCATCCCGGAAGACGTGCACTTCGAACCCGGCCCGCTCGAGTTCCTCGCGCACGATGTCGAGGTATCCACGTGGATCGGCGCCGGTGAAATCCGCGGCACCCGCCACCCCGTACAGCCTGATCCGCGGGTGCGTCGCCGGCGTGAGCGGGAGGTTGCCCTGAGTGTCCTTCACGAGCGTCACGGTCTTGTCGGCGATCTCGGCGGCGATCGCGTGATGCTCGGCCGAGCCGATCACCGAGAGCGCTGAGGGCGGCGGCACGAGATCCTCCCCCGCGAGCAGGTGCAGCCCGAGCGAGGCCTTCAGTCCCAGAATCCGCTCGAGCGCCTCCTGCAGTCGCTCCGAAGAGATCACCCCACTCCGCACGCCCTCGCGCATGTACTCGAAGTCTTCGTCGGCATTGCGCATGAAGAGGAACATGTCGCAGCCCGCCGCGATCACGGCCGGGACGAGTTCTCGACGCGGCAGCACCGACGTGAGCCCCACCATCGGTGACGCGTCGCTGACCAGCACACCGTTGAAACCGAGCTCGCCGCGCAGCAGAGTTCCCAGCAGTTCGGGCGCGAGCGTCGCCGGCATGATCTCCTCATCACGGATGCCGGGGCGCAGCGCTCGCGAAAGCGCGGGCGCTCCGATGTGACCCACCATGATCGACTGCGCGCCATGCTCGATCATCGCCCGATAGACCCTGCCGTACGTCGCGTGCCACTCGTCGACGCCGAGGGTGTTGTAGCTGCTCACCACATGCTGGTCGCGCTCGTCGACCCCGTCGCCTGGGAAGTGCTTGATCGCGCACACCGTAGGCGACTCGCTGATGCCATCGAAGAACTGCTTCGCACGCTCGATCACGACGTCGGGCTCATTGCCGAAACTCCGTGTCGCGACGACCGTATTGCGCCAATTCCGGTGGATGTCGACGATCGGAGCGAACGCCCAATTGCACCCGAGCGCCGTGCTCTCGCGCCCGGCGACCTGCCCCATGCGGTACGCGATCGAGGCATCCGCGTGCGACCCGGCCTGCAGTTGCGTGCTCACCAGCGTGCCGTCGTCGCTGCTGCCGAACCCTCCCATCTCGGGGTTGGAGGCGATCAGCAGCGGCACCTTCGAGCGCGACTGCGCGTAGCGGATGTGTGCCTGGATGGCAGCCGAACCGGCGCCGCGGTACCGCATCCCGCCGACGTGGTACCGGTCGATGACGTTATCGAGGTACCCCTCGTCGAACGAGACGTTGAGGTTGATGAAGAGCTGCCCGACTTTCTGCTCGAGCGTCAGGGACGCGATCGTCTCGTGCACCCAGCGCACGGCATCCTCATCCAAGCGGAACGGTGGCGCAGACAGATCGACCACGGTCATCTCCCCGCGGCGCTTTCCGCGCGCGCCCCGCGGACGAGCGCAGCGTAGACACCGGCGCTGGGCTTGGGGGTTCGCTCGAACGTCTCGTGGCCGACGCCGTGCAGGCCGAGCTTTTGACCGGGGGTGAATGCGGCGAGGGTCATGGTGAGCCTTTCAATGGGGAGAGGAGAGGGGTCACAGGCCGCGCGCAGCCCTCACGAGAGCGGCATACACCCCCGCGCTCGGCTTGGCCGTGCGCTTGAACGTCTCGCGGTCCACCTCGTGCAGGCCGAGCTTCGGGCCGTAGCCGAAGATCCACTCGAAGTTGTCCATCAGCGTCCAGTGGCAATAGCCGAGAACCGGCACGCCGTCAGCGATCGCGCGAGCCAAACCCTCGAGTGACGGCTCGATGAAGCCCGCACGGATGCTGTCATCCGGCGTGCTGACGCCGTGCTCGCTCACGAGCACAGGCACGCCGCTCACGGCGTGCGCGTACTCGACGGCACCGCGCAGGGAATCCGGATCGACAGGGGTGCCCATGCCGTTGAGTACGGCCCCCTCGGGGGAGGGAAGAAGCCCGTCGGCACCGTATCGCAGGCGCTCGTAGTTCTGCACGCCGACGAAGTCGTCGTCGGATGCCAGGCGCAGCCAGTAGTCGTAGACCTCGGCGCGCTTGCGGGTCACCAGCTCTTCGCCGCCGGGCACCGCAACGTCGTCGCACATCGCGAGCGAGAGGCCGACGGGAAGGTCCGCGCGTCGGGCTTTGATCGCCGCCTTGCCAGCGATGTGCGCGGCGGTCATTCCGGCCCGCATCCCGGCGAACTCCTCGTGCAGCATGACGTTGCCGGCGCGGTAGCGCTCGACCCCCGCATCCTTCTCGGCCGCCGCCAACGTCGCGCGCTCGAGCTCAACGATGAAGCCGGGCAGACCCGCCCAGGTCAGCATCTCGGGCAGGTCGGGCTCGTTGAACGTGACAGCGAGACGGATGCGGTCGCCGAAGCGATCCATCACGACGCCGCAGTATCGAGCGAAGAGTTCCGGTGCTTCAGCATCGAGCCACGCTCCGCGTGCCGCGAACCAGTGCGGGGACGTGAAGTGGTTGAGGGTCACGATCGGCGCGAGGCCACGGCCGATGCACCCGTCGACAAGTGCCTCGTAGTGCGAGAGCGCCTCCTCCGAGAACTCGCCCTCGACGGGCTCGATGCGCGCCCACTCGACCGAGAAGCGGTACGCGTTGAGGTTCATCCCGGCGACGAGGTCAAGGTCGGACTCCCACAGCTCCCACCCGTTCGCGGCCTTTCCCGAGCGTTCCTGGAAGACAGTGGGCTTCACGTTCTCGAGGAACCACGTGTCGCTGTCGACGTTGTCACCCTCGTTCTGGTGGCCGGCGGTGGCGACGCCCCAGAGGAAGTCGGCGGGAAAGCGGAAGAGGGTCACGTCGTGCCTTTCGGGTTCGGTCGAGAGCGAGCCATAAACAGATCTGATGACGGCCATAGCAGACCCGGGATTCCCTGATGATGGTGGACCGCTGAGGCTAGAACTCGACAGACCGTTACAGCGTTGGGCGTGGGCTGCACTCGGATGTTCGCACTTGTTCATTCTATGAAAGCGTGTTTCACTAGCTCTCGTCAAGTGCGACGCCGCGTTAGGCGCTCCCTAACGAATAACAGCGTGGATCCGAATGGCCAAAAAGGCCGGACCGGGTCAACCTGTACCGAAGGATCGCATCCCGATTGCGATCCCAGACACCGAAGTCCGCAGCAGCACACCGATCACAGGAGATCAGGATGTCCCGAATCACCACAGCACGTGGCGCCGCCGTCCTTGCGGCAGTCGCCGTATCAGCCCTCGCGCTCAGCGCATGCACCGGTTCGAGCGGAGGTGGCACTGACAGCGAAGCCGCCGCCGACACGGAGAAGATCATCATCGCGCTCGACTCCGACATGGCCGCGCTGGGCTACGACCCCGTGCGCTACGGCAGCGGCCAGCGGATGTTCTTCGAGGGCGTCTACGACTCGCTCTTCGTCCTTGACGAGGACGGCCAGGTCGTGCCGCAGCTGGTCACGTCGTTCGAGTTCAACGAAGACCAGACGCAGCTCACTCTAGACCTTGACACCAGCGCCACCTTCGACGACGGGAGCACGCTGACCGCTGACCTCGTGAAGCAGAACCTCGATGCGCGCGGCACGGTCGACCTCTCGGCATACTCGGGCTTCGCCGTCGGGGGCGAGAACGAGATCACCGACGTCGCCGTTGTCGACGAGGACACCGTCACCCTCACGTTCCCCAGTCCCAAGCCCGGGTTCGAGGCGAACCTGGTGATGCCCGGTGGCGCCATCGTCGGACCCGTCGGCGCGGCCGACCGTGCGTCGCTCGACTCCACCCCCGACGGATCGGGCCCCCTGAGCGTCGACCTCGACGCGACAGTCAAGGGCAACTCCTACCTTCTCGTCAAGAAGGAGGACAGCGCGGCAGCCGAGGACTACCCGTTCGACTCTTACGAGTTCCGACCCATCCTTGACCCGCAGGCACGCGTGAACGCTGCCATCTCGGGTGAGGTCGACCTGGCGAACGTCACGGCTGACACGCAAGCCCAGGTCGAGTCCGCCGGCACGGGACTCGTTGCCAATGGCGGCACTGTCCAGAACATCATCGCGTTCGACAAGGTCGGCGCGATCGCCCCGCAGTGGGCCGATCCGCGGGTGTACCAGGCGCTCTCGATGGCGATCGACCGCGACGCGTTCGTGGCCGGAGTGCATCCGGGCGAGATCCCGACCGCGAACGCGCTGCCCGCCGATAACCCCGGCTATCTCCCGGAGCTCGACGAGGAGTACGCCTACGACCCCGAGGGCGCCAAGGCCCTTCTCGCCGAAGCCGGCTACCCCAACGGATTCGACTTCGACTTCACGATCAACCAGGCCAGCCAGCGCGATCTCGAAGCCCTGCAGCCCTACTGGGAGGCGATCGGCGTGAACGTCAACCTGAAGAACGCCGCCTCCACGGAGGAGCTCTTCGCCGTCGTCTCGACCGAGCCGCTCGGTGGCCCGCTCCCACTGACATGGACCAACCCGCTCGGCAATGTCTTCGGCGTGCTGTTCGGTTTCGCGAACTACCACAAGGCGCAGAACCCGGAGATCCAGGCCGCTGCAGGAGCGTACGGTGCGGCGCAGGGCGACGAGGCGGCGCAGACGACGGCGCTCCAGGACCTCAACCGCGCGATCGTCGATTCGGGATGGCTCATCCCGCTGTTCGAGCAGCTCGCGCCGTGGGCGTACAACACCGAGAAGGTCGCTGAGCCCACTTTCCCGGGTGCCGAGGCCTTCCCGATCCTGGCGTCGATTCAGCCCGCGTCCTGACCTGATGTCGGTGCCGGCGGTTTCGCGCCGCCGGCACCGACATCGCTGGGAGTGATGATGCTCTTCTTCATACTGAAACGGGTCGCCTGGGCGATTCTCACCCTGCTGATCGCGTCATGGATAGCCTTCGTGCTCGTTCACCTGTCGGGCTCGACGCCCGGGGGCGTCGCACTCGGTACGCAGGCCTCGCCCGACGACATCATCGCCTACAACGAGTCGATCGGCTGGTACGACCCCTGGATCCAGCAGTATCTCGCCTGGGTCTGGCAGGTCCTGCAGGGCAATCTGGGCGTCTCACTGATCGATGGGCGCCCGATCGGCCCTGACATCGCCAAGCGACTTCCCGTCACGGCGGCACTCGCGCTGGGGGGCGCACTCTTCAGCGCGGTGATCGGCATCATCCTCGGAGTGATCGCCGCCGTGCGCGGCGGCGCGGTGGACAGATTCATCACGATCCTCACCGGCATCATGCTGTCGCTGCCGGCGTTCTGGGTCGGCATCCTGCTGGTCTACTTCTTCGCCGTGCAGATGCGACTGCTGCCGGCCACCGGCTTCGTGCCGTTCGACGTGAGCCCTGAGAAGTGGTTCAGATCGCTGGTACTGCCGGTTCTGACGATCGCCCTCACCTCGGCCGGCTTCGTCGCGCGCCAGACCCGCGCGTCGATGGCCGAAGCGCTCGCCCAGGAGCACATCCGCACGCTTCGCGCCGTCGGCACGCCGACCTGGCGCATCGTGTACATCCACGCGCTGCGCGGTGCCAGCCTCCCGATCCTGGCCACCATCGCCGTCCAGTTCATCGTCCTGTTCGGCGGCTCGGTCATGATCGAACTGCTCTTCGCACTCCCGGGCATCGGACAGGCTATGCAGGCCGCCGTCGGCGCAGCCGACCTGCCGTTCGTCCAGGCGCTCGTCCTCGTCGCAACACTCGTCGTCGTCGTCGTCAATCTGCTGCTGGAGACCCTCAACCGCACCCTCGACCCGAAACTGCGCACCTCATGACCGTCTCGACCACCGCGATCCTCACGATCCGCCGCTCAGAGAAGAGACGAGGCGGAAAGCTGTTCCGGTCGCCCACCGCGATCATCTCCCTGATCTGGATCGTCGGGCTGGTTCTCGCCTCGCTCACCTCGCCGCTCTGGCTGAGGTACGGGCCGCTGGAGCAGGACCTTGCTGCTGTGCTCCAGGGACCGTCCGCCGCGCATCTCCTCGGCACCGACGAGCTCGGCCGCGACCTGCTCTCACGGATCATGACCGCAGCGGCATCCACGCTCGCGATCGCGACCATACCTCCCATCGTCGCGGTGGCGATCACTGTGCCCGTCACGCTCTGGGCGGTGCGCAGCCGGCGCGCCGAAGGAATCATGAACCGCGTCAGCGAGATCGTGATGTCACTGCCGGGAATGGTCATCATCCTCGCGTTCATCGCGGCGGTCGGCACGAACATGCCGTTGGTGATGGCCCTCTTCGGTGTGCTGCTGTTCGGCGCCCTCTACCGGATCCTGTTCGGTCAAGCCAAAAACCTGCAGAAGCAGCTGTTCGTCGAAGCTGCCGCCGTCGACGGCGTCAAGCCCACAGTCGCCAGCTTCCGCCACGTGCTGCCGAACATGTCCACGACCGTCATCGTGCAGTTCGTGCTCTTCTTCGGTGTCGGCATCATGATGCAGGCGGGCCTCGCCTTCATCGGCCTCGGGCCGCAGCCGCCCGAGCCCACGTGGGGTGGCATGATCCAGACCGCGTCGCGCTTCATCTTCCAGCAGCCGTGGATGATGGTGCCAACGGGTGCCGTGCTCGCGCTCACGATCATCGCGGCCAACGCGCTCGCCGATGTCCTCGCCGGCGGGGCGGCCACCCCACCGCCGCTTGTCGCCCTGCGAAGAAAGCGCAAGAAGGCGACTGCGGATGCCGGATACGTCGTTGCGGTCGGGCCGGCGCAGCCCGCAGCATCCACCCCGGCCGAGGCGACAGTGCTGTTGCCTGTGGAGCCCATCACCGATTACACCGATGCGGTGGAGATTCCTGCGGACACTCCGAGTACGAGTGGCCCTGATCTGACCGCGCACCCCGCGCCCGGCGCGCGGGCCGTCGAGGGTGAGCTGATCGTCGAGGATCTCGTGCTCGGGGTCGACGGCGGGCCCGCCCTGGTCACCGGTGTCTCGTTGCACGTGAAGCCCGGCCGCGTGATGGGCCTGGTGGGCGAGTCCGGGTGCGGAAAGAGCGTCACCTCGTACGCGCTGCTGGGCCTCTTGTCGCCGGGCCTGTCGGTGCGATCCGGCCGGATCCAATGGGGTGCGACCGATCTGGCGCAGGCCGACGAGAAGACCCTCGCGAAGGTGCGCGGCCACGAGATCGCGTTCATCTCGCAAGAGCCGAGCCGGGCGCTTGACCCGATGTTCACGATCGGCTGGCAGCTCGCCGCGAGCATCAAGCGACTGCGAGGAGTCGGGTCAGGCGAGGCGAAAGGCATCGCGAGTCAGCTGCTCGTCGACGTCGGCATCATCGACCCGCCGCGCGTGCTCAAGAGCTACCCGCACCAGATCTCCGGCGGGATGGCGCAGCGCGTCGCCATCGCGCTCGCGCTGTCGGGGTCGCCTCGCCTGCTCGTCGCAGACGAACCGACCACTGCGCTCGATGTCACGATCCAGGCCGAGATCCTCGGGCTGCTGCGCGGCCTGATCGCCGAGCGCGGCATGTCGATCATCCTCGTCACTCATGACCTCGGCGTGGTGGCCGACCTCTGCGATGACGTGTCGGTCATGTACGCAGGGCAGATCGTCGAGACCGGATCGGTACGCGACGTACTCGTGCGTCCCGAACACCCGTACACGATGGCGCTCCTCGCGGCGGACCCGCACGCGATCATCGACTTCGAAGGAACCACGCGACTCGCATCCATTCCCGGCCAGGTGCCTCTGCCGGGATCGTGGACGAGCGGATGCCGCTTCGCCCAGCGCTGCCGCTTCGCCCGAGACGAGTGCATGACGGCCGTTCCGCTCGATCCGCGTGTCGAAGGCATCGGGGGCGTGCGCTGCGTGCGCCGCGACGACGTGCGCGGACGCCAGGAAGAGTGGCGGACGCCCGTCGTGATCGGAGGAGGAGACCTGTGACGATCGCACAACCCACCGGACGGTCGACGGATGCCGCGCCCCTGCTCGAGGTGCGCAACCTCGTCGTGAGGTTCAACAAGAAGGGTCCTGCCGCAGTCGATGACGTATCTTTCGCGATCGGGCGCGGCGAGACTCTCGGGCTCGTCGGTGAGTCCGGCTCGGGCAAGACGACGATCGGCCGGGCCATCTTGGGCCTTCAGCCCGTGACCAGCGGGCAGATCCTGTTCGAAGGTCGCGACATCACGAAGGTCAGCGCATCGCAGCGCCGAGCGCTGCAGGGCGACCTGCGTGCCGTGTTCCAGGACCCGTTCTCGTCGCTGAACCCGCGACGGCCGATCGGCGACGCGATCACCGAGCCGATGCGGGTCGCAGGCGTGGCGCGCACGGAGCGCGGCCGGCGCGTCAAAGAGGTGCTGGATGCCGTCGGGCTGGCTCCGGGATCGGAGGCGCGCTACCCGCGCCAGTTCTCCGGCGGCCAGCGCCAGCGCATCGCGATCGCTCGGGCACTCGTCACCGATCCGCGGCTCGTGGTCTGCGACGAAGCAGTCAGCGCGCTCGACCTGTCGACTCAGGCGCAGGTGCTGAACCTCTTGGCCGACCTCCGAACCGGCAAGGACCTCGGCTACCTCTTCATCGCCCACGACATGGCCGTGGTCGAGTTCCTCGCCCAGCGCATCATCGTGCTCAACCGCGGCAGGCTCGTGGAGGAGGGGCCGACGATCGAGGTCATGCGCAACCCGCAGGCGC
This sequence comes from Microbacterium sp., assembly GCA_035630115.1. Taxonomy (GTDB): domain Bacteria; phylum Actinomycetota; class Actinomycetes; order Actinomycetales; family Microbacteriaceae; genus Microbacterium. The sequence continues at coordinate 7,455 of DASQLG010000102.1, read as the reverse complement.
ACTACACGCGCGTGCTGATGGCCGCGTCCCCCGTTCCCGACCCCGACGAGCAGGCGCGGCGACGTGAGGCGTGGCTGGCCCTGAAGGCATCCGCACCCGCAGCCTGACCTCAATGGAAGGTCGCGTCGACGAGCGGCGAGAGCGCCTGTGCGGTCTCGCGGAACGTCCTGACCATCGGGTTCGGCGAGTCGCTCAGGCTGCACAGCACGATCGTGGCCGGCTCGATGTCGGACACGGGCACGAAGGCGAGTTCGTCGCGGCGGTACTGCCGCGACGCCGACTGACCGGCGATGTTCACCCCGGCGCCGGCCGCGACGAGCTCGAAGAGACCGTCGACGCTGTCGGCCGTCGGCCCGCGCCTGGGCCGCGATCCATCTGGCCGAGGATCGACGATCCACCAGTCGACCACTTCAGGCACGCCTCCGGCGACCGCGACGAAGACCTCGTCGTTGGTCTCGCCGATCGTCACCGACTCGCGCCCGGCGAGGGGATGCTCCGCGGGGACGACCAGAACGCGCGGTTCGAGCCACAGCGGTTCGATGCGGATCCGCGGCGGCAGCCGCATCGGGGAGGGTGCGAAGACGACGTCCACGCGTCCGCTCTCGAGTTCGGACGCGACGTCGAAGAAGCCCAGCCGGCGCATCTCGATGCGCGCGTGCGGAATCGCCTGCATCGTGGCGGCGATCGCGGCTGTCGTGAGGGCGCCTGCGCCGGCGGCGACCACCCCGACACGCAGCAGGGGAGTGCGCTGATTGCGCTTGATCGACCGGCCCCACTCGAGCAGCTGATCGTGGTCGTCTTGCACCCGCCGGGCGAGGGGAAGCAACTCGCGACCGTACGCGGTGAGCTCGACCTTGCGGGGGCTGCGATCGAAGAGCTTCACATCGAGCTGCTGCTCGAGCCGGCTGATCTGCTGGCTCAGCGACGGAGGCGTGATCGAGAGGCGCTCGGCGGCGCGGCCGAAGTGCAGCTCCTCGGCGAGCACACAGAAATAGCGGATCACGTGGATAGGCACATCCATGCTCGGATCTTAGCCGCAGGCTAACGCCGGGTAGGTAGCTCGAACTTCCCAAACCCCGCACGTACTCACGAGACTTGACATATCTGGAGCGACCCACAGGCAGGACCCGACGCTCCATCTGCCTAACGGCGCACGTGTTCTTACGAGGAGGTAAGCATGACCATTTTTCCCGCCGACGACCCCGACAAGGTCCCCTTCGCCGGCATCCTTCCGGCATCTCCCCGGCCGTACGTGCTGGGCAACGGCGAGGGGGAGAAGTCGCTCGTCTTCGACCAGCTGTTCGAGATCCTGGTCTCGGGCGACGAGACCGACGACCAGTACGGCGCCTGGACGATGAAGGCGCGCCAGGGCGACCGCATCCCTGCGCACGTGCACCACAGGACCCACGAGTTCTTCTACGTGGTGGACGGCGAGATCTCGGTGTGGATGGACGATCAAGCGGATTACCACACGAAGGCCACGCTGACCACGGGTGACTTCGCCTACGTCCCGGCAGGCATCGTGCACGCCTTCAAGATCGAGAACACCACCACCGTGTTCGGGGCGGGCAGCGCCGGGTTCGAGCGCTTCTTCCATGCGATCGGACAGAAGACCGACGCGACCGAGCCGCAGGGCGTGTACGTTCCCGACTTCGCCGTGATGCGCGCGGCCGGGGAGAAGTACTGGACGCAGTTCATGCCCGAGTTCCGGTTCCGCGACTGACGTGCCCTCGATCCTCGAGATCGACATCGCCCAGCCGGCCGGATTCCGTCCACTTTCGCTCGATCTGCGAACGCCCAGCGCCGCCGGTGCACCCGTCGTCGCGTTCCTGCACGGCGGCGGGTGGCTGCGCGGCAGTCGCAAGGTCTTCACGCCGGGCATCAGCGACGAGCAGTCGTTCGATCGGATCGTCGCCGCAGGATTCGCGGTCGCCTCGTGCGAATACCGGCTGAGCGGCGAAGCGCGCTTTCCGGCGCAGTTGGACGATGTGGATGCCGCGCTCGCGTGGCTGCAGACGCACGGGTCCGAGCACGGGGTGGATGCCGGCCGCATCGTGCTCTGGGGAGTGTCGGCGGGAGCCACCCTGGCGTCGCTCACCGGCCTGCGCCGCGACGACGTGCGGGGCGTTGTGGACTGGTTCGGTCCGGCCGAGCTGTTCGCGATGGCCGAGTACGACACGGGCGAACCGCCCGAGCAGACCCGGGAGGCGCAGTGGCTCGGCGCCCCCGCGGCGATGCTGCCGGATGCCGCACGGCTCGCGTCTCCGGCACTGCAGGCGCACGGCGCAGCTCCGCCGTTCCACATCTCGCACGGTACCGCCGACGAACATGTTCCGTTCCCGCAGAGCGAGGCGCTCGTGCAGGCTCTCCGTGCCGTCGACGCTGACGTCGAGTTCCACCCGGTCGACGGCGGCAAGCACTTCTGGGAAGGGCTCGCTGACACCGGTCCGGTGTTCGACCGCGCCATTGACTTCATGCGCCGGGTCACCGCGCATTGACACCTCAGCAAAGGACTCCGAGATGACCCACGCGAAGATGATCGCGCCCCTCAATCCCACCGAGGCGGCTCCGCTGCTGCGACGAGAGTTCGCGCTCGACGAGGGTCACGGCCCGGTCGCGCGGGCCACCCTCCGCGCGAGTGCGCTCGGCCTGGTCGAGGCGTGGGTGAACGGCATCCCGACCTCGGATGAGCTGCTGGCACCGGGATGGACCAGCTACGAATGGCGCGTGCGCGTCGTCGAGCACGACGTGACGGATGCTGTCGCCGCGCACACCGTGATCGGTCTGCGACTGGGCAACGGGTGGTACCGCGGCTGGCTCGGCTTCACGGCCCAGCGTGCGGTCTACGGTGACGAGCGCGCCGGGTACGCGCAGCTCGAGGTCGTCTTCGCTGACGGTCACGTGCAGACCGTCGTCAGCGACGACTCGTGGCGCGCCTCGACCGGCGAGGTGCTCGCCGACGACCTCTACAACGGCGAGACGATCGACGCCCGCCTCGCCGACGACGGGTGGCGGCATCCGGGATTCGACGACAGCGACTGGGATGCCGTCCATCTCGTGAACTTCGATTCGGGACGTCTCACCGCCGCGGCGGCGCCGCCCGTGCGCCGGCTCAGCGAGCTCGGAGTGGAGCGCGTCTGGACATCGCCTTCGGGCGGGACGCTCGTCGACTTCGGGCAGAACCTCGTCGGCTTCGTCCGCATGGCGGTCAGCGGCGCAGTCGGTACGGAGGTCGTGCTGCGTCACGCCGAGGTGCTCGAACACGGTGAGCTCGGTACGCGTCCGCTGCGCCGCGCCGCGGCGACCGACCGCTTCATCCTCAGCGGCGGCGACGACGTCTTCGAGCCGACGCTCACCTTCCACGGGTTCCGCTACGCCGAGGTCACCGGCTGGCCGGGCGAATTCGATCCCGCGGCCCTCACCGCGATCGTCGTCGGCACCGACGTCGAGCCGATCGGCTCGTTCGCGTGCTCCGATCCGCTGCTCAACCAGCTGCACAGCAATGTCGTGTGGGGCATGAAGGGAAACTTCCTGAGCGTACCCACCGACTGCCCCCAGCGCGACGAGCGCCTGGGGTGGACCGGCGATCTGGCCGTCTTCGCGCCGACGGCGGCATTCCTCGGCGACGTCGAGTCGTTCCTGGCGGACTGGCTGGTCGACCTCGAGCTCGAGCGTCGAGCCACCCCACACGGGACGGTTCCGGTCGTGGTGCCGAACGTCATGAAGTTCCTCGACACCGGCTTCCCCGAGCCCGGCGCCACCGCGATCTGGGGTGACGCGGCGGTCTGGGTGCCGTGGGCGCTTTGGCAGGCCTACGGACACGAACAGACGCTGCGCGACGCATACCCGCTCATGACCGCGCACATGCGCAGTGTCGCCGACGTGCTCGCATCCGACGGCGTGTGGGACACCGGCTTCCAGTTCGGCGACTGGCTCGACCCGGATGCCCCGGCTGACGATCCCGGCAAGTCCAAGGCGCCGTCGGAGGTGGTCGCGACGGCCAGCGCGTTCCGCAGCGCCACCCTGATGGCGGAAGCCGCCGACGTCCTGGGGGAGCTCGGGGACGCGGCGGAGTTCACCGCCCTGCGGGATCGCATCGGCGAGGGCTTCCGCGCCCGCTACGTGCGCGACGGGCGCGTCGAGAGCGACAGCGCGACCGCTTATGCGCTCGCGATCGTCTTCGGGCTTGTGCCGGATGCCGATCGGCAGGCCGCCGGTGATCGCCTCGCCGAGCTCGTCCGCGCCGCGGGCCATCGCATCAGCACCGGCTTCGCCGGCACGCCGTTCGTGAACGATGCACTCACGATGACCGGCCACCTCGATGATGCGTACGCTCTCCTGCTGCAGCGCGAGGCCCCGTCGTGGCTCTACGCGGTCACGATGGGGGCGACGACGATCTGGGAGCGCTGGGACTCGATGCTGCCCGACGGCTCGATCAACCCCGGTGAGATGACTTCGTTCAACCACTACGCGTTCGGCGCGGTGGCGGACTGGATGCACCGGACGGTCGGCGGCCTCGCCCCCCTCGAGCCCGGCTACCGCCGCATCCTCGTCGCGCCGCGACCCGGCGGAGGGCTGACCTGGGCGTCGACCAGCCTGCAGACGCCGCATGGGCTCGCGGCGGTGCGGTGGGACCTCGGCGGCTCCGAACTGCGCGTCGAGGTGACGGTGCCCCAGGGCGCCGAGGCGGTGTTGCGCCTGCCAGGGCTGGAGGACCAGATCATGGGTGCGGGCACTCACGTCCGCACCGCAACCGAAGGAGTGATGGCATGACCGGAACCCACGACATCGCACTGACGGGCGGCGACCACGACTTCCGCGTGCGGGTCTACCCCGCACAGGAGCCGAACGGCGCACTCCTGGTGTGGCTGCACGGCGGAGCCTTCATGTTCGGCACGCTCGAGATGCCGGAAGCCGACCAGGTCGGCCGGCGCCTCAGCGCCGCGGGCATCACCGTAGTCTCGGTCGACTACACGCTCGCGCCGTTGGATGCGCTCGAGGTGCTCGGTCCTCCAGACCCTGACGCGGACATGCCATCTCCCGAGGCGATCCGCGCCGAGATGGAGGCGGCGGGCCCGCGGGCGCGGTTCCCGGTCGCGAACCTGCAGATCGTCGCCGCCTTCGACTGGGCTGTCGAGAACGCCGGCAGCTACGGCGCGGACCCCGAGCGCGTGTCGCTGGGCGGCGCGAGCGCCGGAGCGAACCTGTCCGCCGGCGCCGCGATGCGGCTGCGCGATCGCGGCGCCGCGATGCGGCTGCGCGATCGCGGCACGACCACACCACGGGTTCTTGCTCTGGTGTACCCGTCACTTCACGACGGCATCCTGTCGCCGAACGCCGAGACCGCCGAACTCCTGCGCGACGTACCGCCGGCGCGTCTGTTCACGTCCGAGAGCCGGTCCGCGATCAACCGCAACTACCTGCCCGACGGCCACGACCCCGACGGCTACGCCTTCGCGGGCGGACACGATCTCGTGGGCCTGCCCGAGGTGCTGATGGTCAACGCTGAGCTCGACAGCCTGCGACCCTCGGGCGAGGCCTTCGCGGCCGAGCTGGCCTCGGCGAGCGTCGACGTGCGCGTCGTGCGAGAGAGAGGCGCGATGCACGGCTACCTCAACGAGGTCGGCCATCCGGCCGCCGAGCACACCCTGATGCTCCTCGAAGCCGCCCTCGCGGTGCGATGAGCCCAGGGATCTGCATCCGGCGGCGTCAGGTCGAGCGCAGCAGGCGCGAGATGTCGTCGGCCGTGGCGCGCAGGCGCTTCAGCAGCGGACCGCGCAGCGAGGCGACGTCGTGACGCGACGACGCCACAGCGATGTTGATCGCGGCGGCGGGCGTGGCCGCATCGCGCCCGAAGACCGGCACCGACACGGAGCGCAGCCCGGCGGCGACCTCCTGGTCCTGCAGCGCATACCCCTGCTCACGGATCGCGGCCAGCCGCTCGCGCAGTTCGGCGAGGGACTTCGCGGCGTTGGGGCCGGCATCCGCCCCGAAGTCGTGGTTCGCGAGGGTCCTCTTCAACTCGGCGTCGCTCAGGTACGCCAGGAGGAGCTTGCCCATCGACGTATACGCGGCGGGCAGCGTGGAGCCGACCTGGATGTTCGCGGTCACCAGGTCGGAGTTGCGCAGCCGCGCAAGGTAGAGCACCTGGTCGCCGACGAGCACTCCGAGGTTCACCGTCTCGCCCGACTCCTCGGCGAGGTGGCGCAGCGGCTGCTCGCTCAGCTGCACGAGACTCGAACCGCGCAGGGCCGCCGACCCCAGCAGCAGCACGGCGACACCGGGACGGATGCTGCCGTCCGGCAGCCGCTCGAGGTAGCCGCCCTCCTCGAGCGTCGCGACCACGCGGAAGGCGGTGGGCATCGGGATGCCGGTGCGGTCGCAGATCTCGCGGAGCTTGAGGGAGGTCACCGATTCGTCGAAGAGGCGCAGGACGTCGAGCCCCTTCGCGAGGGCTTCGATGCGATAGCGGCTGCCGGTCTTCGCGCCCGTGTTGCTCTCGTCGTCGGCTTTCATAGAGTGAAACCGTATCTTCTGACCACGGCCCGTGCAATCTCACCCGACACGGAACACCCGCAGCTGCAGGGCGAGGGTCGCGTAGTACCCGACGAGGGCGGTGAGCTCGAACACGCCGTCGATGCCGAGAGCGCGGGATGCCGCATCCCACGCCCCATCCGAGAGGTCGCCGTCCAGCAGCTGGAGCACGGTGGCGCCGATCGCGTGCTCATCTCCGGAGAACGGCGAGACGTCTTCCGCCCGGATCGCGGCGAGCTCGTCCGCACTGAAGCCGATCGCTCGCGCGATGGCCTCGTGCGACTCGCGCTCGAACGCGCTGTCCCAGTGCGCCGCGACGAGCAGGATCGCAAGCTCGCGCATCCGGGCGGTGAAGCCGGTGCGGTAGCGGATCGCCGCGCCGAGCTCCTGCTGCGCCGTCCCGACCGCGGGGGAGCGCAGCATGAGGTCGAACGGTCCGCGCAGCGAGCCGTCATCGGCGGTGAGCGGAAAGTGCTGCGGTCCCTGGGCTCGAGGTCCGCCCGCGATCGCGCGGTGGAGAGCGCGCTGCTCCGGGGTGAACTCTCCCGGTGGAAGCGGGCGGATGCGGGGGGACGCCATGCTCTTCTCCTCGGGGGTCTCGGGCGCAGTCGCGCCGGATTGACTCCGGCCAGTCTATCGGTTACATTCACTAAGCGAAAGTAACTTTCGTCAAATGAACTCACACCGAACGGCAAGGAAGCATCGATGTCCTTCGAGCAGCAACTCGAGACCCGCGTGAACGCGGACTGGCTCGGTCTCTCCGGCGCGCGTGTGCTCATCGCCGGCGCGGGCGGGATCGGGGGCGCGTGTGCGCTCGCCTACGCAGAGGCCGGGGCATCGGTCACCGTCGTAGACCGCGATCGCCGTGCGCTCGATGCGACCGGCGCGGAGCTGACCGAGCGCGGCGCCCGCCACGAACTG
>DASQLG010000101.1:0-2097 GCA_035630115.1 Microbacterium sp. | reverse complement strand
CGACATCCTGATCGCCAGGCCCGTGTCGATGCGCATGCTCTCCTGTGGCGGGTCGAGGGGATCGATCTCGAAGAAGCGGCTCCAATCGACCACGAGCTCGGGGATGAGCTTTCGGAAGCCGGTCAGGTGGCTCGCCGGGCTAGCGCTCGAGTCCGGCATCTCGGGCACGATCTTCGCCTCGCGGCGATGGATCTTGTAGGTGTCGCGCACCATGCTGTGCCCGAAGCGATACGCCGCGCCCGAGAACTCCACCGGAATGAACGGCTCGTGCTCTCACCGGAAGTGCCGGCGTTCCACCGCCGGCCACGCGCCCGCGGGCTTGATCACCCGTGCGGCCGTGGTGGGACCGACGACCCGTGGCAGGAAGTCATGGACGACGATCCACTGGTAATGCCAGCGCACGATCCGGCAGGCCTCCCGGAACAGTGCCTCCCCGCTGAGATGGTGCTTCTCGCGAACGTGGTCGACGACGTTGTTGTGAAACTTCACAAACAGCAGGTGCAACTGCGCGATGACGAGGTGCACGTCGTTGCGCGGATCGCCGATGAGCGCCCGCTCCTGCTCGTTGCGCGGCAGGTCGTCGATGGTGCCTTGGGCGCCGTCGGGGCGCTTTGCGACGAGGAGCTTCAGACCGGGGTCGCGATCGCTCTCAGCCCAGTCATAGAGGTATGGCTGATCCGCGGGTCCTGAGCCGTACAGCGAATCCAGGTCCAGTCGCGGGCTGCGGAAGTTGGTGAGGGCGAACGGATCGCTCGTCTTGTCCAGCTGCGAGTTGGGGTCGAACGTGATGTCGTGATCGATGAACTGCCCGAGGTAGGTGAAGCCCGCGGGGATGACGGGGTTGATGCCGAGCGCGTTGTCGGAGTCCATCGTCGTCAGCAGTGCCGCGAGCCCCTCGTCGCTCAGCTCGCACGGCGGCAGGCCAGGGAACATGCGGCCGAACCTGCCGTGACCCGTGGCCGCGGCGCCACCGTCCAAGCCGCGCGGAGTTGACCCGTGCAGCAGTACGGGCTTGGCCTCCTCGTTGAGCTCGGGGAACATGACGTCCTACTCGATCTCGAGGGTCTCAGACCACGTCATCGTCACGAACGTCGGGGAAGCGCCGTCCTGGGTCCGGGTGTTGACGAGGTATAGCTCGGTACCGACCGCCACCACTCCTGTTGTAAAACCCTGGTCTTCCAGGGCCGGGTCCGTCTCCCACTCCGCGACCAGCGTCGCGGGTCCTTCCGCGGCCTTCTCGTTCTGCTGCAGCGCGACGTGCCGGTGGATGAGCTTGGCGCCGGGGAATCCCTCGGAGACGCCGTTGACGACGATGCCCTCCGCGGTCTTGTTTGCGATTGCGTTAAAGTTGATCTTCGGTGCCATGGCTCGCTTTCCCCTGACTGGTTTTGAGTGAACGTCGCGCTCGTGCTGCCGCTGTCACGTTGCCCTTTTTTTCATAAAGAGTGAGCGCAGTGCGGAGCGACTCTTTTTGTGACTGCACTGAGGCCGGCATGCACTCATGTGTGACCTCCGTGAAGCGCAGCATCGCATCGCCGTGCTGGGTTAGCAAGTCCGTCGCGGCAATGATCTCCAGCGCCGATCGGGCAAGCTCCTGCGCGTCGGCGCAGGCACCCTGCCGCGCGAGCACCGAGGCTTGCACGCCGCGCCGGATGACCTCGGTGAAGACATCGTCGGGTGCGGTCGCCCGCGCCGCGGCGCCACACAGCTCACCGGCCTCATCGATCCGTCCCTGCGCCAGGACGGCCTGCGCGAGCATCGCCGTCGTCGTGGCGAGCGCGTCGGTGCGACCCATCGTGGCGAGGGCGTCGACATCGGCGCGCAGCGCCGTCTCGGCGCGGCCGGGCTGTCCCATCAGCATCCGCACGATCGCCTCGAGATGCGACACGTTGGCGGTCATGCCCCCGAGTCCGTCGAGGACTGCGTGGGCCTCTGCGAGCAGCGCCTCGGCCAGCCCGAACTCGCCGTTCATCGCATGCAGCACGGCGAGCGGGTTGATCATCCAGGCCTCGGCCACGGGGCTCGCGGCGACGATCGCCCGGAACGCCTGGCAGCGGGCGATCGCCTCGGGCACGGGGGTCGGACCGAAGACCGCGG
>DASQLG010000100.1:0-91437 GCA_035630115.1 Microbacterium sp. | reverse complement strand
CGTCCTTACGCTTGCTCCTGCCCAGGCCGCGCGGGTCATAGGTCACGACGGTGCGGTCCTCGAACAGTTTCACCTGCGCCTGGAAACCGCTCGCGTCCATCGGCTGCCCGATCATGACCAGCGGGGGCTGGCCGTCCGCGGTCGGCAGTGGCCCGAAGACGTCGTAGACCAGGTCGACATCCGGTAGCTCGAGAGTGTGTTGCGTCACTGGCGGCCTCCTCAAAGCGAACAAACTCACCGGATCGTACGACGCGGGATCCGCAGTGCGCTACTGCTGGCAACTCCGTGCAAGACGTGTGGTTCCGGCACCAACGGTTCCGGTGGCGGCAGTGACCTCTCCCCGGGAAGGGACGACCTACCAGACGGTGCCGCCGCCGACTGAGATGCCGGCCCACGTGAGCGCGATGAAGATCGCCGCGAACACGACGGGCGCGATGCCCTTGCCGTTTCGTGCGAGCCCCTTGAAGAGGCCGATCACGGCGAGGACTGCGGCGACGACGGAGAGGGCGCCGCCGAGGATCAGCCCGATGAACAGCGGGATCGGCATGAGCACGAGACCGGCCAGCGCGAACCAGAACGCGGCCCATGCAGTCGGATTGGAACGGCGTTCGACAGAGGAAGACATGGATCGATTATCGCGCCTGCTGCGCCGGGGCGCGTATCGACAGTGAGCGGGGTCACGTCTATGAAGTTCTCGTTACGACGTGGGGCTCTGACGGCGCGAAACTCTAGGCTGATGCTCGCAGCGAACTTCTTGCCGCATCGCTTGTTGATTGATCTGGGAGGGAGCGACCGTGAACTGGTTCGCGAGTCTCCCGTTATGGGTTTCGCTGCCCGTGTTCGTCGGCGGTTTTGTCGTGGTGTCGTGTCTGATCGTCGTGGGGCTGCGGCCGGTCGTGCGCAGGATCGTCGACGATGTGGAGCAGTGGGATCGCGTGCTCGGCCACGTGATCGGCACGTTCGGCGTGTTCTTCGGCATCCTGCTCGCGCTCGTGGCGGTCTCGGTGTACGAGAACTACGCGGACACCAGGGAGGCGGCTCTCCACGAGGCGGGGCAGGTCACCGCGCTCTACCGTGGCACCACGGGGCTGCCCGAGGAAGTCGCGGAACCGATCGAGGCGACGATCAAGGAGTACCTGCATGCCGTGATCGAGGAGGACTGGCCAGACCAGCGGCGGGGAGAACTGCCGGACGGGAGCCTCCGGCTCGTCAACCAGATCGAAGAGGAGATCCACGAGTATCAGCCGGAGGGTCTACAGCAGCTCGCCGAGTTCCAACAGCTCCTGGCGACATTCGACGACGTCGTGGAGACGCGTCGTGTCCGCATCGACGCGACCACCCTCGAGCTTCCCCTCCTGTTCTGGGTCTCCATCTGGGTGGGTGCCGCGGTGAACGCCGTGCTCATCGCCCTCATCATCGTGAGGAGTCGAAGACTGCACCTCGTCCTGGCCGGGATGCTCGCGTTGTTCATCGGACTTGTCATGTTCACCACGGCGGACATGGACCTGCCCTATCAGGGCGCGCTCGCGGTCAGTCCGGGCGCGTTCGAGCGGGTCGTGAACCAGATCGAACAGATGGAACACGGACCATGACACGCGGCTGACCAACCCCCTCTACAACGCCAGCCCGCAGACCCGCGCGCCGAGTCGTCGCAATCTACGTCGATCGCGGACACGACGTCGTGCACCGGTCATCCGACCGATAACGTTGGCGGCGCCGAACGAGGATCCTCGACTGCAGGACCTCGCTCGCGCTCATTCAGCGGAGTCCCCGCCAAAATTCGCCGATTCCGCGTCCTCGCGGGTCGCATCGTACGTGGCCGACTCCGGAATATTGGACATCAGCGGCGCGTCGGCTGGGTAGTCGCCGACGGGGTGGCCGAACCCATCGGCGGTGTATCCCTCTGGCAACTCATCGACGATCTGACCGTCGCGAGGGCCTCCATGCAGCCGGAATCCCATCATGTCGTGAGGGTATACCTACGCACAGACAGGTTCCTCGTCTTTCCCGGATGCTATGCGGCCGAGGTCGCTTCGGTTCGGAGCAGGTCCCGTACGAACTCCGATATCGGTGTCGGGTGCACGCCGTACCTGTCTCTGGTGGCGGTCATGTCGATCTGGGAGTCGTATCCGTCGAGGGCGGTCAGTAGATGTGTGACGAACTCGGGCACGCCAGGGACTGCTTCCCCGACCGGGATGTGTTCGACCGGCACGTTTCGGGCCAGCTCAACTTCGAAAGCTGTGACGATGTCGTGCCAGGTCAACGGGGTCGGTCCGCCGACGACGATGGTTTGGTTCGGCGTCTCGGGGTGGGTCAGAGCAGCCACCGCGTAGGCTGCGACGTCGGCGGACGCGACGAACGAGTGCTTGCGCTGCCCGCTGCCGATGAGTGTCACCGGCCGGTTCGATAGCGCCGGCCCGGCCACCACGAGGGGGATCAACAGATCCATGAAAGTCGCCGGTCGCAGAATGGTCCAATCGAGACGACTCTCCCGAAGGCGCTGCTCTGTGGCACCTTTGGCCGCAAGAAGCGGCATCGGGTGATCCGGATGTGCCCCGAGTGCGGAGACGAACAGGAACCGCTTCACATCGGTCGCTTCTGCCGCGTGGATGAGGTTGTCGTTTCCAGCGTGGTCGACGGTCTGTACGGTGTCTGGCGGCCGTCTGCCGGCAGCATTAGCTGTCGTGACCACGGTGTCGACCCCGTGGCACGCCCGGAGGAGCGACTCGGGATCCGTAAGGTCCGCCGCGACGTGCTCGACGTCACGGTGGTCAGCATGGGTTGGACGGGAGCCGGCGCGAGTCACCAGGCGGAGCCGCTCGCCACGCTCTAGAAGACGATCGACGATCTTACCGCCAAGGCCACCGCTGGCGCCGACGATGAGGATCATGATTGCTCCTTGCTGCGAGGTGCTGCATTGAGGACGCTTCGCACGCCCTGATCCGGCCCTTGGCCGGACACATCCACGGGCTCGAGATACAACGTCGCCGACTCGATGCGCTGAGCGGGGATCTCGAACAGGATCACTCCCCGCATGTCGAAGGGTTGCGCGTCCACCCGTGTGCCTGTCATGACCCACTCGCTCCAGACGGTTGAACCGTCCACGGTCGCGCGCGCCACGGCAGCGGTGATGTCGGGGACACCCGCGAAGACCTGAATCCAGTTCCTCCGCACCTGGTCACGGCCGACGAACCCGCGGTCGGGATGTGCCGGCGTGTCGTTGCGATAGTCCTCCGCGAAGCAGCCGACTAGCGCGTCGATGTCGTGCGCGTTCAGTGCCGCCGCGAGTTGGCCAAGTATCCCGAGCGGGGTTGCGAGTGTCGTCATGACGTACCCTAAATCCGATACAGTAGACTGTAATAAAATTAGTATGGGACGGGATATGACGGACGTCAAGACCCCGCGCGGCTACGACTCCCGCGCGCGACGCGCGAACGCGAGCAGAAATCGGGAGAAGGTGCTCGATGTCGCAGAAAGACGGTTTCGCGCCGGCGGCTACGCGAGCACGACCTTGGCCGCGATAGCGGCCGACGCGGGGGTTTCCGCCGAACTGATCTACAAGTCATTCGGCAGCAAGGGCGGCATCGTCAAGGCCCTCTACGACCGCGGCCTCGCCGGCACAGGACCCGTTCCCGCGTACCAGCGCTCCGACGAGATGCGCGAGCGCCAGACGGAACCCGCCGACATCCTCGAGGAGTGGGGTCGGCTGACCGCCGAGGTGGGGCAGACGGTCACGCCGATCCGACTGCTCCTGCGTACCGCCGCCGCGACGGATCCTGACATGGCCGCTCTTCTGGAGCGCACCGAGGGTGAGCGATACGAGCGGATGCGCCATCACGCGGAATTCCTCGCCGAACGACGATACCTGCGGGCAGATGTCAGCGTCGCCGACGCCACCGATGTGCTCTGGGCGTGCAGTTCGGTCGAGCTCTACGAGCTCCTGGTCCTCCACCGCCGGTGGCCGCCGCAACGGTTCGCGGCGTTCATCACCGACCTCATGCGGGCTGGTCTGCTACCGCGCTGACCGCACAAGTCATCGCGCAAGAGCTCTTCACACTCCGTGTCGCCGGCCGTAACACGCCGGGACTAGTGTCCGACGAAAGGTCGCGCCCTGATGCGGGAGCGACCTTTCGTGTCGGACGCGATGAAACGGGGTGTCAGATGAGTGAATGCGATTCTTGCGGTCGGCAGTACCCCTCGCTCCTGGAGGCGGCGCTGTGCGGTGAGCGAGACTTGGTCGAGGCGGAAGACCGAGCCCGGGGAACGATCTTCCGCCCGGCGGCCTGACGACGGAGAACGCAGTCGGATGCGGCATCCGGATCATCCGATCGGGATGAGGGCGCCGGTGCCACCCTTTCCTAGACTGGGCGCGCCCAAAGGGAGAGGACTCGACGATGAGTGACAGCCAGGACCAGCCCAGCACGCCGCCGATCACCAAGCCTCCTGCGGGTACCCCGGCAGGCACGGGACCGACGAATACCGCGGAACCCACTCCGACGCCGCCTGCCGCGGGTGTGAGCCGGACTGCGCTGATCTGGATCGGTGTCGCAGTGGTCGTGCTGTCGTTCGTCGCTTCGTTCCTCGGCGCGACGCTGGCCCGGTCGAACGCGGAACCCGTCCCGGTTCCGACGGTGACCGAGACGGCTGCACCTCCGAGCACCGAGGACTACGAGGAGGCGCTCGAGGAGATCCTCCCGGCGGGCGCGGCGGTGCGTGCCGGAGCCGGAGCCCCCGAAGCGGGCAAGGGCTACGACGGGGAGGTCTACATCGACATCGCGACCTCCGACGTCTACCTCTTCAGAGACGGCGACTGGGTCAACGTGGGAAACATCCGCGCCTCGGCGGCGGAGAACCTGACCGGCGAGACCGGAGCAGCGGGCGAGTCCGGTGCCACGGGCGAGACCGGGGCCACCGGCGAGACGGGTGCCCCGGGGGCGCCCGGCACACAGCTCTCACTGGGACTCGGCGCCCCCGAAGACGAGACCTGTGAGACGGACGGCGACATCTACATCGACACCGAGGTGGTCGAGTTCTACGAGTGCACCGGCGGGGAGTGGACCCTGTTCGGCCCGACCACCGCGCAGGAGCCCGTGCCGACGCCGACGACCGAATCCGAGGGCTGAGCCGCCGGCCCGATCAGTCCTCTCCGCGCTTCGCGGCGAGCAGTTCCTGCCAGTCCTCCGGCAGTCGTTCCGCGGGACCGGGGGCGGACTGATCGGCCGGGTGCGACGTCGGCGGCGCGAGCCGCGGACCGAAGGAGAAGTCATGGGTGAGGTAATCCCAGAACCAGTCCTCACCCGGCTCGTAGCTTCGTACCACGGGGTGTCCGGTCGCCTCGAAGTGCTTGGTCGCGTGCGTCTCGAGCGAGTCGTCGCAGCATCCGACATGCCCGCACAGCGCGCAGCGACGCAGGTGGACCCACCAACCGCCCGCCGCTTCGCACTCGACGCAGCCGTTGCCGCTCGGCGGGACGGTCGGATCGATGAACTCGGGGTGTTCGGTCACGGGGATGCTCCTCGGTCGGGCCTCATCGCGATGCTACCGACAGAGGCTCGACGTCGGCGCCGTCACCACCCGGTCTCGAGTACCCGATCCAGCGCTGCGACGAGCACGTCGGCGCTCTCGCGCGTGAAGCACATCGGCGGCTTGATCTTGAGGATGTTCTGGTGATCGCCGGTCGGCTGCGCGATCACTCCGAGCTCGCGCAGCCGATCGCAGATCGCGGCGGTCTCGGCCGTCGCGGGTTCCCACGTCGCCCGGTCGCGGACGAACTCGGGTCCGAGGTAGAACCCTGACCCGTGCACGGCGGCGAGGAGCGGATGGCGCTGCCCGAGTTCCTCGAGCTTCGCCTGGAGGTACGCGCCGGTGTCGCGAGCGTTCTCCTGAAGGCGCTCGTCGCGGATGATGTCGAGCACGGTGAGACCGACCACGCTGGAGACCGGGCTCCCGCCGGCCGAGGAGAAGAAGTACCCGCCCGCGCGGTATCGCTCGGCGATCTCGCGCGTCGTGATGACGGCGCCGAGCGGATGTCCGCCGCCCATCGCCTTCGCCACCGCGATCACGTCGGGCACCACGTGCTGCTGCTCGAATCCCCAGAACCACTCGCCCAGCCGTCCGTACCCGACCTGTACCTCGTCGGCGATAGCGAGCCCTCCGTGCACTCGCACCGCGCGGTAGATCGCGTCGAGGTAGCCGTCGGGGAGGGCGATCCCGCCCGCATTGCCGAACACGGTCTCCGACAGGAACGCAGCGACGGGCGTGCCTGCCGCCGCAAGTCGCTCGACCTCGGCGACGGCGTCCTGCGCGTACTTCCCGGCATCCGACCCAGCATGAGCCCCGCGGAACGCGTTCGGGGCCGCAACCGTGTGCACCCACTCGGGCCGCGTCTCCAGGGCCGCCGGGTTGTCGGCGATCGAGGTGGAGACGGCATCCGTCAGATACGTCCAGCCGTGATAGGCCTCGCGCACGGCAAGAAGGTCGCGCCTCCCCGACCATGCCTGCGCGAGCCGCAGCGCCAGGTCGACCGCTTCGGATCCGCTGTTGACGAGGAAAACGGTATCGAGCGGATCGGGCACGAGAGAGGCCAGGCGCTCCGACAGCTCGACGACGGCGGGGTAGTGGAAGCGTGAGTTGGTATTGATGAGCCGCCACTGCTCGGCCACCGCCTCCACCAGGCGTGGATGCGCGTGACCCACCGAGGTCACGTTGTTGAGCGTGTCGAGGTACACCCGGCCGTGGGCGTCGACGAGGTGTTCGCGCCAGCCCCGCACGATGATCGGCGGATCGTCGAAGTAGTGCTCCTGCACATCGGCGAAGGATCCGCCGCGGCGCTCGAGCAGGGCCGCTCCGTCGAGTTCGGCGACGGGCGGGAGAGTGCCCGGCACGAGGGCCGCCGGGTCGGCGACGACCGCTCGCCACGCCGCTGCAAGCGACGCCGGCGCGAACCACGGCGCCTCGACCCCCGTCTCGATGACCTGCACCCAGATCGTCCCCGACGCCTCGGCCAGCACATCGGCGGCGCTCACCCGCGCGCCGGCTGCGAGTGTCGTGCGGCATCCGTCCACGCGCAGCGTGATGCGGTCGGTCCGCAGCTCGAGACCGCGCTCGGTCGGCCACACGGTTCCCGCCCACGGCGCTGCCATCGGGTGCGGTTCGGCGAGGCGCATCTCGAGTCCGAGAGCCACGTTGCCCGGCTCCTGCGTATCGCCGGGCCGAGGGCGCGTCAGGCGCGCCTCGCCGAACCTCGCCACGGCGGCGCCGACCTCGACGAGGCCCTCCTCGAAGAGTTCGTCCTCGACGGATGCCGCGAGCCAGCGGCCATCGTGCAGTGCGGCGCTCGTCGGCGAAAGGTCGAGGGTGCGCACGTCCGCGGCAGCCAGCGCCGGCAGAAGAGCAAGGGCGGGCGGCAGCTCGAGCGGGGGAGTGCTGTGGCCGGTCATCCTCCGGACGAGGGCGGTCGCCACCGGCAGCGGAACCGACGTCGCCTGAGCGAATATCTCCCGTTCGTGCACGAGGTTCGCAGCGGCATACTCGTTCGACGCATCCGTGGCGATCACATGGTGAGCGCTGGCGACCAGAACGGCGCCGCGAATCACGACGAGCGCCCAGAGCGCGTCGGCCTCGGCCTCCGACACCGGGCGGATGCGGTGGTACGCCGTGATGGCGCGCAACGCTGCGGGCAGGTCCATGCCGTCGTGGTGCAGCAGCGACGACACGGTGATCGCGATCTCGCCGATCGTCCAGGTGCGGTTGAGGTCGCCGAGGTCGATGACCCCGTCCGGAACGCGCGTGACCGCGTCGTCGGTGACCACATTGTCATCCGTCAGGTCGCCGTGGATGAACTGCACCGGAAGCCGATCGGCGACCTCGGCGACGGCATCCCACGCGGCAGCGGCCGCCGCTGCGAGCTCGATCCGAAGGTCTTCGTCGCGGATGTACGGGAGGAGCTCGTCGAGCACTCCCGGTGCCTCCCTCAGGTCCCACTGATGCACGCGCTCCGCGCCGGGCGCGTCGAGGCGGGACAGCGCCACGTCGACGGTCGCGGCGAGCGCGCCGAGGGCGTGCACCGCAGCGGGGGAGAGGTACCCCGAGAGGGTCTCGCCCTCCAGGAACTCGAGCAGCCGCGCGTGCATGGTGACACGGTCGACGACGACCGACCGGGCAGTGGTGCCGTCGGGAAGGGGCAGCGCCCGCGGCGCGCGCACACCGGCGGCGCTGATGGCGGCCGCCGCCGCCGATTGCGCCTCGAGCTCGGCCGCGGTGACGCTCGGGTTCGCGATCTTCAGGAGCACGCGCGGGCCGTCTGCGGGTTCGATCAGGAAGTTGCGGTCCTGGTGGCTGCCGAGCGCGCGCACAGGCCCGGTCACGCCCCAGCCTTCGAGGGCGATGCGTGCAGCCGCCGGCTCGTCGATCTCGGGAGGCGCGGTCTGCACCAGCGTCCCATCAGCCATCGTGACCTCCTCCGCCCACCGTACCTCGGGTGTTTGACACCTCCACGGCAGATGGATGCCGCAGCCACGCGCTTCGGAGACTTCTGGGCACGAACCAGGGAATAGCCCGGGAAGCTCGCGACTTAACTTGATACAGCGATGCTCAAGTTCGTAAACTTGACACGCTGAGACTCAAGTTTATTGGAGAGACATGCCCGAAGACTTCACCCCTCAGGACGCCGAGAACAGCTCGAGCGCGTTCGACGAGTTCCTCGCGCGCTACCTCGATGGCGAGCGCGCCCGCGCGTCGCGATCGATCGATCTCACCCGCTTCCTGAGCCTGCGCACGCAGGAGCTGCTTCAGCAGGCAGGCGCCTACGCACTGGGGCGCGGTCAGCGCGAACTCGACGCCCTGCACGTGCTGCGCGTGCTGGTGGGGGAGTCGCCGGCCAAAGACGCTGTGGAGCGGATCGGTGTCGACCCGGGCGCCATCGTCCGGGCAGTCGAGCAGCGGCTGCCGCAGGCCTCTGATCCCGCCGACGTCGATGGCGCGGTGATCACGCCGTCGGTGCAGCGCGCACTTTTCCACGCCTTCCAGGTGGCCCGGTCGTCGGGCTCGACCTATGTCGACCCCGAGCACCTGTTCTTCGCCCTCGTACTCGGCCAGGACGCCCCCGCGGGCCAGATCCTCGCTCACGCCGGCGTCACCGCCGACGCGCTCCTGCAGGGAGCGCGCGAGACCGTGACGCCGACGAGCGCACCCACGGGCGACGCGGGAACGGATGCCGCGGCATCCGAGACTCCGATGCTCGACCGGTTCGGCACGGACCTCACCGCGCTCGCCCGCGCCGGCTCACTCGACCCGGTGATCGGTCGCGAGGACGAGATCGAGCAGACGATCGAGATCCTCAGCCGCCGCACCAAGAACAACCCGGTGCTCGTCGGCGAGGCCGGCGTCGGCAAGACCGCGATCGTCGAGGGTCTCGCCCAGGCGATCGTGGCGGGCATGGTCCCCGAGCAGCTGCGCGAGAAGCGTGTCGTCGCTCTCGACCTACCCGCGATGCTCGCCGGGACGCGCTACCGCGGCGACTTCGAGGAGCGCCTGACCAAGACGATGGACGAGGTGTCGAGCCTCTCGGGCGAGATCATCCTCTTCATCGACGAGGTGCACACCGTCGTCGGCGCAGGCGGCGGGGGCGACGGAGCGATGGACGCCGGGAACATCCTCAAGCCTCGCTTGGCCCGCGGTGACCTGCACCTGGTCGGCGCGACCACTCTGAAGGAGTACCGCGTCGTCGAGAAGGACCCCGCTCTGGAGCGGCGGTTCCAGCCGGTGCGCGTGAGTGAGCCGAGCCTCGAAAATGCGGTGCTGATCCTGCGCGGCCTGCGGCCGGCCTACGAGGAGCATCACGGAGTGTCGTTCACCGATGACGCGCTGCGTGCGGCGGTCGAACTGAGCGACCGGTATCTGTCCGAGCGCGTCCTGCCCGACAAGGCGATCGACCTGATCGATCAGGCCGGAGCCCGGCTGCGCCTGCGGCTCGGTGTCACGGTCGACGTCTCTGGTCTCGTGGAGCGCCTGGCCGAGCTCGAGGCCGACAAGAACGCTGCGGTCGGCGCCGAGAAGTACGAGGAGGCCTCACGGATTCGCGACATGATCGCCGACGTGCAGACGCGGCTCAGCGCTGCGACGGAACGCCCTGCGGCGGAGGCCGTCGTGGGCGAGCCCGAGATCGCCGCGGTGATCAGTCGCGCCACCGGCATCCC
Source organism: Microbacterium sp. (assembly GCA_035630115.1). Classification (GTDB taxonomy): domain Bacteria; phylum Actinomycetota; class Actinomycetes; order Actinomycetales; family Microbacteriaceae; genus Microbacterium. The sequence goes on along the minus strand of DASQLG010000100.1, from coordinate 81,241 downwards.
GATCAAGCGCCTCACCGAGAGCGAGCGCGAGCGTCTCTCCCTCCTCGAGGCCGAGCTGCACGCGCGCGTGATCGGGCAGGACGATGCGGTCACCGCGGTCGCCAAGGCTGTGCGACGCAACCGCACCGGCATGGGCGACGCACACCGCCCGGTCGGATCGTTCCTCTTCCTCGGCCCCACCGGCGTCGGCAAGACCGAGCTGGCCAAGGCGCTGGCGGTGAGTCTGTTCGACGATGACCCTTCGACAAGCTCAGGGACCGGGAGTGTCGGCTCAGGGACCGGGGGTGTCGGCTCAGGGACCGGTTCCGGTGGCCACGGTTCCAGCGTGATCCGCTTCGACATGAGCGAGTTCGGGGAGCGGCACACCGTCTCGCGGCTGGTCGGAGCGCCTCCGGGCTACGTCGGCTACGACGAGGCGGGGCAGCTCACCGAGCGCGTGCGACGCAACCCGTACTCGATCGTGCTCTTCGACGAGATCGAGAAGGCACACCCCGACGTGTTCAACCTGCTGCTTCAGGTGCTCGACGACGGCCGCCTGACCGACGGACAGGGGCGCACGGTGGACTTCCGCAACACGGTGATCGTGATGACCTCGAACATCGGCAGCGAGTTCCTCGCGTCGCGCTCCGGTGCGATCGGGTTCATCGCCGACGGTGGGGGAGCCACCGGCTTCGGAAGCGAAGACGACCTGCGCGTGCGCGTGATGGGACGGCTGCGCGAGGCGATGCGTCCCGAGTTCCTGAACCGCATCGACGAGATCGTGCTGTTCCGCAAGCTGGACAAGCCGCAGCTGCGTGAGATCGTCCGGCTCATGCTGGGCGCGACCGACCGCCGCCTGTCGGGGCGGGAGGTCGCGCTCGAGGTGACGGATGCCGCGATCGACTGGCTGGTCGAGCACGGCTACGAGCCCGAGTACGGTGCGCGACCCCTCCGCCGGCTGATCCAGCGCGAGGTCGACGACCGCATCGCCGAGCTGTTCGTGAGCGGAGCCCTGGCCGATGGCGGCGCGGTCACGGTCGACGCGGACGCGAGCAAGCTCCGCGTCGGCAGCGGCCCGGAGATGCGCGCGGCCGCCTGACACCGCGCGTTCGCAGCCTGCCCTCGCACGAGGGCTGTACCTTCCTGCGAGTGCTGCGTAATCCTCTGCCGCGCTCGCAGGAAAGTGGCGCCGTCGACGCGGCCGCAGGCTCAACTCGGCGGCGCCATCAGGGAGCGGGCGAGCGCGGTCGATCCGGCGACGGCTGCCGACATCGTCGCGACCGCTCCGAGCGGGATCATGAAACACAGCTGCGTCGCGACGCCGAACCCGAGAACGCGGGCCCGGTGGCCCTTGAGAAGCCGACGTCGGGTGCGGGGATCGAGGCCGCGGCCGCTCAGCGCGCGCGACGACAGCTCGTCTGCGAGCAGCCAACCGGTGAATGTGATCGCGAAGACGGTGCCGAGCACCCCGCCCACGGCGGGGACGAGCCCAAGCAGAGCGGCGATCAGAGCGATCACGAGGCCGCGGAGGAACAGCCAGATCCCATCCCCGATCGATCGCCAGAAGCTGTACCCGACGTCGATCTCGCCGTCGCCCAGATCGCGCTCGACGGATTGCCAGATGCGGTCGTAGAACGGCTCGCCCACCGTCAGGGTCAGGGCGGTGAAGGAGACCGCGACCAGCGCCAGCGCCGCGCCGAGCATCGCGGTGCCGATCGTGATGCGGATCACCGTAGCCCACACGCCCCAACCCTCGGCGAAGGGGGTGATTGCGACGGTGATCGACGGCAGCGCAACCCCGAGCGCGACGAGGGCGCCGAGGAACAGCAGTCCGACGATTGCGGCGGGGATCAGCCCCAACGCCATCAGCCCCGGTCTGCGCCGCCAGTAGGCGAAGCCGCCTCCCAGCAGGGCCACCCCTCGAAAGAACTCGCGCATCGGCTCAGCCTAGGCGGGCGCACGCGCTCTTCGACCGACCAATCAGTCTCGAGGAGGCAGCTCCTGGAGGGTCCACGTGTTGCCGTCCGGATCGTCGAACGACACGAATCGACCCCACCCCTGCTCGTCCACGCCGTCAGCCTCGACATCGAGCGAACGCAGGTGGGCGAGCGCTTCGTCGGCGTTCGGGACGACCACCTGGATCGTGTTCTGCTGTCCCGGCTCGAGCTGCACGCCCAGGCCCTCGCCGAACGCGATCGAGCACGCCGAGCCTGGGGGCGTCATCTGCACGAATCGCAGACCGTCGAACGGCACCTGGTCGTGGTCGGCGTGGAACCCGATCCGCTCGTAGAAATCCTTGGCGCGGTCGACATCGGTCACCGGCACGAAGATGAGCTCGATCTTCCAGTCCATACGACTCTTCCTTTCGTCGGGACGCCTCGAGCGCCCGTGGTCAGGTTAGGAGCGGGTGCGGACACATGGTGTCCGCGAAGATCATCGCGGGTAGCGGCGGATCGCCTCGGCGGCCAGGGCGTGGTCGACGACGTCGGGTTCGCCCGACATCGTGATCGACCCCACGACCTCGCCGTTCACGAAGATCGGCACAGCGCCGCCGTGCGCGCGGAAGACGTCGTGGTCGACGTCGTCTCGTTCGGCGAACGGAGCGCCATCCGCCTCGTGCCGTCGGCGCACGAGCAGCGACGGTTCGCCGAACCGCTCGGCGACGGCCGCCTTTCCCGCGAGCCAGGGATCGTTGACCGGTCCGGTGGAGCCGAGCTTGGCGACGAACACCGCATCGCCGCGCAGCACGATGCGCACCGCGAGATTGGCCCGATGGTGGCGGACGAGATCCACGGCCACCAGACCGAGGGTGACGGCGTCGTCGTTGTCGAAGGATGAGCGGTCGAAGCGCGGCACGGCTTCCAGGTCGGCCACGGTGAAGACAGGCAGGTCCGACATCAGCGAGTGACCTCCAGAGCAGTGATTCCCGGCATCCCGAACCATACTCGCCCGTCGTCGGCTTCGACGAAGATCGCGAGCACTCCGTCGCAGTGCGGGCAGCGCGCGACGGTGCCCATCGACGTCGCGTAGACCAGGGCGAGCGCGATAGGTCCGTGCGTTCCGCACTGCGCACAGCGCGCGTCGGCGGTCGTCGCATCCCACCCGAGCACCTCGACGAGTCGCCCCGCGAGCATGTTTCCATCCAGTCTGCTCATCACGAACCTCCGAATCGTTCGGTGCGCACATCCCCGGCTCGATGACCGGCATCGATCAGCCACCCCGCAACCGCCTCGACGAAGGGCGTGGGCCCGCACACGTACACCAGAGGGCGGGATGCCGCGGGCACGGCTGCCGTATCCAGCACGTTCCGGGTGAGGCGTCCCGCCGCGGTCGGCCAGTCCGCCGGCGTGCGTCGCGTGTAGACGAAGTCGACCTGCAGGGCGGGTTCGGCAGATGCCAGCGCTGCCAGCTCGCGCCGGAAGAAGACGTCCTCGGGCGTCCGCACCGAGTACAGGAGCCGGAATTGTGTCGCGTCGGCCGCGGCGGAGTGCGCGGCCGCCATCGCGTAGAGCGGAACGACGCCCGAGCCGCCCGCGATGAGCTGGACGGGCCGCGGCGTCTCGTCGGCCGACGGGGGAGTCCAGACGAAGAACGCCCCGAGTGGTCCATGCAGCTCGAGCTGATCGCCCGGACGCAGGTCGTGCACGAGGAACGGCGACACCTCCCCGTCGGGCAGTTCATCGACCGCGAGCACGACGCGTGTGCCGTCGCCCGCCGAGGCGATGGAGTACGACCTCGTCGCCTGGTAGCCATCGGGCGCGGTCAAGCGCACATCGAGGTGCGAGCCGGCGTCGTTTCCGGGCCAGGTCGGCACGTCGAGCTCGATCCTGCGGGCGGTCGATGTCTCCGGACGCGAGTCTGCGACGGTCGCCACGTGCCAGGTTGCGCGCCTTCGCGCAACGGTGGGCTGGGACGAGGCCCCGGCCAGAGCTGCCGGCGTGCGGAAGCTCACCAGTACCGCTCCTCCTGCCACGGGTCGCCGTGCAGGTGGTAGCCGTTCTGCTCCCAGAACCCGGGGTCGTCGGTCGGCATCGTCACGAGCCCGCGGATCCACTTCGCGCTCTTCCAGAAGTACAGGTGCGGCACCAGCAGGCGCGCGGGACCGCCGTGCTCGGGGTCCAGCGGCTCGCCGTCGGCCTCGAACGCGATCCAGCTCTTGCCGTCGAGCAGATCCTCCAGCGGCACGTTCGTCGTGTAGCCGCCGTACGTGTGCGCCATCACGAACTCGTGCTCGGTTTCGACGCTCTCCCAGATGCGGTCGAGCGACACGCCCCGCCAGGGCATCTCGAGCTTGGTCCAGTGCGTCACGCAATGGATGTCGGTCGTGATGTCTTCGAGCCCGAGCTCGCGCAGCTCGTCCCAGGTCCACTGGTGCGAGCCGTTCTCGGTGCGGATGACGAACTCCCAGTCCGCCGTGTCGACCTCGGGGGTGGGACCCGCCGACAGCACCGGCCAGTCTGTGACGAGCGTCTGGCCCGGTGGCAGGCGAGGATCGCGCTCGCCGCGTCTGCCGGAGAAGCCTCGTGTGATGAACGACATGGTTGCCTTTCCTGCTGGGGCTCCGCCCCAGACCCCGGCTTGCTGTCGCGCGCCCGGTTGGGTTCACCCTAGCCACGCCCCGTGACGCCTGTCACGCGCAGTCGTACACGGCCGCGCCGCGATGGCGGCCGCTTAGGCTGGAGTCATGTCGACGCTGTCGCTCGGAATGCCGCGGATCCACCGCGATCCCTCGAGCGCGCCCGACACCACCGGTCGCCCCGACACGGCGGGACTGATCGACCGGTTCGGACGCGTCGCCCACGACCTGCGCATCTCCGTCACCGAGAAGTGCTCGCTGCGCTGCACCTACTGCATGCCGGCCGAGGGACTGCCCAGCATCCCGAAATCCGACCTGCTCTCCGCGGTCGAGATCGCGCGCCTCGTCGGCATCGCGGGCAGCGAGCTCGGCATCCGCGAGGTCCGCTTCACCGGCGGTGAACCGCTGACGCGCGCCGACCTGGTGGAGATCGTCGCGCTCTCCTCAGCCGCCGCGCCCGGCGTTCCGCTATCGATGACCACGAACGGCATCGGGCTGGACAAGGTCGCCGACCGGCTGGTCGCGGCAGGCCTCGGGCGGGTGAACGTGTCGGTCGACACGATCGACCGCGAGCATTTCGCCCGCCTGACCCGCCGCGACCGCCTTCCCGCCGTGCTCGCCGGCATCGACGGCGCCGTCCGGGCCGGACTGGGACCGACCAAGCTCAACGCGGTCCTCATGCGCGAGACCCTCGAGGACGCGCCCGACCTGCTCGCGTGGGCGATCGAGCGCGATCTGCAGCTGCGCTTCATCGAGCAGATGCCGCTGGATGCGGATGCCGCGTGGCGCCGCGCGAATATGGTGCCCGCCGCAGAGCTCATCGACCTGCTCTCGCGCCGGTTCGCGCTCACCGAGACGCGCCGTGCCGACCCCTCCGCCCCCGCCGAGGAGTGGCTCGTCGACGGCGGCCCCGCGACCGTCGGGATCATCGCATCCGTCACGCGCTCGTTCTGCTCCGCGTGCGATCGCACCCGCATCACCGCCGAGGGCACGGTGCGTTCGTGTCTGTTCGGCGACGACGAGACCGATCTGCGCGCGCTCCTGCGCGGCGGTGCCGGCGACCAGGAGATCGCCGACCGCTGGCGTGCGGCCATGTGGGGCAAGCAGGCGGGCCACGGCATCTCCGATCCCGGCTTCGTACCGCCCGAGCGTTCGATGGGCGCGATCGGTGGCTGACGTGCGCGTGCGGTACTTCGCGGCCGCCGCGGATGCCGCGGGCCGGACCGACGAGACCGTCGATGTCTTCGGGCCCACGGTGGGCGACCTGCGCGACCTCCTCGTCGCGCGCTACGGCGAACCGATGGAGCGCGTGCTGAGGACGGGGTCGATCCTCGTGGACGGCGTGGTGAGCCGCGACCGCGACCGCGCACTCGGTGCCTCGGCCGACGTGCTGCCCCGGTTCTCCGGGGGCTGAGCCCCGTCCTCGACCTCCGACCCTGACCGCGAGACTGCACAGGGTGCTCGAGACTGCAGGTTTTATCCGCAGTCTCGACCGCCGTATGCAGTCTCACGGTCAGAGGAGGGCTACAGCCCGACCCACTCCGTCGTGCCCTCGGCGAGGTGCTGGCGCTTCCAGATCGGCGTGCGCTCCTTGACCAGGTCGACGAGCCGGCCGCACACAGCGAACGCTTCGGCGCGGTGCGGCGCCGCAACGGCGGCGACGAGCGCGACATCGCCGATCGCCAGGGCGCCGACACGGTGGATGGCCGCGACCCGCAGGCCCGAGGCATCCGCGATCTCTGCGCACACCGCCGCGAGGAAGCTCTGCGCCTCGGGGTGGGCCTCGTAGTCGAGCGCGTGGACGGCTGCGCCGTGATCGTGGTCGCGCACGACTCCTTCGAACACCACCAGGGCGCCGTCTGCCGACGTGGACACGAACCCCTCGGCGGCGGCGCGGTCGATCGGGTCGGCGGTGATCAGGGCGAGGTAGCGGTCAGCCATGTCCGCCCCCGTCGAGCTGATCGAGCACGTGTGCGACAAGGGGTTCGAGCACTGCGAGCCCGTCGCGCACCCCACCGGACGAACCCGGAAGGTTGACGATCAGCGAGCCGCCCGCGATGCCGGCGGTCGCGCGGCTGAGCGATGCCGTGGGCACGGCTGCCCGCCCTGTCGCCCGGATCGCCTCCGCGATACCCGGCAGCTCGAGATCGAGCAGCGCGCGGGTCGCCTCCGGAGTGCGATCCTGCGGGTGCAGCCCGGTGCCGCCGGTCGTGAGCACGACGCGGGGAGCGGCATCCACCACCGTCGCGAGGGCCGCCGCGACGTCTGCGTCGGCCGTCACGACCGCGTCGCCCACGGTGAACCCGCGCACCCGCAGCCAATCGACGATCACCGGACCCGTCGTGTCGGTGCGCGTGCCCGCGGCAGCCGCTGTCGACGACACGAGCACCGCCGCCGTGAACCCCGCGCCGATCTGCGCGGATTCGGGATGCGGCGCCGCGGCGGCCTGCACGTCGCGGGTCCACTCGCCGTGCTTGCCGCCGGACTTCTCGAGCAGGCGGATCTCGCCGAGCACCGCACGCGGATCGACAGCCTTGACCATGTCGTGCAGCGTCAGCCCCGCGATCGCGACCGCCGTCAGGGCCTCCATCTCGACGCCGGTGCGAGCCGTGACCGAGACCGTCGCCTCGATGCGGATGCTGTCGCCCTCGAAACCGAAGTCGATCGTGACCGAGTCCAGCGGCAGGATGTGCGCGAGCGGGATCAGTTCGCTCGTGCGTTTGGCTCCGGCGATGCCGGCGATCCGGGCGGTGGCCAGGACGTCGGCCTTGGGCAGGTCATCCGCGCGGACGAGCCCGATCACCTCGGCGGTCGTGGTGAGCCGGCCGGCCGCACGGGCGACCCGGCGCGTGACCGGCTTCGCCCCCACGTCGATCATGCGTGCGCGGCCGTCGTCGTCCAGGTGGGAGAGCGAGCTCATAGGTCAACGGTATCGACCGGGGCGCCCGCGGGGAGCGTCGTGACCGCGGCCGGTACGTCGATCAGCACGTCGGCGGCCGCCAGCGCGGCGACCAGGTGCGATCCCGGACCGGCGACGGTCTCGACGCCGCCCTCGGCGGTGAGCCGGGCGCGGAGGAACTGCCGGCGCCCTGCCGTCGAGTCGAGCGTCGCGGCGAGAGGGCGAGTCCTGCGCCCGACCGCCGGCAGTCCGGCGAGCTCGCGCAGCAGTGGGGCGACGAAGAGGGCGAAGCTCAGCTGGCTGCTGACCGGGTTGCCGGGAAAGCAGACGACCGGAACCTCGCGATAGCGTCCGTGCGCCTGCGGGCCGCCGGGCTGCATGTCCACCGTGCCGACGGTCGCGCCAAGAGGCTCGAGCAGCTGACGCACCGGTTCGTGCGCGCCCATCGAGATGCCCCCGCTCGTGAGGATCAGCTCGGCGCCGCTCGCGACGGCGCGGTCCAGCGTGGCACCCAGGCGCACCGGATCGTCGCCCGCCAGCTGCACGTCCATCACCTCGGCTCCGACCGCGGCGGCCGCTGTCGCGAGGGCGATGCCGTTCGCGTCGGGCAGGCGCCCGGAGGCGAGCGGGGTGCCGGGCGGAACCAGCTCGTTGCCGGTGCTGATCACCGCGACACGCAGCCGCGAGCGTACGGCGACGTCGATGAGGTTGGCCGCGGCGAGCGCTGCGAGATGGCGCGACGCGAGGCGCAAGCCGGCCGGGAGGAGCACGGCGCCGGCGGCGACATCGGACCCGGCCTCGCGCACGAAGGCGCCGGCATCCCCCGCGCGGCGGATCTCGACGCCCCCCGCGACCAGCCGCGTGTCTTCGATCGGAACGATCGCGTCGGCTCCGGGCGGGACGGGGGCGCCGGTCATGATCGCCACGGCTGATCCGACCCGCAGCGCAGCGGGGTCGATCGCGCCCGCCGCGATCTCACCGACGAGCGGCAGCACGACGGGAACTCGCGAGAGATCCGCGCTGTGCACGGCGTAGCCGTCCATCTGGGAGTTGCGGAAGGTCGGCAGATCGATCGGGCTGCGCACCTCGCCGGCGGTCACCCGGTCGGCGGCAAGGGCGATCGGCACCGATTCGGCGGGCCGATCGCGCTGCGGCGCGAGCAGTTCGCGGATGATGTCGGCGTACTGCTCGACGGCGATCCGGTGCATGGCTTCAGTATCGGTGCTCGTGCGGAGCATCAGTATCGGGGGAGGGCCGGGTCGACGCTTCGCGACCACCCGTCGATGCCGCCGGAGAGATGGCGCGCCCGCGTGAAGCCGGCGGCCTCGAGGCGGGTCAGGGCGGTCGCCGAGCGCACGCCGAGGTGGCAGTACACGACGATCGGAGCGGCAGCGTCGAGCTCGCCGATTCGGGTGTCGAGTTCGCTCAGCGGGATGTTCACCGCTGAGGGAAGGGCGGAGATCGCGACCTCGTACGCTTCGCGCACGTCCAGCAGGAGCGGCGGCTCCGACGAGGGGTCGTTCAGGAGCGCGGCGAGTTCGCGCGCCGAGAGGGATCGATCGGATGCCGCATCCCGGGGCGCCGCGGCAACGAGCGGTGCGGCATCCCGTGCCGGATCACGCGCGTACCGAAGCTCCCGGGTCGTGCCGGTGAGCGCGTCGAAAAGGACCACTCGCCCGATCAGGGGCTCGCCGAGACCGGTCAGCAGCTTGAGAGCCTCCGTCGCCATGAACCCGCCGACCACCGTGCAGACGCTCGGGAGGATGCCCGCGATCTCGCACGTATCGGCCGCGGAGTCGGGTCCGTCGGGGAAGAGGTCGCGGTAATCCAGCCCGCCCCAGGCGATGCCGACCTGGCCCGACCACCGCAGGGCCGATCCCCAGACGAGCGGAATGCCCGCGGCCACCGCTGCATCGTTCGCGGCGAAGCGCGTCTCGTTCGTGTCGGAGCCGTCGATGAGGATGTCGGCTCCGGTGAGCAGCTCGGCGGACGTCGCGGCGGTGAACAGCTCGCGGCGCGCGATGACGGTGGTCTCGGGGGACTGCGTGTGCACCGTGTCGGCGGCCGATTCGACCTTCGGCCGGTCGACGTCGCCGGCGCCGTGCAGGATCTGCCGGTGCAGGTTGGTCTCATCGACCAGGTCGTCGTCGATCACGGTGATCGTGCCCACCCCGGCCGCGGCGAGGATCGGCAGCACGGCGCTGCCGAGTCCGCCCGCGCCGATCACCACGGCGTGGCTGCGTGACAGGCGTTCCTGAGCGGTCTCGCCGAACCCGGGGAGGATCCGCTGGCGCGCGTAGCGCGCGGCGCGCGGATCGAGCGATGAGGCCATTTTGCGATTCTCCCACCCATTTCCCGTGGGGGATCGCTTCGCCCCACCAGCCGCGGATACGGATAGATTTGGCACATGCGAACGCGGATGCGGTCATGAAGGAGTTCACGGTGCGGCAAGCCGCCGCCCTTCTCGGCGTGAGCGACGACACCGTCCGCCGGTGGGGGGAGAGCGGGCGCATCGCCCCGCACACGGGAGCGAACGGTCGTCGCACGATCGCCGGCACCGACCTGGTCGCCCTCCTGCGGGAGAGCGCCGCTGGCTCGGCGCTCGCGGAGGAGTTTCCGACGGCGAAGTCGTCGAGTCGGAACAAGATCACCGGCCTCGTCACACGCATCCAGGTCGACGGCGTGATGGCGCAGGTCGACCTTCAGGCCGGGCCGTTCCGGATCGTCTCGCTTCTGAGCCGCGAAGCGGTGGAAGACCTGGCACTCGAAGTCGGCATGCTCGCCGTGGCGTCGGTCAAGGCGACGACCGTGAGCATCGAACTGCCGGGAGAGGGATGACGCTCCGGCGCGGCCGTGCTGCGCTCGCGGCCGCCGCGCTGCTGATCCTGCTCGTCGGGTGCGCCGCGCAGACGGATGCCGATGCCCGAGGCACCGGCACGAGGAGCGCGACGCCTGTGGCGGAGCTGTCCGGAACGCTCACCGTGTTCGCCGCGGCATCCCTCACCGAGACCTTCGATGCGCTCGCCGAGGAGTTCGAGCGACAGCATCCGTCCGTCGAGGTCGTCGTGAACTACGGGGGCAGCGGGGCGCTGGCACAGCAGATCGTCTCGGGCGCCCCGGCGGACGTGTTCGCGGCCGCGAGCGAGGCGACGATGCAGACCGTGGTGGACGACGGCCTCGCGGCGGATCCGGTCGCCTTCGCCACGAACACGCTCGAACTGGTCGTGCCGGCCGGAAATCCCGGCGCAGTGACGGGGCTGCCAGACCTGGCGCAGCCCGAGCTCGCGATCGCCCTCTGCGATCCGGTCGTGCCCTGCGGCGCGGCCGCCGAGAAGCTGCTCGCCGCGGTGGGGGTCGCCGCCGCGCCCGACACGCTCGAGGAGGACGTCAAGGCGGTCGTGACGAAGGTGCGGTTGGGTGAGGCCGACGCCGGCCTCGTCTATGTCACCGACGTGCGGGCCGCAGGCGACGACGTCGAGGGGATCGCGATCCCCGAGGCGGCTGCGGCGGTGAACGTCTACCCGGCGTCACCGATCGCCGGTTCGTCGAACCCCGAGGCCGCCGTCGCGTGGATCGCGATGCTCACCGGGCCCGAGGGCCGGAGGGTCCTGACGGAAGCGGGGTTCGGTGAGCCCTGACCGTGGTCGCGGGATCTCGCCGCTCATTCTGGTGCTGGCCGGCGTCGCGCTCGCCCTCCTGGTCCTGCCGCTCTTCGCGCTCCTGATCCGCGCTCCCTGGGGCGATATGGGGCGGCTGCTCACGAGTCCCGCCGTCGGCCAGGCGCTCCTGCTATCGGTGGTGACCGCGACGATCGCGACGGGTCTGTGTCTGGTGTTCGGCATCCCGCTCGCGATCCTGCTCGCGCGCGCCGAGCGCTGGCCGGTGCTGCCGCGGCGGCTGCTGCGGATCGCGGTGACGATCCCTCTGGTGCTCCCGCCGGTGATCGGCGGCATCGCGCTGCTGATGCTCCTCGGACGCCGGGGCGTCATCGGCTCACTGTTGGCCGAGCTGGGGCTGGGAATCACCTACACGACCGGCGCCGTCGTGCTGGCGCAGACCTTCGTCTCTCTGCCGTTCCTCGTCTTCGCCGTCGAGGGCGCGCTGCGCACTGCCGACCGTCGTGTCGAGCTGGCGGCGTCGACGCTCGGCGCGAGCCGAGGTCAGGTGTTCCGACTCATCACGCTGCGCCTGGTCGCGCCCGGGGTCGCGGCCGGTGCCGTGCTGTGCTTCACGCGCGCGCTCGGGGAATTCGGGGCGACGATCACGTTCGCGGGATCGCTTCCGGGAGTCACGCGCACGCTGCCGATCGCGAGCTACCTGGCCCTGCAGAGCGAGCCGGGTCAGGCCATCGCGCTCGCGATCATCCTGCTCGTGGTGTCGGTCGTCGTGCTGCTCGGCCTGCGCGACCGATGGATGCCGGGGGTCGGCCGGTGACGCGCGAACGCGGGCTCGCGGCATCCTTCGTCGCCCACCGCCCGTCGCTGCGCGTCGAAGTCGACATCGACATCGCACCGGGGCGGACCCTCGCATTGGTCGGACCGAACGGCGCGGGCAAGTCGACGGTGATCGCCGCGATCGCGGGGCTGATCGGGCTCGAGTCGGGGCGGATCATGATCGACGGGCGGGTCGTCGCCGACACCGACGCGACGGTGGACACCCCCGCCCCCGACCGGCGCGTGGGGGTGGTGTTCCAGGACTACCTGTTGTTCGCACACCTCACTGTCCGCGACAACGTGGCCTTCGCCGCACGGGTGCGCGGCGGAGGGAAGCACGCCGCCCGCCGGTCCGGCCAGCCGTACCTCGAGCGGTTCGGGCTGAGTGGGCTCGCCGACCGCTTTCCGGGCAGCCTGTCCGGAGGGCAGGCCCAGCGGGTCGCCCTCGCCAGGACGCTGGCCGCAGAGCCGGACGTGCTGCTGCTGGATGAGCCGATGGCCGCGCTCGATGTCGAACTGCGCGCGGAGGTGCGCACCGACCTCGCCCGACACATCAAGGGCTTCTCCGGTGCCACCCTGCTCGTGACCCACAGCCTCGCCGACGTCGAGGCCGTGGCCGACACGGTTGCCGTGATCGAGGAGGGGCGCATCACGCAGCGAGGCACGCTGACCCAGTTGCGCGCCGCCGACGACGGGGGCTTCGTGCAGCGGCTGCTGTCGTCCCGCGAATGAGGAACCTCGACCTCCGGAGGTGCAGTGTCAAGCCCACCGCCGCGCGAGTCACCTCGGGTAGCGTCGCTGTCATGACCCGCCCCTCCGACCGCGTCGGCGGCGCCCGCGCTGTCGCACGCTGGGGACTCGCGGCACTGCTCGCCGCCGCCGGCGCCTCGCACCTGACGTGGGGGCGCCGCGGCTACCGCATCGTCGTTCCGGACTGGGCGGTGCGGCTCACCACACTCGACAAGGATGCGATCGTGGTCGCGTCGGGCGCGGTGGAGCTGATGCTCGCCGGTGCGCTGGTGGCCCTGCCGAAGGAGAAGAGCGGGGTCGGTCGGCTGGTGGCCGCGTTCTTCGTCGCGGTCTTCCCCGGCAACGTGCATCAGTGGCAGACCGGACGCTCGGCTCCGATGATGCGCACCGACCGGGCTCGCTTCGTCCGGCTCCTGCTGCAGCCGGCCTTGGTCGGATGGGCGCTGTGGAGCACCCGTGCCCGCTGACTCCCGCCTCACTCACCGCGTGTTCGGTACGCCCGGGTCCGAGCGCCTCGTGGTGCTCGTCGGCACCGGCAACGCGGTCGCCGTCGATCCGCTGCCGGCCGAGACTGCGGCGCGTGACATCTGCGTACTGGCCGTCCAGCTCGGCGCCGCCACGATGGAGGATCCGGGGGGCTACGGCAGCGAGACGCCCGCCGAGCAGACGGCCGACTGGCTGGCACAGCTCATCCGCGACACGCTCGCCGAGATCCCGATGGAGGCGAGCGCCGCAGGCCCGCTCACCGTGGGCGTCGTGGCGTACCGTGACGCCGTCGACGTCGCGCTGCGTACGGTGGCCCAGCTCGGGGAGATGGTCGACCGCCTCGCCCTCGTGGCCGTCGCAGCGCCGGAGCAGCCGATCGACCGTGACGACCTGGGCGCACTGATCCAGAGCATCACGGCGAAAACGCTCGTCCTGAACGGTCAGCGCGACGAGGCAGCCGCGGCCGGTGCAGCCACCTGGTACCGCGAGTACCTGAGTTCTGCTCGGGTCGAGATGGTGCCCGCTGACGTCACCATGTCGCTTCCCGCCGTCTGGGGTCGGGTTCTCTCCCACGTGGCGCCCCGCACGAAGCTGTGATGAGGCGCGTGCTCGTCGCAGACGGCCGACCGAAGCCGGCCCCCGCCGTCGGCCCCCGACGTCGGCACGAGGGCAGACTGGTCGCATGACCGCACCCGACATCCCCTGTTCCACCCCTGCGCGCACGACCGCCCGATGGATGCTGGCGGGGGGCATGGTGTTCGCCGGTCTCTCCCACCTCTTCTGGGCGCGTCGCGAATTCCAGGCGCAGGTGCCGGACTGGACCGGGAAGGTGATGGACAAGGACGCGGTGGTCGTGGCGTCGGGGGTCGTCGAGATCATGCTGGGCGCGGCGCTGGTGGCACTGACTCGCGAACGCAGCAGGGTGGGCGCGATCCTCGCCGCGTTCTACGTCGCGATCTTCCCCGGCAACATCGAGCAGTACACGAAGTCGAAGAAGGGCTTCGGCCTGACCGATGACCGGACGCGGCTCCTGCGTCTGTTCTTCCAGCCGGCGCTCGTGGCCGTCGCGCTGTGGAGCACGCGCGGCCCGAAGAGCTGATCCGGCCCTCCGAGGGCGGCCCGGATGTCGGCACCGGGTGGGAGAATTCGGGGATGCTGCTGCACGAGCTCGTCACCACGACCGAGACCGTGGGCTCGACCTCGTCACGGCTCGCGAAGATCGGCGCCCTTGCCGCGCTGCTGTCGCAGCTCGAAGAAGATGAGATCGCCCCGGCGATCGGTCTCCTGCTTGCGAAGCCGCGTCAGGGCAGGATCGGGGTGGGCTGGCGCGGTGTCGCAGCCCTGGAGGTCGCGCACGCGTCGGAACCGACAATGGACGTGCGCGACGTGGATGCCGCGCTGGAGCGCCTGGCCGCGGCATCCGGAGCGGGTTCGGTCGGATCGCGGCGCGCCGAACTCGTCAGTCTGGCGGAGTCCGCGACCGCGGGCGAGTGGGACTTCCTGACCCGTGTGATCCTCGGGGAGATGCGCACCGGTGCCCTCGAGGGCGTGCTCCTCGACGCGGTGGCGCGGGCGTCCGGGCTGCCCGCGTCGTCCGTACGCCGCGCCGCGATGCTGTCGGGCGATCTGGGCGAGACCGCGCGGATAGCGCTCACCGGCGCAGAGGGCGAACTCGCCGAGATCGGACTGAAGATCGGGCGTCCGGTGCTGCCGATGCTGGCCTCGACGGCGGGATCGGTCGCCGATGCGATCGACACGGTTGCGGGGCCCGCCTCGGTGGAATTCAAGCTCGACGGCGCCCGCATCCAGGTGCACCGATCCGGTGACGCCGTGCAGGTATACACGCGCAACCTCGCCGACATCACGCATCGTGTGCCCGAGATCGTCGATGCCGTGCGGTCGTTGCCCGTGCACGAGGTGATCCTCGACGGCGAGACGCTCTCGCTCGACGCCGACGGCGGCCCGCGGCCGTTCCAGGACACGATGGCCCGCTTCGGATCAGAGACGGTCAGCCAGACCGTGCTGCGGCCGTGGTTCTTCGATGTGCTGCGCATCGACGGTCGCGATCTGATCGACGAGCAGCTTGACGTGCGCCTGGCCGAACTCGAGCGGATCGCCGCGGACTGGCGCGTCCCCGGCATCGTCACCGCCGATGCTTCGGCCGCCGAACAGGTCTCTCGCGAGGCGCTCGCCGCCGGGCACGAGGGGGTCGTCGTGAAGGGACTCGACTCGGTGTACGCGGCGGGCAGGCGCGGCAAGAGCTGGATCAAGGTCAAGCCGGTGCTCACCTACGACCTTGTCGTGCTGGCCGTGGAGTGGGGATCGGGGCGACGGACCGGGCAGCTGTCGAACCTGCATCTCGGTGCACTCGATCCGAGCGGTGAGTTCGGCGAGCCCGGGGGTTACGTGATGGTCGGCAAGACCTTCAAGGGTCTGACCGACGAGCTGCTGCGCTGGCAGACCGATCACTTCCCGTCCATCGAGACGCACCGCAGCGACTACGCCGTGCACGTGCGCCCGGTCACCGTCGTCGAGATCGCGATCGACGGCGTGCAGCGCTCGACGCGCTATCCCGGCGGAGTGGCCCTGCGGTTCGCGCGGGTCAAGGGCTACCGGCCCGACAAGCGCCCCGACGAGGCCGACACGATCCAGTCCCTGCGTGAGCTGCTGCGGTGACCGACACGGCAGCTCCCGCCGCCGCATCTCGGATCGTGGTGCTGACGGGAGCGGGCATCTCGGCGGAGAGCGGCATCCCCACGTTTCGAGACGCCGGCGGGCTGTGGGAAGGTCACAGCGTTGAAGACGTGGCGACTCCGCAGGGATTCGAGCGCGACCCCGTCACGGTGCAGCGCTTCTACGACGCGCGGCGTCGCGCCGCGGCATCCGTTGCTCCGAACGCCGCGCACCATGCCCTGGCGCGCCTCGAGCGCTCGCTCGGCGACCGGCTGCTGGTAGTCACGCAGAACGTCGATGACCTGCATGAGCGCGCCGCCTCACACCGCGTGGTGCACATGCACGGGCGACTCGATCGCGCGCTGTGCCGAGCATGTGGAGCGAGATCGGAGTGGCACGACGATCTCGAGGATCGACCGTCGTGTCCCGTCTGCGGCGAGCGGATGCTGCGCCCCGACGTCGTCTGGTTCGGCGAGATGCCGCACGAGCTCGATCGCATCGAGAACGCCGTCGTGGCGTGTGACATCTTCGTCTCGATCGGGACGTCGGGAGCAGTGTACCCCGCGGCCGGCTACGTGGCGCTGGCCGCTGCATTCGGAGCCCGCACGGTCGAGCTCAATCTCGAGCCGAGCGACGCCGTCGTGCCCTTCGACGTATCTCTGGTCGGTCGTGCGACCGACGTCGTTCCCGCCTGGGTCGACGGGATCCTCGCGCGGTCGTGAGCGGCAGGGATGAAATCCGGTCAGCGCCGCGTCGAGACCGTCACCGTGAACTTGGCGTTGCGCGCGACCTGACGCGTCCGGCCGACCAGCCTCTCAAGCGTCGCCCGGTACTGCAGCGGCGAGTTCCACACCGCCCACAGCTCACCGCCTCGCGCGAGCACACGACCCGCCTCGCCGAACAGCGGCGCCGCCACTCCGGTCACGGGTACGGCCGAACCGGTGTGGAACGGGGGATTGAGGGCGATGAACGACGCGCTCCCGTCGGGACGCGACGCGAGCCCGAGATCGCGCACGACCTCGACCCGGTCGGTGATGCCGTTCGCCTGCGCTGTCGCGCGCGCGGAGGCGACCGCGACGGCTGACTGGTCGGTCGCGACGATGGGGCGCTCGGGATTGCCCAGCGCCAGCCAGGCGGCGATCACTCCGGTGCCGCACGCGAAGTCGATGACGTCCCCGTCCGGCGGCAGCGAGGCGTCGACGAGCTGATCGATCAGGAACCGCGTGCCGATGTCGACCCCCGTGCCGGCGAACGCGCCGCCGAACGCGCAGACGGTCAGCGGATCGACGAGTCCGGCAACGCGGTGCGTGCTCGTGCGCGGCCGGGGGTCGTGGCCCGCGAGGGGGCCGCGGGCGATCAGGACCCGGGATTTCTGCCGTGCGTGCGTCACATCGACTGTTCCGAACGACCGGCGCAGCACGTCGTTCATGGCGACGCTCATGTGCTTCAGGCGTCCGCCGGCGAACACGACGACGTCCGGGTCCGCGTGTGCCGCGATGAGCGCGGCGATGTCGTCGAGCTCATCCAGCGCGCGGGGGAGACGCAGGAGCACGAGCCGGGCTCCGGCGACCAGGTCCGGACTGAGGTCCATCGAGCGGAACGAGTCGGTCAGGCCGACGGTGCGGCCGTTCGCTTCGAGAGCGCGCTCGCCCGCGAGCAGATCCTGGTGGACGCGGATGCCGGAGGCCCCGGCATCCGCCGATCCCAAGGTCAGCGCGCCGTACGCGTCGCCGATCACGACCACCGTGCCGTCGGGCGCATTCTGCCGTGCAGACGCGGACTCGTCGAGGATCAGCCGGTCGGCGGCATCGGCCGCGAACAGCTCCGGAGCCTCGAGATCGGGCCAGCGCCGCAGCGCGTCGGGGGAGAAGGAAGGCATCCGGACAGTCTTCCACCCCCTGCTGACGCACGGAACGCCGGGACACCAGGTCCCGGCGTTCCGTGATGGAGAGCAACTAGACGCGCATCGCCCCGCCTGCACGAAGTCGCGAGAGCGCGTCGACCGTCGCGGCGAGGATCAGCACGCCGCCGGTGACGAGCAGGTTCACGCCTGCGGGCAGGTTGAGCAGACCGAGGCCGTTCGTGATCACGGCGATCACGAGTGCGCCGATCGCCGCGTTCATGAGCCGGCCGCGTCCGCCGAAGAGGCTGACACCGCCGACGACCGCCGCGGCGACGCCGCTCAGCACGATGTCGCGACCGACCGTTGCATCGACGGAGCCGACGCGGGAGACGCTGAACAGCATGGCGGCGACCGCGAGCGAGGAGCAGATCACGAACGCCCACCACTTGATCCATCGCACCTTCACGCCGGAGCGGCGTGCGGCTTCGGCGTTGCCGCCGATCGCGTAGACGTAGCGGCCGAACCTGGTGCGGTCCAGCACGAACGTGCCGATCCACAGGATCAGCAGAACGATGGGCACGATGATCGGCACACCGGCCACCTCATTGACCGACTGGCCGCGGTTCTGGTTCAGCACGAAGACGAACGCGCCGCCCAGCACCGCGATGACCGCGAGCTTGATCCAGACCAGGGAGATCGCACGATTGGGCACGCCGGCCTTCGTGCGACGAGCACGGTCGTAGAACGACGTGCCGGCCGAGACGGCGAGGATGACCAGGAGCATCACCCATCCGCCCCAAACCGGCAGGTTGCCGTTCTGCAGCGCGATCAGCTCCGGAACCTCGAGGCGGAACAGACCGCCCGGGCCGATCACCACGAGCGCGAGTCCCTGATAGCCCAGGAACAGACCCAGCGTGACGACGAACGACGGGATGCCGACCCTCGCCACGAAGAAGCCGATCAGAGCGCCGGTGAGGAACCCGAAGCCGAAGCCGAGGAGGAGGGCGAGCGGCCAGGGAACGCCGAACTGCGCGTTCAGCACGACGAACAGTGCCATGCCGACACCGCCGGTGACACCGGCGGAGAGGTCGATCTCACCCAGCAGCAGGACGAACACGAGCGCCATGCCGAGCACGACCAGCGGCGCCGCCTGGTTCAGCAGGTTCGCGAAGTTGCGCTCGGTGAGGAAGAACGGGCTCAGCACCGTGAACATCACGCTGAGCACCACCAGACCGCCGACGGCGGGCAGCGCGCCCATGTCGCCGCCGCGGACGCGCTGCCACCACGCCTTGATCTGGTCGCTCAGGCCGCCCTCGACGCCGCTGCCGATGAGGTCGCTCGTGACCGGGCTGGGCGCCGCTTCCGTTGTCGTGCCGCTCACTCTGCGCCTCCCGTGGGGATGTTGGTCGTGCCGATGAGCTCGACGCCCATCGTCTTGGTGCCGGTGATGTAGCCCACGACGTCGTCGCGAGTGGTGTCGGCGACGTTGATCTGGGCGACCATCTGCCCGAGGTACAGCACCGCGATGTCATCGGCGACCTCGAACACGTCCGCCAGGTTGTGGCTGATGATGATCACCGCGACGCCCTGCTCGGAGAGGCGCTTGACCAGGTTGAGCACCTGCTCGGTCTGGGCGACACCCAGGGCGGCGGTCGGCTCGTCGAGGATGACCACGCGCGCCTTCTTCAGCACGGCGCGGGCGATCGCGACCGTCTGACGCTGGCCACCGGAGAGCGAGGAGACCTTCTGACGCACGGACTTGACCGTGCGAACCGACAGGCCGCGCAGCGTGTCGGAGGCGTCCTTCTCCATGCGGCCCTCGTCGAACGTGCCGAACGTGAGCTCCTCGCGACCGAGGAACATGTTCTGCACGATGTCGAGGTTGTCGCACAGCGCCAGATCCTGGTACACGACCTCGATGCCGAGGTTCGCAGCATCCCGCGGCTGGTGCAGGTCCCGGTGCGTGCCGTCGATGAGGACCTCGCCCTCGTCGTACGGCTGGACGCCCGCGAGCCCCTTGATGAGAGTCGACTTGCCGGCGCCGTTGTCGCCGACCAGGGCGGTGACCTTGCCGGGGTAGACCTTCAGGTCGACCCCCTTCAGGACGCTCACCGGGCCGAATGACTTCTTCACGCCGATCAACTCAATGATCGGCTCTTTCGCAGTGGTCGTGTGTGACATGCTCGCTTCCTTGCGATTCGGGTGTGGGTACACGTCGAGGACGCCGCGCCATTCCAGGCGCGGCGCCCTCGATGCGGTGACTGCTACGGGGCGGTGACGCCGAACTCCTCGCACGCGGCCATGACGTCCGGCGTGCAGACGTCATCGTACGCGGCATCGCCTGCGGCGACTACGTCATTGACCTCGTTCGGGCCGACGAGCTGCGGGGTGACCTGGATGTACGGCGTGCCGTCGTCCAGCTCGGCGTCGGTGGCGACGTCCTCGCCGCTCAGGAGGGCGATCGCGACCTCGACAGCGGCCGCAGCCTCATCGGCGACCGGCTTGTAGACCGTGGCGGTCTGCCAGCCGAGCAGGATGTTCTGCAGGCCCGCGACGTTGGCATCCTGACCCGACACGGCAACGCCCTGGAGGTTGTTGTCCTGGAGGACCTTGATGACGCCTGCGGCGTTCGTGTCGTTGGCAGCCCAGACGCCGTCGACCTGTCCGCCGAGCGAGGTCAGCGCCTGCTCGAAGTTGGTCTGCGACTTGGCCTGGTCCCATGCTCCCGGGGGCTCGGCGGCCGGAACGACGCCCGCTTCGGCGAGGACCTCGTCCGCACCGTCGTGGAACATCGCCGCGTTGCCGTCGGTGGGGTCTCCGCCGATGTAGACGACGGTTGCGTCAGCCGGCGCGACGCCCTTGGCCTCGAGGCCGTCCAGGACGGTCTGGCCCTGCAGGCGACCGACCTCCACGTTGTCGAACGACACGTAGTAGTCGGCACCCTCGAACGGACGGTCGTACGCGATGACGGGGATGCCCTCGCCCTTGGCCTTGGCGGCCACGGCCTCGGCGGCGCCCTGGTAGTCGACGAGCAGCATGACGCCGCAGCCCTGGGTGAGCTGCTGGTCGGCGATCGTCGAGTACTTGTTGACGTCACCCTGAGCGTTCTGGATGTCGACCTCGAAGCCGGCCTCCTCCAGACCCTCCTGGAGGTACACGCGGTCGAAGTTCTCCCAGCGCGGCGAGGAGGCCGCATCGGGAAGGATCACGCACGCGCGACCCGCCGACTCGCCTCCGCCGTCTGCGTCGTCAGTGGGCGTGGTGCCGCCGCCCGAGCCGGCACAGCCGGCCAGGAGCAGCGCCGCAGTGCCGGTGAGAGCGGCCGCGGAGAGGATTGAAGACTTCTTCATCTTTCGCCTTTCGTCTTTGAGTGTGCGAGCGCCCAGGGACTCGGCGCGTTCTCGCTTATGCGATCCTTTCGGCATCCTTTCTTGGCGTCAAGACTTGAACGTAACGCTTTGGCAACGCCGCTTCGGCATTCGTCCTGTGAACGAATGCCGAGGTTCACGCTCGTCCGACCGCCGCCCGCTTCCGTCGCGAGAGCGAGTCGACCGTGACCGCGAGGATGAGCACGACGCCCGTGATCATGAAGATCACCGACGAGTCGAGGTTCAGCAGCGTCAGCCCCGAGGAGATCGACTGGATCACGAAGATGCCGAGAAGCGCGGCGAAGGCGGTGCCTCGACCGCCGAACAGGCTCGCTCCGCCGATGACGGCGGCGGCGATCGCGTTGAGGTTCACGTCTCCGGTGCCGGAGCTCTGGTTCGCCGAGGCCAGGCGGGCAGCCGCCAGCACGCCGCCGACGGCGGCCAGCGTGGAGCAGAGCATGAACACCGAGATGTAGACCCTCTCGACGCGGATGCCGGCACGCCGTGATGCGTCGACCGATCCGCCGACGGCGTACACCGCTCTTCCCCAGCGGGTGCGCGTCAGCGCGAAGTTCACGACGACGACGAGCACCAGGAAGAACAGGAACATCACGCCGACGCCGCGCGTGAGGTTGAGGTACCAGGCGGCGACCATCAGGAACGCAACCAGCGCGCCGCTGCGCACGCCGATCTCGATGTAGCTCTGACTCACGAGGTTGGCTGCCGCACGCTGGCGCGCGCGACGCACCAGGATCCAGGCGTACGCGACGGCGGTCAGTCCCGCGACGACGTACGAGGCCCACGGCGGCAGATACCACTGCTGCGCGAATTGGACGATCCAGGAGTCGAACGGCAGGCCGATCGTGCCGGTGTCGCCCAGCACCCACAGCTGCAGCCCCAGGAAGCCCAGGAGGCCGGCGAGCGTGATCACGAAGCTGGGCAGGCCGAAGCGGGTGTACAGGAACCCGTAGATCAGCCCGACGAGAGCTCCCGCGCCGATCGCGGCGACCAGCGCGAGCACGAGATTCCACTGCAGCTGCACGAACGTCACCGCGAGGATCGCCGATGCCAGGCCCGAGACGGAGCCGACCGACAGGTCGATCTCGCCCACGAGCAGCACCAGCACGATGCCGAGCGCGATCGTTCCGATCGCCGCGCACTGCATCGTCAGATTCACCAGATTCGTGCTGGAGAGGAAGACCGGGTTGAGCGCCTGGAAGATCGCCCAGATCACGACGAGGCCGACGATCACGGGGAGGGAACCCAGGTCGCCGCCGCGGATGCGCGCGAGCAGTGCGGAAGCCGCGGAGCGCAGCCCCTGTGCGCTGAGCAGGCGCTCCTCCGCCCCCGGAGCCGTGACGGTCGGGGGCGATTCCTTGCCGACCGTCATGACGGGCCGCCTCCGCGGGGCTTCTGATCGCGCCGGGCGTTGAGGTCCCGCATCCGGAAGATCTTGCCCTCGGCGGCGTCCGGCGTCGCACGTTCGGACGCACGGCGCGCCACCGCATTGTCGGTCGCTCCGGTGATCGCGGCGATCAGGGTCTCGCTGGTCACGTCGGCGATGTTGTAGACCCCGTTGTTGCGTCCCAGACGCAGAACGACGACGCGGTCGGCGACGGCCATCACGTCGGCCATGCTGTGGCTGACGAGCACGACCCCGTGTCCGCGCTCGCGAAGCCGCTCGATCAGGTTCAGGACCTCGGCGGTCTGAGCCACGCCGAGTGCGGCGGTGGGCTCGTCGAGGATCACGATGCGCGGGTCGCCGATGAGCGACCTCGCGATCGCGACGGTCTGGCGCTGACCGCCGGACAGCGACGCGACCGGAGTGCGCACGGAAGGGATCTTCGCCGACAGCTCGCGCAGCAGGGTCCAGGTCTGCTGCTCCATGTCGACCTCGTCGAGGGTGCGGCCGGTGCGCAGCTCGCGACCGAGCCAAAGGTTCGCGACGACGTCGAGGTTGTCGCACAGGGCGAGGTCCTGGAAGACGGTGGCGATCCCGAGCTCCTGGGCATCCGCCGGGCTGTGGATCTCGACCGGCTCTCCGTCGTACTCGATCAGCCCGGCATCCGGCGAGTAGACGCCGGAGAGCAGCTTGACGAGGGTCGACTTGCCTGCCCCGTTGTCGCCGATGAGCGCGACGACCTCGCCCTCGTTCACCCAGAAGTCGACGTCGGTCAGGGCCTTCACCGCACCGAAATGCTTGCCGATCGCGTGCACGGTCAGCACGCGTTCACGCGAACGTCCGGATCGTGGCTGAGTCAATGACATAGAGGTCATGCTCTCACCGCCTGCGGCTTTCGGTGCTCATCCGATCCCGGCCGCTTCGCATGCCGTTGCCAGCGCCGGGGTGCAGATGTCATCGACGGTCCAGAATCCGTCGGCCACAACGGTGTCCATGATGTTGTCGATCGTCACCGGGATCGGCTCGAGCAGCGTCGCGGGGGTGCCCTGGATCTCCAGCGGCGCGACGATCTCCTCGCCGGCGATCAGCGCGACCGCGACCTCGGCGGCGCGCTCGGCCTGTGGCCTGATCGCCTTGTAGACGGTCATCAGCTGATCGCCGCTGATGATCCGCTGGATCGCGGCGAGTTCGGCATCCTGCCCCGTCACCACGGGAAACGGGGCGACGTTCGCCGCCTTCAGCGCCGAGATCGCGCCACCGGCGACCCCGTCGTTCGCCGCGTAGACTCCCGCGATGTCGCCCGAATACTGGGCGATCTGACCCGCCACCCACTCCTGCGCCTTCTCGGGACTCCAGCCCGGGGTGTCGTACTCCGCGAGCACGCGCAGGTCGCTCTCGTCGATCACGCGCCGAGCGCCGTCGCGGAACTGCGCGGCATTGCTGTCGGTGGGCGAGCCGTTCACCAGGAGCACGCCCGCGTTGCCGTTGCCGGCAGCTTCCAGGGCGCGGACGAACTCGGTCGCCTGCAGGTCGCCGACGAGTTCGTTGTCGAACGAGATGTAGTACGCCAGTTCACCGCCCGCGATGAGGCGATCGTAGGAGATGACGGGAACGCCCTGCGCGTTGGCCGACAGGACGATGCTGACGGCCGCCTGGGTGTCGAACGCGTCCAGCACCAGGACATCCGCCCCCGCGGCCAGAGCCGACTCGGCCTGCTGCTGCTGCTTGGTCGCGTCGCCGTCGGCGTTGGAATACAGCACGTCGTACTCGCCGAGCTCGGCGACCTTCCCCTCGAACAGCGGCCGATCGAACGTCTCGTAGCGCGCGGTCTTCGCGTCCGGCAGCAGCAGCGCGATCGTCCCCTCGCTCGGTGTGGCGGTCTCGCCCGTGCAACCCGCCAGGGCGACGCCGAACACGGCCGCCGCGATGAACATGGCGGTGGCGCGGGTCTTTCGCGCAACCCTCGGCCGGGGTCTCGACATCAACGGCATCGTGACTACGCCGAGAACGGGACGGCTTCGGCGTCGACGGTGACGTGATCCAGCGCGATCGTTATCGCACCTCTCGTCTCGGCCCACCCGCCGAACGACGCCCCCACGATCTCCGGCAGGCCGGACGCCGATGCCAGCGCCGTGCGCTCGAGGGAGTGGCGCATGGGAGCCATGAGGATCTCACCCGCCTCGCCGAGCTCGCCGCCCACGACGATCAGCTCGGGGTCGAACAGATTGCAGAGGCTCGCCGCGGCGATGCCGATGTGGCGCCCGGCGTCGGCGATCACGCGGCGCGAGCTTCCGTCGCCGGCATCCGACGCCTGAATGAGGTCGCGGAGGCGCTGCATCCCCTCGCTCGGCGGGAACAGCGACAGCAGGGCGGGTCCGCCGGCGTAGGTCTCGAGGCAGCCGCGATTGCTGCACCGGCACATCGGGCCGTTCTCATCGATCGTGACGTGGCCGATCTGCCCGGCCTTGCCGTTCACGCCGCGGAAGAGGTCTCCGCCCACCACCAAGCCGGCGCTGATCGTGTGCCCGACGCGGATGAACACCGACGACGCCGCGTTGCGCGCGCTGCCTTCACGCGCCTCGGCGAGCCCGGCGAGGTTCGCCTCGCTGTCGACGAAGACCGGACGCCCGATGCGTGCGGTCAGGCTGTCGGCGACATCGACGCCCTCCCAGCCCCGCAGCAGGCCGGGCGTGGAGACC
This sequence comes from Microbacterium sp., assembly GCA_035630115.1. Classification (GTDB taxonomy): domain Bacteria; phylum Actinomycetota; class Actinomycetes; order Actinomycetales; family Microbacteriaceae; genus Microbacterium. Next base: position 56,133 of record DASQLG010000100.1, on the reverse strand, counting down.
ATGCCGGTGCGCGGGTCGATCGGCGCGGGAAGCGCGAGCCCGACGGCGAGAAGGTCGCTGACGGATCCGCCCAGGGTCTCCATCATGTCGCCGAGAAGGATGCTGAGACGGTCGAGCTCGGCGTCGTGGCGGTGGTCGAGCGCGAGGGGAAGCGACGTCTGAGTCACCACGGTGCGGGTCGCATCGGCGATCGCGATGTGCAGCTGACGCGAGCTGAAGTGCACACCCGCAACGAGACCGAGTTGGCGTGCGAGCGAGACGAGCGTCGCCCGGCGGCCGCTTCGCGAGGTGATAGACGTGTGCAGCAGCCCCGACGCGGTCAGTTCCTTGACGATGTTCGACACCGTCGCGGGCGAGAGACCGGTGCTTCCGGCCAGCTCGACCTGCGTCAGTCGCCCATGTCGTTTGAGCGACTCGACGAGCCGGGCTCGGTTCGCTTCACGAAGTGAAGACTGCGAGCCGGGTGGGGCGATGCGTCCTACCACGATCGACACTGTACCGGAACGGGTTCTGCGAGGACGAGGAACCCCCGTCCGCACCTGCGGCGAACGGGGGCTCCTCTGATCTCGGATGCCGCTATGCGCGGACCTTCTGGGGCGCGTCCTCGGCGAGGCGCTCATCGTCGATGCGGTCGAGCTCGTGCAGCGATGAGCCCTTGGTCTCGCGCAGCGAGACGACCGCGACGAGCGTGACCGCGGCGGCGATCGCGAGGTAGATCGCGACCGGGACCCACGAGTCGAACCGCTGCAGCAGGGCGGCCGCGATGATCGGCGCGAGTGAGCCTGCGACGATCGAGGTGACCTGGTAGCCGAGCGAGACGCCCGAGTAGCGCATGCGCGTGGGGAACATCTCGCTCATGATCGCCGGCTGCGATGCGTACATGAAGGCGTGGATGACCAGGCCGATGCAGATCGCCAGCAGGATGACGACCGGAGTCTTCGTGTCGAACATCGGGAAGGCGAAGAAGCCCCACGTGCCGGCCAGCACCGCGCCGATGAAGTACACCGGCTTGCGGCCGATGCGATCCGCCAGACCGCCGATCAGCGGGATCACGATCATGTGCACGATGTGCGCGATCACCATGTAGCCGAGGATCTCCGCGGTGTCGACCTCGTTCACCACGAGGTAGGTGATGGAGAACGTCACGACGAGGTAGTACATGATGTTCTCGGCGAAGCGCAGGCCCATCGCGGTGAAGACGCCGCGCGGGTAGCGCCGCAGCACCTCGAGCACGCCGTAGCGCACGTGCTCCTCCTGCTCGACCTTCTTCTGCACTTCGAGGAAGATCGGGGCGTCGGTCACGCGGGTGCGGATGTAGTAGCCGATCGCCACGATGACCACCGAAAGCCAGAATCCGATGCGCCAGCCCCACGCCAGGAACTGCTCCTCGGTGAGCAGGCGGCTGAGAGTCAGCAGCACGACGGTCGCCAGCAGGTTTCCGATCGGCACGGCGGCCTGGGGGAACGAGGCCCAGAAGCCACGCGACTTGTCGGGCGAGTGCTCGGCGACCAGCAGCACGGCGCCGCCCCACTCGCCGCCGACGGCGAAGCCCTGCGCGAAGCGGAGGATGACCAGGAGCGCGGGAGCGAGGAAGCCGACCTGAGCGTAGGTGGGCAGGCATCCCATCAGGAAGGTGGCGACGCCGACCAGGACGATGGCGACCTGCAGGAGCCGCTTACGGCCGTACTTGTCTCCGAAGTGCCCGAAGACGATTCCGCCGAGGGGGCGGGCGACGAAGCCGACCGCATACGTGACGAAGGCCGCGATGATCGGGGTCAGAGGGTCGTCAGAGGGCGGGAACATGATCTTGTTGAACACCAGCGTCGCTGCGGTGGCGTACAGGAAGAACTCGTACCACTCGACGACGGTGCCCGCCATCGAGGCGGTGACCACGCGACGGAGACTCGATTGGGGTGGGGGGGAGCCGGGGGTGCGGGGGGACGTGGCTGAGCTGGTTTCAGACGTAGCCATGCGCTGTTACCTCCTTGTAGGGCGCGGAGCGGCAGGGGATGCCGCTCGGCGACCTTACCTGAGATTTGATTCAGGTTTCAAGTGGGTGGCGTGATCGAGACGTTTCCGCTACTCACGGAGGCGGACGAGCCTCTCGTGACCGGTCTCTTCGAGTTCGGCGATCGACTCGCGCGCCTTGACGAAATCAGAGAACGAGCGGTAGCCGAGGGCCTTCTCGCTGAACGAGGGATCCATCCGCCGCATGTGGGTCTTGACCGCCGAGCTGTGCAGCCACTCCGCATCGTCGTCCTTGTCGTGTCCCAGCCGCAGGGCGCGCTCGAGAAGCCTCGTCGCGACCTCCTGCGGATCCTCCGGCACCTCTTCGACCGGCGGGGCGGGCGGGTCGGCGGTCGCGGCGACGGTCGTCGACGAGGCGCGTCGATTGGTGCGCTTGGGCGGCGCCGCCGGTCCCAGGGCCTCGATGAGGGATGCCTCGACCTGCGCCGCGGCCGGGGCGGCGTCTTCTGCGGTCGTCGCCTCGGTGCCGGGTGCGTCCTCGGCCGCATCGTCCGGCGCCGGATCCTTCGCCGGTGCCTTCTTCGGCCCGCGCCCGCCGCGGGTGCGCGGGCCGGGCTCCGCCGCGGCCTCCTCGGGAGCGGTCGCCGCGCTCTTGGCGCGGGACGACGTGGCCCGAGAGGGCGCGCGGGATGCGGCATCCTTCGTCGCGACCCGGGGCACACGGGGAACGCCCGGCAGCGAGTCGTAGGCCTCGAACTCGTCGCAGGCGGCGGCGAGCGACTTCGCCGTCGACCCGGCCACGCCGACGCCCACGACGTAGCGCCCCAGCCTCCGGCAGCGCTGAGCGAGAGGGACGTAGTCCGAATCGCCCGCCACGATCACGACGTGCGTGAGGTCGGGGAGACGGAACATGTCCTCGACCGCGTCCACGGCGAGACGGATGTCGGCGCCGTTCTTCGCGTATGCGGCGGCCGGGAACAGCTGCACGAGATCCACGGCACGGGCCACGAGCTGCGTGCGATAGACGGCGTTCACCGGCGAGGACCAGTCGGCGTACGCGCGCGTGAGCACGAGGGTGCCGAAGGATGCCGCGTAGTCGATGATCGCGCCGACGTCGATCGTCGCGGCCGTCAGGCGCTCCGCGATCTCGGGGTCTTCGGGCGTCTCGATGATCCGCTGCCGGTCACGTCCGTAGGAGTTGCGCCCGTGGACGCGGTCGTACCAGGAGATGACGATGTTGTCGAAGTCCAGGTAGACGGCGACGCGGGAGTTCTGCGAGTCGGGCATTGCTCCAGTCTGACAGGCCGGTTCGCCGCGGTCATCGCTCGGCGGGGTACACCAAGCCGATCTGGCGGCGCACCTCGTCGAGGGTGCCCATGATGGCGACGGTCTCGTCGATCGGCAGGATGTCGCTGTCGTGGGCGCCCGACGACACGTACCGCTCGGCGGCGAGCGCCTGGAACTGCATGCCGCGGCCCTGGATGTGCGACTCGTACGACTCGAGGACCTCGCCGTCGGGCGACACCAGGCGGAACGACGTCGGGGTGTACCAGACCCGGTCGATGTCGATCCGCGCTTCGGTGCCGACGATCGATGCGGTGTTGGGGCCGGCGGCGTGGGAGGCAGACAGCGACGTCGACAGCGCGCCGGCGGCGTGGGTGAAGATCGTCGCAACCTCGTCGTCCACGCCTGTCGCCCCGATGCTGGCGGACGCGGTGATCGCGGTCGGGGCCCCGAGGATGTCCCACGCGAACGAGATCGGATAGATGCCGAGGTCGAGCAGCGCACCGCCGCCGAGGTCGAGGTTGTTGAGCCGGTGGGCGGGATCGGTCGAGATCTTCTGGGTGTGGTCGGCGAGCACCGCGCGGATGTCGCCGAGCGCGCCCGAGGAGACAAGCTCGCGGATGCGGATCATGTGAGGCAGGTAGCGGGTCCACATCGCCTCCATCGCCAGCTGACCCTTCCTCGCGGCGACATCGCGGACCGCGGCCGCTTCGGCGCCGGTGAGGGTGAACGGCTTCTCGACGAGGACGTGCTTGCCGTGCTCGAGCACGAGGATCGCGTTCTCGGCGTGCATCGGATGCGGAGTCGAGACGTACACGATGTCGACATCGGGATCCGACACGAGCGCTTCGTACGAGCCGTGCACGCGCGGGACGTCGAACTCGTCCGCGAAGCGCTGCCCCGATTCCGGCGAACGCGAGCCGACCGCGACGAGGTCGAGTCCGGCGGTTCGCAGGTCAGAGGCGAAGGCGTGGGCGATTCCGCCCGTTGCAAGGATTCCCCAGCGCAGTCCAGTCATCCTCCGAGCGTATCGACCCTCCCGCTAACATCGTCCATGTGACCGGTAACTATCGGTCGCGGAATCGTGGAGACGCTCACCGGTCACCGCTCCCGCGGGGTGATCATGCAGAACCACGGTCCGTTCACGATCGGCTCGTCCGCGAAGGACGTGGTGAAGGCTGCTGTCATGCTGGAAGACGTCGCCCGCACGGTGCACATCGCGGCCCAGGCGGGCCCGCTGATCCCGATCCCGCAGGAAGCGATCGACAGCCTCTACGACCGATACCAGAACGTCTACGGTCAGAGCACCGACGACAACCGCTGTTCGCTCTCCACCACGGGCCTGGACTCGGCGAGCGCGGTCAGCGCGCGATCCAGATCGGCGATCACATCTGCGGGATCCTCCAGACCGATCGACAGCCTGATCGTCGCCGACGTGATGCCCGCTTCGGCGAGCTGGGACGGCGACATGTGGCTGTGGGTCATCGAGGCGGGGTGCGCGATCAGGCTGCGCGCGTCGCCGATGTTGGCGACGAGCCGCACCACCTCGAGGCGCGCGATGAGCGCCTCGACCCGCGCGAAGTCGCTCTCGACGTCTCCCGTGGAATGCACGTCGAAGGAGAAGACGGATGCCGCGCCCTTGGGCAGGTACTCCCGCGCGAGCTCGTGCCACGGGCTGGACTCGAGGCCGGGGTGGTTCACTCGCGCGACCGCGGGATGCCCTTCGAGGAAGCGGGCGACCTGGAGCGCGCTCGTGCTGTGCCGCGCGATCCGCAGGTCGAGGGTCTCCAGACCCTGGAGCAGCTGGAACGCGTTGAATGCCGGCAGCGACGGCCCGAGGTCGTGGACGTACTTCGTCTTCACGAGCGCGATGAAGGGCGACCCGGTGGCGCCGAAGCGGTCGACCAGGCTGCCGCCCGGTACGCGGCGGTACGACTCGGTGAGCTGGGGCCAGCGGTCGGGCTCGCGCGCGAAGTCGAAGGTGCCCAGATCGACGATGACTCCGCCGAGCGAGGTGCCGTGCCCGCCCAGGTACTTCGTCGCCGAGTGGACGACGATGTCGGCGCCGAAGTCCTTCACCCGTTGCAGATAGGGCGTCGCCACGGTGTGGTCGATCACCAGCGGCACACCCGCCTCGCGTGCCACGCGGGCGACCGCACGGATGTCGAGCACCTGCGCGTTCGGATTCGTGATCGACTCGGCGAACAGCGCCCGCGTGGTCGGCCGCACCGCAGCCGCCCAGGCATCCGCGTCGTCCTGATCGACGAACGTCACGTCGATGCCCCAGTCGGCGAACGTGTCCTGCAGCAGATCGATCGTGCCGCCGTACAGCTGACGGGCCGCGACGATGTGCTCGCCATGCTTGGCCAGGGCCAGAAGCGCGAGCGCCACCGCCGCCTGCCCGGACGCCACGGCGGCAGCGGCGATCCCGGCCTCCAGCTCGGCCACACGCTGCTCGAACACCAGGACCGTCGGGTTCGCGGCGCGGCTGTAGATGTTCCCCTCGCGGCGCAGTGCGAAAAGGTCGCGCGCCTCGCTCAGCGAACTGAACTCGAACGCGTTGGACTGATAGATGGGCGGCACGGCGGTGTTCTCGGCGACGCCGGGAACGTAGCCCGCCTGCACCTGCGCCGTCGCGAAGGAACGGGAGACCTCGGACATCCTTCCATTGTCGAGGTGCCGCCCGGGAGGGCCTGTCTTATGTCGAAGTGTTGCGTCGGCGCGAGCGACCTACGGGACGAGTGTGACCTTTCCGTCCGTGCCGTCCTGGACGGCCTGGTGCGCGGCAGGGGCATCCGCGAGCGGGAACGAGGGTCCGAGCTCGACGGAGAATCGCCTGGCGGCAAGGAGCGCAATCGTCACGGGGAGCGCCTCGCGGCGCCATGCCTGCTCGCGCTCGGTGAGCGGCTTGGGTCCGCCGCCGGAGAACGCCCGGATGCCGAACGACGCGGCATCCCGCCCCCGCACGAGCGTGGCGATGCGCTCGCGGTCGGCGACCAGCTCGAGCGAGGTCTCGATCGCTTCGTCGGTGCCGGCGACATCGAGGGCGACGGTGACGCCCTGAGGTGCGAGGTTCCGGATCCGTCCGGCGAGACCCTCGCCGTACGCGACGGGCGTCGCGCCGAGCGCGCGAACGGTGTCGAACCGCCGCTCCGAGGAGGTGGCGACCACGGTCGCGCCCCAGAGGACGGCGAACTGGATCGCGGCCTGCCCCACCGACCCCGAGCCGCCGTGCACGAGAACCGTGTCGGACGGACCGACGGCCAGCGAGCGGAGGGCCTGATACGCGGTGCCCACCGGGATGCCGAGTGCCGCGCCCTGCGCGGCGCTCACCTGCGGCGGCCGCGGCTGAACGCTCTCCGCGCGGACGACGATCTCCGACGCGTAGGCGCCCGCCGCGCCGAACACGACGACGGCGTCGCCCACACGGAAGCCATCGACGTCGGATCCCACCGCGGTCACGACTCCCGCGGCGTCGGCGCCGATCCGCCGTGGTCCGGTCAGGGGATCCGATGCCCGAAGCCCGGCGCGCAGCTTCCAGTCGATCGGGTTCACACCTGCCGCCTCCACACGCACGGCGAGCTGTCCTGCCGCGAGTGCGGGAAGCTCTACCTCGATGAGCCTGAGGACCTCGGGTCCTCCGAATTCGGTGTACGCGATCGCTGAAGCCATGTCGGGGCCAACCTCTCTTCTCGCCGGGACTATTCCCGCAGCGCCTTCTGGATGCGCGGCAGCGAGACGGGTTCCGCCGTGCCGAGGTGCTGGGCGAACAGGCTGATGCGGTACTCCTCCAGCAGCCACCGCGCGTGTGACAGAGCGGGTGTCGCCTCCAGTGCGAGGGGGATCGATCCGCCCGCCTCCGCGTAGATCGCCACGGCGCGCTCGAACTCGGTCATCCGCTGCCGGTCGCGGCCCGCGTTGTCGGCGAGTCCGTCGACACGCTCCTTGGCACCGCGCAGGTAGCGGGGCACGTGCGCGAGGCGCGTGAGCCCGGTCCGCGAGATGAACCCCGGGAAGACGAGCCCGGCGAGCTGGCCTTTCACGTCGTTCAGCGCGCCCAGGAGTGTGAGCGAGTTCTGCGCACGCACCGCGCGATCCGCATCCCGCGCGCCGGTGAGGATGCGGGCCGCGAGCGACACGGCTTGGAACGTCTCGTCGACCACGACGGCCGACAGCGCGTCGCGGACCCGCTCGAATTCGGCGCGGGTGCGGACGACGCCGATTCCGGTCGTGCGGGCCAGCACGGCATCCGCGACGGCGACGCGCGCGTCTTCGACAAGGGCCTTCGCCGACGGATAGGGGGATGCGGCGAGCGCGAGCTTCTCAGCCGACGTGAGATGCTCGAGCACGTACGACGCCGGAGAGGCTACCGCCAGCAGCAGGAGGCGGCGGACGCCGCCGCGCGTCGCCCGCTCGGCAGCTTCCGGCGTCGTCTCCACGCGCAGCGCGACGCTCGTTCCCTCGTCGACCAGCGCCGGGTAGCCGCGGACGATTCCTCCCGCGACCTTCGTGTCGATGATCTCGGGGAGCGTCTCTACGTCCCAGTCGGTGAGGCCGCTGCGCTCGACGATCGCGCCGGATCTCGTGGAATCAGCGCCACTCGCCGAGCCCACTCCTCCGATCGCGGAAGCGCGCCCGCCGGTCGCTGAGCCCACCCCTCCGGTCGCTGAGCCCACCCCGCGGGTCGCTGAGCCCGTCGAAGCGTCGCGACCCTTCGACGAGCTCAGGGGTCGAATTGCCGTTGCGCGGGCGACCGAGGTGCGGGCGCGATCGCTCAGCCTCGTCTGCAGCTCGGCGAGGTCCCGGCCCGAGCCGACGGCCCGGCCCCGCTCGTCGACGACGCGGAACGAGACCTGCAGATGGGCGGGCACGCGCTCGAGTTCGAAGTCGGCGGCGGTGACGGGCTGATTCGCGACGCGTTGGATGCGCGTGGCCAGCGCACCGCGCAGCGAGCTGGGCGGAAGGCCCTCGTGCGACTCCGGTCCGAGACCTTCCAGTTCTTCGGCGAAGCGCGCAGCCCAGTCGGCCGCGGGCACGACATGACGGCGGATCGCCTTCGGCAGCGCGCGCAGCAGCGCGGTGACCATCTCGTCGCGCATGCCCGGCACCTGCCAGTCGAACCCGTCGGGGCGCACCTGTGCGAGCAGCGCGAGAGGCACGACGGCGGTCACCCCGTCGTCTTCTGCGCCGGGCTCAAAACGGTACGTCAGCGAGAGGACCTGATCGGCTTGGCGCCACCGAGCCGGGAAGGCGCGTTCGTCGGCCCGGGCCGCGTCTTCGAGGAGATCGGCTTCGGTCATGTCGAGCAGGCGGGGCGTGCGCTGCGCGGCATCCCGCCACCATGCTTCGAACGACCGCACGTCGAACACATCGCGGGGGATGCGCGCGTCGTAGAAGGCGAAGACCGCCTCGTCGCCGACGAGGATGTCGCGGCGACGCTCGCGCTCCTCGATCTTCTCGAGCCGCCGGCGCAGCTCCAGGTTGCGCCGTTCGAACGCGGTCAGGCGCTTGTCGAGGCCACCAGGATCCCACTCGCCCTCGACGAGCGCGTGCCGCAGGAAGAGCTCGCGCGCGAGCGGTCGATCGAATCGGGCGAGCTGAGCGCGACGGCGCGGGATGATCTCCACCCCGAACAGGGTCACCTTCTCGTAGACGGATGCCGCCCCTGCAGCCTTCGACCAGTGCGGCTCGCTGAGCTGGCGCTTGGCGAGGTCGCCCGCGAGAGCCTCCGCCCATGCCGGGTCGACGGCCGCGACCGTGCGGGCGAACAGGCGCGAGGTCTCGACGAGTTCGGCAGCCATGACCGCGGACGGCCGCTTCTTGCGCAGGCCGGACCCGGGGAAGATCGCGAATCGGGCACCGCGGGCTCCGATGTACTCGCCGCCCTGTGGGCGTTTCGACTCGCTGCGCTCGCTCAGCGACCGACCTGCGGTTCTGGGGGAGCTGCGCTCATCGAGGATGCCGATGTGCGAGAGGAGGCCGCTGAGGATCGCCCTATGCAGGTCATCCGGGTTCGCGGTCGAGGCATCCGTCTCATCGCTGCGCCGTGCGCCGACGAGTGTGCGCAGCTGACGGTGTACGTCGACCCACTCGCGCACCCGGACGTAGCTGAGGTGCTCTGCGCGGCAGAGGCGGCGGAACGCGCTCGAGCCGAGTGCAGCCTGCTGCTCCTGCAGATGGTTCCAGAGGTTGAGGAGCGTGAGGAAGTCGCTGGTCGGATCGACGAAGCGGGCATGAAGGCGATCGGCCTCCTCCCGGCGCTCCTCTGGCCGCTCCCGCACATCCTGGATCGACATCCCCGCCACGATCGCGAGCACGTCCCGCTGCACGCCGATCCGCTTGGCCTCGATCAGCATGCGCGCGAAGCGCGGGTCGATCGGCAGCCGGGCTATCTCGCGGCCGAGGCCGGTCAGCCGGGCCGCTGTCCCCTCGCCACGGCCCGGCAAGCGGACGGCTCCGAGCTCGAGCAGAAGGTCCAACGCCGCCTTCACGCCGCGCGAATCGGGCTTGGTCAGGAAGGGGAACGCGGTGATCTCGCCGAATCCGAGGGACAGCATCTGCAGGATGACGGAGGCCAGGCTCGTGCGCAGGATCTCGGGCTCGGTGAACTCCGGGCGCTTCTCGAAGTCCTCCTCGGCGTACAGGCGGATCGCGATGCCCGGGCTCGTGCGGCCGGCGCGACCCGACCTCTGCTGGGCGGAGGCCTGCGACACGGCTTCGATCGGAAGCTGCTGGATCTTGGTGCGGGCGCTGTATCGCGAGATGCGGGCTGTACCGGTGTCGATCACGTACCGGATGCCGGGAACCGTGAGGCTCGTCTCGGCGACGTTGGTCGCCAGGATCACGCGTCGCCGGACGCCGGCCACCCTTCCCCCTGAGCTTGTCGAAGGGCGCTCGAAGACGCGATGCTGCTCGGCCGAGCTCAAGCGGCCGTACAGGGGCAGCACCTCGGTGGGGGCGGCATCCTTGGCGTACATGCCTCGGACGGCATCCATCGCGTCGCGGATCTCCGCCTCACCCGGCAGGAACACGAGCACGTCGCCGGGAGCTTCGCGGTCGAGCTCCCCGAGCGCGGCGGTGATGCCGTCGACCTCGTCGTCGGACTCGCCGGGGCCGCGGTAGCGGATCTCGACCGGATAGGTGCGGCCCGACACCTCGATGATCGGGGCGGGGTTGCCTGCGGCATCCGCGAAGTGCTTCGCGAAGCTCTGCGGGTCGATCGTCGCGCTCGTGACGATCACACGCAGGTCGGGCCGCTGGGGGAGAACCTGCGTGAGGTAGCCGATCAGGAAGTCGACGTTGAGCGACCGCTCGTGGGCCTCATCGACGATGATCGTGTCGTAGCGGCGCAGCAGCCGGTCGCGGTGGATCTCGTTGAGCAGGATGCCGTCGGTCATGAGTGCGACGCGGGTGTCGTCCTGCACCTTGTCGGTGAAGCGCACTTTGTAGCCGACCGTCGTGCCGAGCGGCACTTCGAGTTCTTCGGCGATGCGCTCGGCGATCGTGCGGGCCGCGATCCGCCGGGGCTGGGTGTGCGCGATGCGCGTGCGGCCGAGTTCGAGGCAGATCTTCGGCAGCTGCGTCGTCTTCCCCGACCCGGTCGCGCCGGCGACGATCACGACCTGGTGGTCGCGGATCGCGCGCGCGATCTCGTCCCGGGCGGCGCTGACGGGCAGCTCCGGCGGGTACGAGATGACGGGCTCGGGCGCGCGCATAGCCTTCGATCGTACCGAGCCCCGCGGGGTCCGGGCTGGCATGCCCTCGAAGGTCCGCGGTCGCGAAGTCTCAGGAGGCGTATTGAACTTCCGGCTCACACGGCCGACTCGCCCGCGCCGGACTCTTGCCCCGATCAGCGCACGGCAACGAATGTGAGCTGGAAGTTCAATGACCCCACCGGCCCTGCCGGCGATGTGAACCGTTGGTTCATCAGCGCCGCCTCGTGCTGTGTGAACCGGAACTTCAATGCGCTCCCGGACGAAGAGCGCGGGCGGATGCGAACGAGAAGATCACCCGCGGGCGCGCGGAATCACTCCCGCGGCGCGGACCACGTCGCCTGACGCTCCGCGGAATGTCGTCCGCCGCTCGTACGCTCCCCGCATGCGCAGCACCCAGAGCGTCCCCCTGCTCTTTCCCATGCACCCCTTCGAAGCGCTGGCCGAGCCGGCGCGCAGGCGGATCATCGACATCCTCGCGAGCGGTGAGCACACGGCCGGCGAGCTGGCGGCGGTCGTCGGGGGCGAATTCCGGATCAGTCGCACGGCCGTCTCCAAGCACCTGCGGATCCTCCGTGACGCGGGGTTCGTGGACGTGCGGGGCGACTTCCAGTGGCGGTGGTACCGGCTCACATCGGCCGGCTTCGAGCACCTTGAGGCCGTCGTGGCGAGCATCCGGCAGAAGTGGGAGCTGCGAGCCGGGTGGGACGACGAGCTGGCTCGCGAAACAGACCCGCTCGCAGGGTTCACCCGGCCCGTTCCGCGAAAGGGTCCGGGCCGACCTCCTCGCCGCGGTCGTCGCGGGAGCCAGGTGACCCCGCCGATCGCGAGCGAACCCGACCAGGGGTGGACCCGAGGCTCATAGGGTGGATGCATGACGATCCCCACGGTGCAGCTCAACGACGGCTACGACATCCCTCAGCTCGGCTACGGCGTGTTCAAGGTTCCGCCGGCAGACACCGAGCGCGCGGTCACCGAGGCCCTCGAGGTCGGCTACCGCCACATCGACACGGCCGCGATCTACGGCAACGAGGAGGGCGTCGGCGCGGCGATCTCCCGCAGCGGCATCCCCCGCAACGAGCTGTTCGTCACCACCAAGCTGTGGAACGATCGCCACGACGGCGAGGAGCCGCACGCGGCGATCCGCGAGAGCCTCGACCGGCTGCGTCTCGACCAGGTCGACCTCTACCTCGTGCACTGGCCGACACCGGCGAAGGACAACTACCTGCACGCCTGGGAGAAGCTGATCGAGCTGCGTGAACAGAAACTGACGCGCAGCATCGGCGTCTCGAACTTCCTCGTGCCGCACCTCGAGCGGATCGTCGCTTCGACCGGCGTCGTGCCCGCTGTCGACCAGATCGAGCTGCACCCGGCGTACCAGCAGCGCGACGTGACCGACTGGGCGGCGTCGCAGGGGGTTCGGATCGAAGCGTGGGGGCCGCTGGGTCAGGGCAAGTACGACCTGTTCGGCATCCCGGCGGTGAAAGACGCGGCAGCCGCTCACGAGAAGTCCCCGGCGCAGGTCGTTCTGCGGTGGCACCTGCAGAAGGGCTTCATCGTCTTCCCCAAGTCGGTGCGGCGCGAGCGGCTCGAGGAGAACGCCGACGTGTTCGACTTCGCCCTGTCGGATGCCGAGATGAGCGCGCTGGACGCACTCGACCCCGCAGACGGCAGCGGCCGGGTCAGCGCCCACCCGGAGGAAGTGAACTGACCCACCGCGGAACGAGGTCGCGGACGTAACGTGGAGACGTGAACCCACGGCTCGAGTCATCCACCAGCCCGTACCTGAGGGCGCACGCCGGCAACCCGGTGGCGTGGTATCCGTGGGGTGAGGCGGCCTTCGCCGAGGCGCGCGAGCGCGACGTTCCCGTGCTCGTCTCGATCGGCTACTCCACGTGTCACTGGTGCCATGTCATGGCGCGCGAGTCGTTCGCCGACTCCACGACCGCCGACGTGCTCAACCGGGACTTCGTCGCGGTCAAGGTCGATCGTGAGGAGCACCCCGAAGTGGATGCCGCCTACCTCGCGGCCGCGGCGGCCTTCACCCCGCATCTCGGCTGGCCGCTGACGGTGTTCGCGACCCCGGAAGGTCGGCCGTTCTACGCGGGAACCTACTTCCCGCCCACGCCCCGGGCCGGCATCCCGTCCTTCACGCAGGTGCTGGCGGCCGTGCACGAGGCCTGGACTCTGCGTCGCGAGCAGGTCGACGGCACCGCCGACGCCGTGGCGGCGGCGCTCGCCGACGCGAAGGCAGCGGCATCCGGATCCGACGCGCTGCCGTCGGTCGACGACCTCGCGGAGGCGGCCTCGGCGATCGCGGCCCGGGAGGACGTGGAGTTCGGCGGCTTCGGAACCGGCGAACCGGCAGCGCCGAAGTTCCCGATCGCGACCGCACTGCGCTTCCTCCAGGCCCGGGAGGTGCGCGCGCAGAACCCGGCGGCATCCGCCGTCGCCGACCGCGCTCTGGCCGCGATGGCCGCCTCACCGCTGCGCGACACGGTCGAGGGCGGCTTCTTCCGCTACGCCACGCGCCGCGACTGGACCATTCCCCACTACGAACGGATGCTGACCGACAACGCGCAGCTGCTCGACGTCGCGGTCGACGCGGGCGACACCGTGACGGCCCGGGGGATCGCCGGATTCCTGATCGATGTGCTCCAGCAGCCCAGTGGCGGATTCGGCGCCGCGCAGGACTCCGAGTCGTGGATCGACGGCGCGCGCAGCGAGGGCGGATACTACGAACGGGATGCCGCCTCCCGGTCGTCCCTCGAACCACCGGCCGTGGACGGCAAGGTCGTGACCGGGTGGAACGGCCTCGCGATCGGCGCTCTCGCGCGAGCGGGCGCACGCCTCGACCAGCCGACGTGGACGGAGGCAGCCCGCTGGGCCGCGGACGCGGTGATCGGCGCGAACGTACGGGCGGACGGGTCACTGGTGCGCGCGTCGCTCGACGAGATCCCTTCGACGGCCGCGGCGACACTGGCCGACTACGGGCAGTTCGCCGGGGGGCTCGTCGCGCTCGCGGCCGCCACCGGCGAGGTCGCGTACTCCGAGCGTGCCCGCGAACTCGTGCGCGCGTGCGTCGCGGACGACGGGGAGCTCCGCACGCCGGGCGGCGGCGATGTGGTGCTCGCCGCGCAGGGAGTGAATGCCCCGGATGCCGCCTCCGACGGCGATGAGCCCTCCGGGTTCGCCGCACTGGCCGATGCCGCACTCGCCCTCTGGCAGCTCGGTGGCGGGGACGACCTCCGGGAGCTCGCCGGCCGGATCGTCCGTCGCCACGCGGGGGCCGCTCTCGAGCAGCCGCTCGCCTACAGCGCGCTGCTGCGGGTGGCCGCTCAGCTCACCGGGGCGCCGCGACAGATGGTGGTCGTCACCGATGATCCGACGACGCAGCTCGTCGCGGTCGCTCGCCACATCGACGCCGACGTGCTCGCCGTCATCGATCAGGAGCAGGCGCGGGCGTTCTCAGCCCGCGGGTTCAGCCTCTTCGAGGGCAAGACGATGGTCGATGGAGCGTCGACGGCGTTCCTGTGCGAAGGGTTCACGTGCCGTATGCCGGTCACGCGCGCCGACCAGCTCACCCCGGGGAACTAACCACCAAGTCACGCTCGAACAGGTACCGCCTATCATCGAGGACATGCCGGAGAACTCGACCGATAGCAGCGGCTATTGGTTCGACCACAGCGACGATGCGCGCCGCAGCCGCGCCGTCGAACTGCTCCAATCGTTCCGCCTGTACCGCGCCGCCGAGGTGGCCATGCGACGCCGCACCCGCGCGGCGATGTCGATGGGTGAGAACGATCTGCTCGTGCTGCGCTACCTGCTCAAAGCCCAGCAAGAGGGCAGGTCGGTGTCACCAGGCGAGATCGCCCGCTATCTCGCCGTCTCGACGGCATCCATGACCTCGATCGTCGACCGACTCGAGAAGTCAGGGCACGTGCGACGCGAGCGCCATGCCACGGACCGGCGCAGCATCTACGTCGTTCCCACCGCCACCAGCGACGGAGAGGTGCGGCGCACGCTGGGAGAGATGCACGAGCGGATGCTGGAAGCCGTGGTGGACATGAGTCCCGACGAGATCCGGATCGTGATGGAGACCCTCAGCCGGCTTCAGGCCGCGGTCGACCAGGTGGATGTGGGAGCGGTGCGCTCGTCTGACCCGTGAAGCCTTCGCGCTCGGGGAGCTGTCAGATCATCGGCGCGAGCGCGCCCGCGGTGAGTGCCAGCGTCACGGCGACTGCGCCGGCGCCGGTGGCCGCGGCGAACTCCACTCGCTGCATCCGATCGCGCCGCTTCTCCATGCGGACGCCCGTCATCGTCGTGAGCGCCTGCTGAGCGCGCCTCTCCGTCGCGAACAGGCCCGCCGGCTCCCCGCGCCCGTTCACCGCGACGAACCCGGCGGTCGTCCGCTCCACGGTCCCGAGGAACTCGCCTCGGGAGCTTCCGACGGCGAGGGTCGAGTTCACGCGCACCCAGAGCGGACGCTCGCGGAGGGCATGGGTGGCGGATGCGACGGTCACGGCGACCTCATTATCTAGTGGGGCAAGATATTCACATTTCTAACCAATGCATCCGCAATCGAGCCCGCCCTTGACCTGTTGTGCAGATGACGATATAGCCCTGCGGACGCCCGCAGCCGGCTCGGGGACGGTCAGATCCAGCCCGAGTTGATCCAGCTGTGCGAGTACCAGAACTGGTAGGGCACGGACATGCCGACCAGGATCGGGTACCAGAACGCGGACAGCGCGAGCGCGACGACCAGGAAGACGCCCACCATGCGCTGGCCGCTCAGCCGTCGGTGCGTGTCGGAATGGTCTGCACCGGAGATGTCGCGCAGCGCGAACGTGAGCGCGAGCAGCATGAAGGGCAGCATCGCGATCGAATAGAACTGGAACATCGTGCGCGCGGGGTACAGCAGCCAGGGCACGTACGTCACCCCGATGCCGGTGAGCACGAGCGCGAAACGCCAATCCCGCGTGCGGACGAACCGGTACACCAGGTAGAGCACGGCGGCGACGGCCGCATACCAGATCAGCGGGTTGGGCATGCTGTAGATGTTCTCGACGCACCCGTCGGGCCATCCGCAGCCCGCTTCGTCCTGGGGTGTGGACTGGTAGTACATCGAGGTGGGTCGCAGCAGAAGCGGCCACTGCCACGCCGGACTCGCATAGCCGTGGCTCGCCGACAGCCCGACGTGGAAGTCGTATATCGCCTCGTGGTAGCTCCACAGACCCTGCTGCCGTCCGTAGCCGTCATCGGTCACGAGCCAGCCGGTCCAGGAGGCGAGGTAGACCAGGACCGCCACCGGCACGAACAGCGCGAACGTCACCGGTCCCTGACGGAACGCGGCATCCGTCGGCCAGAGTCCGATGCCGGCGCGTCGGCGGGCCAGCGCGTCGGTGACCACCAGGTAGATGCCCAGGCCCGCGATCGCGTACAGCCCCGACCACTTGACTCCCGTGGCCGCACCGGCTGCGACGCCGGCCGCGACGACCCACGGTCGGTTCCAGAACACAGGTCCCCACGCCGGCGGTATGCCGTCGTCCGCTCTCACCGCGACGAGGGCCGCGAGCCGGTCGATGTGCGTTCGGCGGTCCAGCAGCACGAACCAGAACGCCAGCAGGAGGAAGAACGTCAGGAAGATGTCGAGCAGGGCGACGCGGCTCATCACGATCGCCAGCCCGTCGATCGCCATCAGCAGCGCCGCGACGGTGGCGAAGGGCACCGAGCCGCTCATCGCCTTCGCGACGAAATACAGCACGAGCACGGTCGCCGTGCCGATGAGCGCCGTGGTGATTCGCCAGCCGAACGACGATTCCGCGCCGAACACCGCCATGCCGATCCCGATCAGGAACTTGCCCAGCGGCGGGTGCACGACGAAGCTCCCCGTCGGCGAGAACGAGTCGGTCTCGCCCGCCAGGAAGCCCTCGTTCGATCCGTCCGGCCACGTCGCCGCGTACCCGAGCACCCACTGCGTCCAGGCGTCCTTCACGTAGTACGTCTCGTCGAAGATGAACGCGTGCGGATGCCCCAGATTCCACAGGCGCAGGATGCCCGCCAGCAGCGTGACCAGCGTGGGCGCGAGCCACGCCCACCGGCGTGCGAGCCGCGGATCCACCGACACGCGCGCTGTCCACCGGTCGTAGAACGACGGCCGCGTCTCGGGAAGGAGAGGAGCCGTCGCCGTCACAGGCACCAGCCTAGGCTGGGAGCGTGATCATCCTCGCCGCGACTCCGATCGGCAACCTCGGCGATGCCTCGCGGCGACTGGTCGAGGCGCTGGAGGCGGCGACGGTGATAGCAGCCGAAGACACGCGCACGACCCAGCGGCTCCTGGCAGCACTCGGCGTCGCGAATCGCCCGCGGCTGATCGCCCTGCACGACCACAACGAGAAGGAGCGCGCCGTCGAGATCGTCGCCTTGGCGCGTGATCAGGACGTGCTCGTGCTCAGCGACGCCGGGATGCCGACCGTGAGCGATCCCGGGTACGGGCTCGTCGCGGCCGCGGCGGCGGAGGGTGTCGAGGTCACGGTGATCCCCGGTCCGAGCGCCGTGCTGGCGGCCCTCGCCGTCTCCGGCCTTCCCACTGACCGGTTCACGTTCGAGGGCTTCCTGCCCCGCAAGCCCGGGGAGCGGCGCGGGGCGCTGCGCGCGCTGGCCGCCGAGCGGCGGACGATGGTCTTCTTCGAATCGCCCGCCCGGGTGGCGGCATCCCTCGCAGACATGGCAGCGGCGTTCGGCCCCGACCGCCGCGTGGCCGTCTGCCGCGAGCTGACGAAGCTGTACGAGGAGGTCGTGCGGGGCAGCGCGTCGGAGCTCGTGGCGTGGGCGACAGCGGGCGTCCGCGGCGAGCTCGTCGTGGTGGTCGAGGGGGCTCCGGCGGCGCAGATCACGTTCCCCGACGCCGTCACGCAGGTGCTCGAGCTCGTGCGCTCGGGCACAAGGCTCAAGGATGCCGCCGGCGAGGTCTCCGCCCACACCGGCCATTCCTCGCGCGAGCTCTACCAGGCGTCTCTCGCTTTGCGAGAGACGCCCGGTAGCGGTTCCTGAGCCTTGTCGAAGGGCAGGCCTCAATCGCCGTGAAGGGCTGACCACTGTTACGGAAAGCCGACCCGGCACCGCCGTCGAAGGGTCTCCGGTCACACGGCCCGGCCGCGGCATCCCGCCGAATTAGACTTCTCGGGTGAGTACCGGCGAATCCTTCTATATAACGACGCCGATCTACTATCCGAGTGACGTGCCCCACATCGGGCACGGCTACACGACGGTGGCGGTCGACGCGCTTGCACGCTGGCACCGCCAGGCGGGCGACGACACCTGGATGCTGACCGGCACGGATGAGCACGGGCAGAAGATGCTGCGCGCGGCCGCGGCCAACGGCGTCACGCCGCACGAGTGGGTCGACAAGCTCGTCACCGAGTCGTGGTTCCCGGTCCTGAAGACCCTCGATGTCGCCAACGACGATTTCATCCGCACGACCCAGGCGCGCCACGAAGAGCGCGTGCAGCAGTTCGTGCAGGCGATCTACGACCGCGGGTACATCTACGCGGGCGAATACGAGGCGCTGTACTGCGTCGGCTGCGAGGAGTTCAAGCCGGAGTCGGAGATCGTCGACGGCACCGGTCCGTTCGAGGGCCTCAAGGTCTGCGCGATCCACTCCAAGCCGCTCGAGCTGCTGCAGGAGAAGAACTACTTCTTCAAGCTGAGTGAGTTCCAGGGCCGGCTGCTCGAACTGTACGCAGGCGTGCCCGACTTCATCCGCCCGGAATCGGCGCGCAACGAGGTCGTCTCGTTCGTCAAGAGCGGTCTGAAGGATCTGTCGATCTCGCGCTCGGCCTTCGACTGGGGCATCCCGGTGCCATGGGATGAGTCGCACATCATCTACGTGTGGGTCGATGCCCTGTTGAACTACGCGACCGCGGTGGGCTACGGATCCGATCCAGAGGAGTTCGCCCGCCGCTGGCCGGCGTACCACGTCGTCGGCAAGGACATCCTCCGGTTCCACGCCGTGATCTGGCCGGCGATGCTGATGGCTGCGGGCCTCGAGGTGCCGCGCGGCGTCTTCGCGCACGGATGGCTGCTCGTCGGCGGCGAGAAGATGTCCAAGTCCAAGCTCACCGGCATCGCTCCCACCGAGATCACCGACGTGTTCGGCTCGGACGCGTACCGGTTCTACTTCCTGTCGGCGATCGCCTTCGGGCAGGACGGGTCGTTCTCCTGGGAGGACCTCTCGGCGCGCTACCAGGCGGAGCTGGCCAACGGCTTCGGCAACCTCGCGTCGCGGACGACCGCGATGGTGGAGCGGTACTTCGAAGGCCTCGTGCCCCCGCCGAGCACGTACACCGAGGCGGATCTTCGCATCCAGCAGACGGTGGCGGATGCCGCGTCGGCGGCGGATGCGGCGATCGAGCGGTTCCGCATCGACGAGGCGATCGAGGCGACGTGGACGATCGTCGACGCGCTGAACCTCTACATCACCGAGAACGAGCCGTGGGCACTCGCGAAGGACGACGCCCAGCGCGAGCGGCTGGGCACGGTGCTGTACACGGCCGCAGAGGGTCTTCGCGCGCTCGCCGTTCTGCTCTCGCCGATCACGCCGGTCGCGACCGAGAAGCTGTGGATCGCGCTGGGCGCGGCGGACACGCTGGGGCGTCTCGTCGAACAGCCGATCCGCGAGTCGGGCCGGTGGGGTCTCCTGCCCGCCGGTGCGACGGTGAACGCCCTCGCCCCGCTGTTCCCCCGCGTCGAGCAGAGCGTGTGACCGCGGAGCCCGCATCGGTCCCCGAGCCCGCATCGGTCCCCGAGCCTGTCGAGGGGTCGTACGACGCTTCGACAAGCTCAGCGACCGACGCGCCGGACCCGAGCCAGTACGTCCGCGAGCGGCACAACGACGGCACGCGTGACGTGCGCTGGCCGGCGGCGCCCGAACCGCTCGCCGTGCCGGTGTACGACAACCACGCGCACCTGGAGATCGTCGACGGTGATGAGCCGCTGACGCTCGACGAGCAGCTCGACCGCGCCGCGGCGGTCGGCGTGATCGGTGTCGTGCAGGCCGGGGGTGACGTCGACTCGAGCCGGTGGTCGGCGTGGGCTGCGGCATCCCACCCCCGCGTCCTCGCGGCCGTGGCGATCCACCCGAACGAAGCTCCTGCCTATGAGGCGGCGGGGGAGCTGGATGCCGCGATCGCGGTGATCGACGAGCTCGCGGCTCAGCCGCGCGTGCGGGCGATCGGCGAGACCGGGCTGGACTTCTTCCGCACCGAGGAGGACGGGTTCGCCGCGCAGTTCCGCGCGTTCGAGGCGCACATCGAGCTGGCGAAGAAGCACGGGATCGCGATGCAGATCCACGATCGCGATGCCCACGACGCCGTCTTGGAGACTCTGCAGCGCGTCGGGGCGCCCGACCGCACCGTGTTCCATTGCTTCTCCGGCGACGCCGCGATGGCGCGGATCACCGCGGCGCACGGCTACTACCTCTCGTTCGCGGGCAACCTGACGTTCAAGAACGCGCAGAACCTGCGGGACGCGCTCGCCGTGACGCCGCGGGAGCGGATCCTGGTCGAGACGGATGCGCCGTTCCTCACTCCGATTCCGCATCGCGGCCGCCCGAACGCGCCCTACCTCGTGCCGCTGACGGTGCGGTTCATGGCGGCCGAGCTCGACGTCGAGATCGACGAGCTGTGCGCGCAGCTCGCCGCGAACACCGTGGAGGCCTACGGCGCCTTCTGAGCCGGGCGTCCTCGCTCTGTCGAGGAAGGCGAGTGCACGCGCCCGGCTATGGTGAACACATGCCCGTGACACTTCTCGGCGCGGCCGAGATCCGCGCGCTGGCCGCCGAACTCGACCTCACCCCGACCAAGAAGCTCGGGCAGAATTTCGTGGTCGATGCCAATTCGGTCCGGCGCATCGTGCAGGTCGCTCGGGTGCAGCGGGGCGAGCGAGTCGTCGAGGTCGGGCCGGGTCTCGGGTCGCTGACCCTCGCGATCCTGGAGGCCGGCGCATCCGTGACCGCGGTTGAGATCGACCATCGGCTCGCCGCCCGGCTGGCGGAGACGGCCGCCCGGCACGGCGTCGCCGAAGGGTTGCTGGATGTCGTCGACGCCGACGCGCTGCGGGTGGCCGAGCTGCCCGGCGACCCGACCGTCCTCGTCGCGAACCTCCCGTACAACGTGTCCGTCCCGGTCATCCTGCATTTCCTCGAGACCTTCCCCGGCATCCGACGCGGAGTCGTGATGGTGCAGGCCGAGGTCGGCGAACGCCTGGCAGCGCCTCCGGGGTCGAAGACCTATGGAACGCCCAGCGTGAAGGCGGCGTGGTACGGGCCGTGGCGGCTCGCCGGAACGGTGTCGCGTCAGGTGTTCTGGCCGGTACCCAACGTCGACAGCGTCCTGGTCTCCTTCACCCGAGACGCCGAGCTGCGGGGGAGCGAGGACGAGCGCGTGCGAACATTCCAGATCGTGGATGCCGCATTCCAGCAGCGCCGGAAGATGCTGCGGCAGGCGGTCTCGGGGGTGCTCGGCGGCTCGGCGGCCGCGGCATCCGCGATTCTGGAGCGCGCCGGAGTCGCGCCCACGGCCCGGGGCGAGCAGCTCGGGGTCGATGATTTCCTGCGGATCGCCCGCGCGTCATAGGCGCCGTTCTGCGACTGTTGGCGCGCCGGTGCCCGGTCGTTCACGAAACATGCCTGTAACATTTCCTTCGACCCGTCACGCTGGCGGCGACGGCGACTATGGCGCCGACTGGGGAGGGGTCCCATGCGCACGGCGGAGTATCCGGCGCCCGAACGGGTGCTGCTGCATCTGAGCGACACGCATCTTCGCGCCGCGGGATCCCGGCTGTTCGACCTCGTCGACGCGCACGATCGCCTCGGCCGCACACTCGCCGTGATAGAGGCATCCGGTCTCGCGCCCGACGGCATCGTCTTCACCGGCGACCTGACCGACCTGGGCGAAGGCGATGCGTACGCGGAGCTGCGCGAACTCGTCGATCCGTTCGCGGCGCGCCTCGGCACGCGCGTCTTCTGGGTGATGGGCAACCATGACGATCGCTCGCAGTTCCGCGCGCGTCTGCTCGACGAGTCACCCGGTGAGGAGCCGCTGCCCGTCGATCGAGTGGATGAGCTCGACGGCTTGCGCCTCGTGACCCTCGACACTGCCGTCCCCGGCTTCCACCATGGTGAGCTTCGCGACTCGCAGCTCGAGTGGCTCGCCGGCGTGCTCGGAACCCCGGCACCGCTCGGCACGATCATCGCCATGCACCACCCACCGGTGCCCAGCGTGCTCCCCCTGGCCGGCAGCGTGGAGCTGCGCGACCAGCGGCGCCTCGCCCGCGTGCTCCGGGGCACGGACGTGCGCACGATCATCGCCGGGCACCTGCACTACTCGACCTTCGCGTCGTTCGCGGGCATCCCCGTCTCGGTCGCCTCATCGACGTGCTACGCGCAGGACCTCACCGTGCCGGTCGGCGGCACCCGACCGCAGGACGGAGCGCAGGCGTTCAACATGGTGCACGTCTACGACGACACCGTGGTCCACTCCATCGTGCCGGTCGATGCGCCCAACACCCTCGAGCACATCGACGCGACCGAAGCACAGCGGCGTCTCGCGGTCGCCGGTGTGGCGCCTCTCAGCGCCCCGCCTCGCGTCAGCCCACGGAGGATCGCTCCGCCGACGGAGCCGATTCCCGTTCTGCACTGACCTCGGCGCGCTCCCAGGGGGCGCGAACCGGGAACATGCGCTCGAGGATGTCGGTGACCGTCCGGACGCGCAGCTCTTCGGGCATCTCACCCGCGCCGCCGTCGTTCAGGCAGAACATGTCGACGTCGCGCCGGCGCGCGAGCCGCTCCATTCCGGCAAGTGAGGCCGCGAGCGTCGTCTGCACGTAACGCACGCGCGGTCGGGTCGTCGCGATCGCGCGCCCCGTGAACTGCGCGTAGTAGTGGTACAGGCTGTTGGTCACCGAGATGTCGGTGGCCGAACGGAAGCGGGAGGCCGCCGTCCGGGCGAAATCGTCGGGGAAGGTCTGCTCGACCTCGGCCATCACACTGCGGCGCAGCGGAGTCGCGCAGTGCTCGAGGTCGCGCGTGATCGTGCGCCCGAAGCGCTCGCGCAGAAGCACGCGGTTGACCCGCAGCGCGTTGTCGTGACCGCTGCGATGCAGCGCCGTGCCACCGGTGCCGATGCGGACGCCGCACTCCACGAAGCGCGTGAGGCCCGCCGGGGAGAAGAACAGCTCAGGCTCGACCGCGCGACCGAAGAACATGTCGTCGTTCGAGTACAGGAAGTGCTCGGCGAGTCCTTCGATGCGGTGCAGCTGCGCCTCGACCGCGTGCGAGTTGTGGATCGGGAGGACCGAGGTGTCCGCGAAGAACTCCTCGCTGCGCACGATCGTCACCTTCGGGTGATCCGCCAGCCACGCCGGCGCCGGCGAGTCGGTGGCGATGAAGATCCGGCGCACCCACGGGGCGTACATGTGGACGCTCCGCAGCGCATAGCGCAGCTCGTCGACGTGCCGGAAGCGGGCGGGGCCGTCATCGCCTTCGCCGACCACGTACTCTTCCAGCTGGGCGGCACGCTGGCGCTGGAACTCGCTCGACGAGCCGTCGACCCAGGAGAAGACCATGTCGACGTCCTCGGTGAACTCCGCCGGGTGCACGTCGAACATCCCCGCGATCGTCCGCCATCCGCGTCCGTAGCGCTCGACATCGGTGAAATCGACGTCCGAGGCCGGCGTCACGCGGCGGGTCACCGCGTTGTCGTGCGGCGCCTCGACGAGCTCCTCGCCGAATCTCCAGAACTCGACCCGGATGCCGATCTCATGGTCGTAGCGCAGGTCGCCGCGTTCCGAGATGCGCGGACGGTACACGCGGATGGATGCCGGCGCAGCCGAGGGGTCGTCCAGTTCGGCGGCGAGGATCGATCCGCGCGCCTTGCGTTTGACGTAGAGCGGCTCGGGCAGTTCTCGCAGCGCGGCGACGGCGGCGGCGGCATCCTGCACGTCCACCACGAGGGCGGGAATCCGAACGTCGTGACGCACGAGCAGCAGCGGAATCCCGGCCGCTTCGAGGGCGGTGGCGGTCAGCAGCAGGTCTTCCGTGCGGGCGTCTTCGGGCGTGGTCGAACCGTGGCGCAGTCGCAGCACGCCCTGATCGAGGACGATGTCGTCACGCTCGAGGAGTGCGGCCCAGCTGCGGGGGTGGACGGGCAGTGCGGATAGCGTCGCCATAGAACCTCCTGAGGGCAGACGGCCACTCTATGCTCTGCGCGTTACCACCAGATTTCGCCGACGATCCGTTGACTTCAACCCTCGTTCGTGCACGGCCGGGTTCGCGCAGCGGGATGGCCCGACCCGTGACCGTCACGCACCGCCGGGGCTAGGCTCGGGACGTGACCGATGCACCGCGATTCCGCCCCGACGTCAAGGACATCCACCGCCCCTATACGGCCTCGCCAGAGCGATACTCGGCGACGGAATACCGCCAGGTCGGCTCCTCCGGACTCTTCCTGCCGCCCCTGTCGCTGGGCCTGTGGTGGAACTTCGGAGACAACATCCCGTTCGATCGCCAGCGCACCCTCCTGCGCCACGCGTTCGACAAGGGCATCACGCACTTCGATCTCGCGAACAACTACGGCCCCCCGTACGGCACTGCCGAGACGAACTTCGGCCGCATGATGCGCGAGGACTTCGGCCCGTATCGCGACGAGCTGATCATCTCGTCGAAGGCCGGCTACGACATGTGGCCGGGCCCTTACGGCGACCTCGGCTCCCGCAAGTACATCCTGGCGAGCGCGGAGCAGTCGCTGAAGCGGATGAGCCTGGACTACGTCGACATCTTCTACTCGCACCGCGTGGATCCGGTGACGCCCGTCGAGGAGACGATCGGAGCGCTGGACACCCTGGTGCGCCAGGGCAAAGCGCTGTACGTGGGCATCTCCTCCTACAGCGCGGAGCGGACCGCGACGGCGGCGGCCGTGGCGCGCAGCCTCGGCACGCCGCTCGTCATCCACCAGCCGTCGTACTCCATCCTCAACCGCTGGGTTGAGGACGGGCTCACGGGGGTGCTGAAGCAGGAGGGCATGGGAGCGATCGCCTTCACCCCCCTGGCTCAGGGACTGCTGACCGACAAGTATCTCGGCGGCGGACCCGCCGAGCGCGCGCAGCAGCGCAGATCTCTGCCGGAGCGTCCGCTGTCCGATCACGGGCTTGCCACGCTGCGCAGCCTCGATGTCATCGCGAAGAAGCGCGGGCAGAGTCTCGCGCAGCTCGCGATCCAGTGGGTGCTGCGCGACCCGGTGGTCACCTCTGCGCTGATCGGCGCGTCACGACCCGAGCAGCTCGACGAGAACATCGCCGCCCTCGACGGGCCGGCATTCTCGAGCGAGGAGCTCGAGCAGATCGACACGCTGTCGGACTCCATCGATGTCGACCTCTGGGCGGAGTCGGCGGAACTGTGAGCCACGCCGTCGTCGATGGGCGCGTCCACGTGCGCGCGCCGGGCAAGCTGAACCTCTTCTTCGAGGTGGGCGATGTCCAGGACGACGGGTATCACGAAGTCGCGTCCGCCTATCAGGCCGTCTCGCTCTACGAGGACGTGTGGGCCGAGCCGGCCGCGGACTTCACGGTCTCCCTCTCGGGGACCGTCGACGTCTCTGGGGTTCCGGCCGACGACCGCAATCTGGCGCTGAGGGCGGCGCGGCTGGTCGCGCAGAAGATCGGGCACACCGGCGGTGTGCACCTCGACATCGTCAAACACGTTCCGGTCGCCGGCGGCATGGGCGGCGGCTCGGCCGACGCCGCGGCCGCCCTGGTGGCCTGCGACGCGCTGTGGGGTGCGGATCTGGGTGCGACTCAGCTTCACCAGCTCGCGGCGCGATTGGGCGCCGATGTGCCGTTCTCCCTCATGGGCGGCACCGCGATCGGCATGGGGCGCGGCGACCAGCTGAGCCCTGCGCTGGCGAAGGGTCGATTCGATTGGGTCGTCGTGCCCTCCGAGGTGGGGCTGTCTACGCCGGAGGTGTACGCGCACCTCGATGCGCTGCGCACTCGCCCGGACATCGTGTCGCCCGCCCGCGTTCCCGTCGTCGACCCCGGGGTGCTGCACGCTCTGCGGGCAGGCGACGCCGTCGCACTTGCCCAGCACGTGCGCAACGACCTGCAGCCGGCCGCGCTGTCGCTGCGCTCGGAGTTGCGCGATGCGCTCGAACTGGGCGAGGAGGCCGGGGCGCTCGCGGGCCTGGTCTCAGGATCGGGGCCGACGCTGGCTTTCCTGGCGGGCGATCCGGAGTCTGCTCTGGAGCTGCAGGTGGTCCTGTCAGCGGCCGGCTACAGGGCGCTCCACGTGCACGGACCGGTGCACGGAGCGCGTCTGCTGTAGGCCGCGGGCTCGCGCAACCTAACCCTCATTTCGCCGCATTGCAACGATTCGGGCATACCGATCCCGCGTCTGTGGGGTTCGCTACGCTCGAAACGCATGATCGAGTTCACGAGCGTCACGAAAGAGTTCCCCGACGGCACGCGCGCCGTCGAGGACTTCAGCCTCGTCATCCCGGCGCACAAGACGACCGTCTTCGTGGGCTCCTCGGGGTGCGGCAAGACCACTCTGCTGCGCATGATCAACCGCATGGTCGAACCGACCGGCGGCGACATCACGATCGACGGCGACAGCATCCTCACGGCGGACGCCGTGAAGCTGCGTCGCCGCATCGGCTACGTGATGCAGAACTCCGGCCTCATGCCGCATTTCACGGTGATCGACAACGTCGCCACGGTGCCGGTGCTGAGCGGTGTGGCGAAGAAGCAGGCACGGGAGCAGGCGCTCGCGCTGCTGGACACCGTCGGGCTGGATCGATCGCTCGCGAAGCGCTATCCGAGTCAGCTGTCCGGCGGCCAGCAGCAGCGGGTCGGGGTCGCCCGGGGGCTTGCCGCCGACCCCAACATCCTCCTGATGGACGAGCCCTTCGGCGCAGTCGATCCGATCGTGCGCGCCGACCTGCAGCAGGAGCTGATCCGGCTCCAGCGCGAACTCGGGAAGACGGTCGTCTTCGTCACCCACGACATCGACGAGGCCTTCCTCCTCGGCGACCAGGTCGTGATCCTCCAGAAGGGGGCGCAGATCGCCCAGGTGGGGTCACCGAGCGAGATCATCGAGAACCCTGCCGACGACTTCGTCGCCAGCTTCGTCGGCGTCGACCGCGGCACCCGGGCGCTCACGCTCAAGCAGACAGACCGCGGGACGGTAGTGGTCGACAGCGAGGGGCGCACCCAGGGGGCGATCGTCGGGGGCACATCGCAGGAGTCAGCACGATGAACTGGGTCGTCGACAACCTCGACCTGATCTGGGAGCTGACGCTCGTCCACCTGCGCCAGTCGGTCATCGCGATCGTTCTGGGCTTCGTCCTGTCGCTGCCTCTCGGCTGGCTGGCGTGGCGCTATCGGGCTGCCCGCGGCGGCATCCTCACGGTCACCGGGCTGCTCTACACGATCCCCTCACTCGCGCTGCTGCCGATCCTGCCGGTGCTGCTCGGCACTCCGATTCTCAGCGAAGTGAACCTCATCCTCGCGCTGACGATCTACGCGATCGCGCTGATGGTCCGCTCCGTCGCCGACGGCCTGGGCTCGGTGGACCCGTCGGTGCGGCTGTCGGCCACCGCGTTGGGCTACGGCGGCGCTCGGCGTTTCTTCGCGGTCGACTTCCCCCTGGCCGGGCCGGTGATCCTCGCGGGCCTGCGCGTCACCGCTGTCAGCACCATCGCGCTGGCCACCGTGGGCGCGCTGATCGGAATCACGAATCTGGGCTACCTGTTCACGAACGGCTCGCAGCGCCGCATCATCCCCGAGGTGGTGGCGGGAATCGTCGCCGTCGTGGTGATCGCGCTCGTCGTCGACGCGCTGCTGATCGCAGCCGGCAGGGTCATGATGCCGTGGACACGCACGCAGCGTCGACGCGCTCGTCGGGGCGCACTTCCGCTCGAGGTGAGCGTCGCATGAACCTGATCCTGCAAGCGATCGCCTGGATCTTCTCCGGCAACCCCGGGAGAGGCCTCGAGCCGATCCCGATCGCCCTCGCGCAGCACCTGGCCTACACGTTCCTCTCGGTCGCGATCGCGGCGATCATCGCCATCCCGCTCGGCTGGCTCATCGGTCACACGGGCAAGGGCCGCGATATCGCGGTGGCCATCTCGGGCGCTGCCCGCGCGGTCCCGTCCTTCGGCCTGCTCATCCTCTTGGTGCTCCTGCTCGGAGTGCTCCGCACGACCGAAGCCGCCGTCATCACGTTCGTCCTGCTCGCGATCCCGTCGATCCTGGCCGGCGCTTACGCCGGCTTCGAAGCGGTCGACCGTCGCGTCGTCGACGCCGCACGGTCGATGGGCATGACGGAGTGGCAGATCCTGTGGCGGGTGGAGGTGCCCCTCGGCCTTCCGCTCCTCGTCGCGGGGATCCGCTCGGCGACCCTGCAGGTGGTCGCGACGGTCACGATCGCCGCCTACGTCAACCTCGGCGGCCTCGGGCAGTACATCCTGGCCGGCATCCCGCTGCGCCGTTTCGACATCGTGCTGGGCGGCGCCCTGCTCGTCGCCGCGCTCGCGCTCGTGCTCGACGGCGTCTTCGCGCTCCTTCAGCGATGGTCCGTGCCCTCCGGCATCGCGGCGGCCCAATCGCATCACTCCGCATCCAAGAGATCGGCATCCGCTCGCACGGCGGCTGTCGGCGCCTCCTGAATCCCGCACCATCCACACAGAGGAAAGATCCATGTTCACGATCAACAAGTCCAAGGTCGCTTTCACCGCGGCCATCCTCACCGGCATCGCACTCGTGGCCTCCGGCTGCGCATCGAGCGACCCGCTCGCGCCCGAGACCGGGGCGCCGGCCGCGGATGGCGAGACGATCGTCATCGGCTCGCAGGCGTACTACTCGAACGAGATCATCGCCGAGATCTACGCCCAGGCGCTCGAGAACGGCGGATTCGAGGTGTCGCGCGACGCCTTCAACTCCGGCCAGCGCGATGCGTACATCCCGGCTCTCGAGGCGGGCGAGATCACGCTGTTCCCCGAGTACTCGGGCAACCTGCTGCAGTTCTTCGACCCCGAGACCGAGGCGCGCACCTCCGACGAGGTCTACGCGGCCCTGCCGGACGCGCTGCCCGAAGGGCTCAGCGTGCTCGACCAGTCCACCGCGACCGACCAGGACTCGTACACGGTGACGGCCGCGTTCGCCGACGAGAACTCGCTCGTGACGATCGGCGACCTCGCGAACGTGAGCACGCCGCTCACCCTGGGCGGCGCGCCCGAGCTCGCTGAACGCCCGTACGGGCCGACCGGCCTGCTCGAGATGTACGGTGTGACGGTCGCCTTCTCGCCGACCGCCGACACCACGGTCGAGGCTCTCCTTGCGAACACGATCCAGGTGGCGAACGTCTACACCGCCGACCCGCGCATCCAGACCGACGACCTCGTCGTGCTCGAAGATCCGGAGGGCCTGTTCCTCGCGTCGAACGTGGTGCCGGTCGTGAGCGGCGAGCTGCCGGAGGGTGCCGCCGACATCATCAACGAGGTCAGCGCCGCGCTGACACCCGAGGGTCTCGTCTCCCTCAACGTGCAGAGCACGGTGGACCAGGAGTCGACGCCCGACATCGCGACGGCGTGGCTGACCGAGAACGGCCTGCTCTGATCTCACCTGAGGCACCTGACCGCGAGACTGCAACGGAACGTCGAGACTGCAGGGTTCACCTGCTGTCTCGAGCACCCGTTGCAGTCTCGCGCTGAGTGGCGCGCCTCCCTGGGGGCTTCGCCCCAGACCCCCGGCTGGCTGGCGCGCGCCAGACTACCCTGGGAGCAACATGGCACATCTCCTCGGGGCCGAGGCCCTGCAACTCGAGTTCCCCACGCGCATCATCTTCGACTCCGTCTCCCTGGGCGTCGACGAGGGAGACCGCATCGGCGTGGTCGGACGAAACGGCGACGGCAAGTCCAGCCTGCTCGCGATGCTTGCCGGAAGCCTCGAGCCCAACGGCGGGCGTGTGACGGTCCGCCGCGGTGTCACCGTCGGCGTGCTCGATCAGGGGGACACCCTCGACGACGAGGACACGGTCGCATCCGCCGTCGTCGGCGACCTTCCGGAGCACGAGTGGGCGGGCGATCCGCGCGTGCGCGATGTCACCGCAGGGCTGCTTGCGGGTTTCGACTGGCATGCGCCGATCTCAGAACTCTCGGGCGGCCAGCGGCGACGCGTGTCGCTGGCGAAGCTCCTCATCGGCGACCATGACGTGCTGATGCTCGACGAGCCGACCAACCACCTCGACGTCGAGGCGATCGCCTGGCTCGCGGAGCACCTCAAGCGCCGCTGGGCGGCGACCTCCGGCGCCCTCCTGGTCGTGACGCACGACCGGTGGTTCCTCGATGAGGTCTGCACGCGCACATGGGAGGTGCACGATCGCATCGTCGAGTCGTTCGACGGCGGGTACGCCGCCTACATCCTGCAGCGGGTCGAGCGCGACCGCATGGCCGCGTCGTCGGAGGCGAAGCGCCAGAATCTGGCACGCAAAGAGCTCGCGTGGCTGCGGCGCGGCGCGCCCGCGCGCACGTCGAAGCCGCAGTTCCGCATCGATGCGGCCAACGCGCTCATCGCAGACGTGCCCGAGATCCGCGATCCCGTCGCGCTCCGCTCGCTGGCTGTCGCGCGACTGGGCAAGGATGTCGTGGACCTGCTGGACGCGTCGGTCGTGTACGACCGCCCGGTCCTCACGGATGTGGAATGGCGGATCGCGCCGGGCGAGCGCACCGGCATCCTCGGCGTCAACGGGGCGGGCAAGTCCACTCTCCTGGGTCTGGTGGCCGGCACCGTGGAGCCGACGTCGGGGCGCGTGAAGCGCGGCAAGACAGTCAAGGTTGCGACGCTCACGCAGCGCCTCGATGAGCTCGAGACGCACCTGAACGATCCCGTGAGAATCGTGCTGGAGCGGCTGCGCACGACGTACACGTTCGGCGCCGGCTCGAAGGCGCAAGAACTGACCCCCGGTCAGCTCTTGGAGCGCATGGGATTCTCCAGCGCCCAGCTCTCCACGCCGGTCAAGGATCTCTCCGGCGGGCAGAAGCGCCGCCTGCAGCTGCTGCTCGTGCTGCTCGACCAGCCCAACGTCCTGATCCTCGACGAGCCGACGAACGACCTCGACACCGACATGCTCGCCGCGATCGAGGACCTGCTGGACTCCTGGCCCGGCACACTCCTGGTCGTCTCGCACGACCGGTATTTCATCGAGCGGGTCACCGATCAGCAGTACGCGATCCTCGGCGGCAGGCTCCGTCACCTTCCCGGCGGGGTCGACGAGTACCTGCGTCTGCGGCGTCGGCAGGAGGAGCAGCAGGATGCCGCGGCCTCGGCATCCGCCGCCGCAGCCGCCCCGGCTCGCACCGGTCTCAGCGGCGCCGAGCTGCGCACGGCGCAGAAGGAGGTCGCCGCGATCGAGCGCCGGCTGGCCAAGCTCGCATCGCTGATCGACGCAGCCCATGTCCGGATCGCCGAGCATGATCAGAACGACTACACCGGCGTCGCGGCGCAGACGACCACCCTGCAGGAGCTGGAAGGCGAGGTGTCGCAGCTCGAGGAGCGGTGGCTCGAGCTGTCGGATCTCGTGTGACCTGAGCCGCCCGCGCGCCTGACCGCGACGGCCCTGCTCCACGGGTCAGCGCGGCCGCGGGGCAGGTGGCGGAGGCACTTCCTTGGCCGCGATCACCGTGGCCAGCCCCACGGTGTCCAGACCGCGCTTCGTCTCGATCACGACGTGCTCGGCATCCCGCGACCGGAGATACCCGAGAGCGTCGGTCGCCCGCCCGTCGCCGAGCAGATACCGGACGACGACGCGAGTGCCGATCGGGATGCCGCGCAGCAGCTCCGAAGGAGTCACCAGCTGCCGACCGAGTAGTCCTTCAGGAAGACGCCGAAGACGTCTTCGCCGGCCTCGCCGCGCACGATGGGGTCGTACACCCGTGCGGCGCCGTCCACGAGGTCGAGCGGGGCGTGGAAGCCCTCCTCCGCGAGGCGAACCTTCGTGGGATGCGGTCGCTCGTCGGTGATCCAGCCCGTGTCGACGCTCGTCACGAGGATGCCGTCGGTCTCGAACATCTCGCGGGCGCTCGTGCGGGTCAGCATGTTGACCGCGGCCTTGGCCATGTTCGTATGAGGATGTCCTGGGCCCTTGTAGCCGCGGCCGAAGACGCCTTCCATGGCGCTGACGTTCACGACGTATTTCCGCCGCGCGGTGCTCGCTGCCATCGACGGCCGCAGCTGCGAGATGAGCAGGAACGGTGCGGTGGTGTTGGCCAGCTGCACCTCCAGCATCTCGAGCGGCTCGACCTCCTGCACGTGCTGGGTCCACGAGTTCGAGTCGTGCAGGTCGGGTACGAGACCCCCCGCATCGATCGCCGTGCCGGCGGCCAGGCGGTCCAGTGAGCTCGAGCCGGCCGCCATCGCCTGCTCGGTCAGCTCTTCGGCCCGCGCGGCGGCGGCGGCCAGGATCGGATGGGCGCTCACCGACTGCGCCAGGGCGAGCGGATGCGCGTCGTTCGTGTGACCGAAGGTCTCCAGTTCCGGCAGCGGCCCGTCGGGCAGCGGAGCGAGCTCGGCGTCCACGAGGGGCTGGTAGGCGCCGGGCGAGCGGCGCACCGTCTGGGTCGCGTTGTTGATGAGGATGTCGAGCGGTCCCTGCGCGGCGACGGACTCGGCGAGACCGATCACCTGGGCCGGGTCGCGCAGGTCGATGCCGACGACACGCAGGCGGTCGATCCACTGGTGCGAATCCGGCAGGCTCGTGAAGCGGCGCACCGCATCGCGCGGGAACCGCGTCGTGATCGTGGTGTGAGCGCCGTCGCGCAGCAGCCGCAGCGCGATGTACATGCCGATCTTCGCGCGGCCGCCGGTCAGCAGCGCGCGCTTGCCGGTGAGGTCGGTGCGGGCCTCGCGCTTGGCGTGGCTCATCGCCGCGCAGCGCGGGCAGAGCTGGTGGTAGAAGGCGTCGACCTGGGTATACGGCTGTTTGCAGATGTAGCAGGGTCGCGCCTTCAGCAGCGTGCCGGCGATCGGCGCGGTCGCGCGCGTTTCGAGCGGGATGCCGCGCGTCTCGTCGTCGATGCGGTCGGGCGCCCCGGTCGCCGTGGCGGCGACGACGCTGCGGTCCGCCTCGGCGATCGCGTCGCGGATCTCCCGGCGCCGCTCCTTCTTGACGGCCTTGAACATCTTGGCCGTCGCCTGCCGTACCGTGACGTAATCCGGATGCGTCGGGTCGACATCGGTCATCTGGGCGAGGACCCGCAGCGTCGTCTCGAGCTCGACGGGGTCGATCCCGCTCGCGATCGCGGCGGAGGGGTCGAGCGGGGAATCGGCGGAGGGCACACGGAATTCTACCCGCGCGGTCGGGCGTTCGTCAGAGCCGGGCGTGTGGGCGGAGCCGCACAGCGCTGCCTCTGTCAGGAGTCGAAGCCCAGGCTGAGCTTACGCAGCAGGCCGGCGAGGCGCTCGCGGTCAGAGCGCGACAACGTTCCGAGCAGGAGCGCTTCGGCATCCACGAGACGCGTGATCGCGGCATCCACGCGCGTGCGACCGTCGTCGGTGAGCGTGACCAGGATGCTGCGCCCGTCGTCCGGGTCGGCCTCGCGATGCACGAGGCGGCGACCGACGAGCCGGTCGATGCGGTTGGTCATCGTGCCGCTGGAGACGAGCGTCTGCTGCAGGAGCGCCTTCGGGCTCAGCTGG
This sequence comes from Microbacterium sp., assembly GCA_035630115.1. GTDB lineage: Bacteria > Actinomycetota > Actinomycetes > Actinomycetales > Microbacteriaceae > Microbacterium. The sequence continues at coordinate 22,423 of DASQLG010000100.1, read as the reverse complement.
AACGGCTCGCCGGCGCGACGCAGGGCGGACAGCACGTCCCACTCCCACGGCTCGAGGTCGCTGCGGCGGAACGCGTCGCGACGCGCCCGGTCCAGGTGCCGCGAGAGCCGGTCGACGCGGGAGAGCACCTCGAGGGGCGAGAAGTCGAGGTCCGGCCGCTGCGCGATCCACGCCTCCACGATCCGATCGACTTCGTCGCTCTCCGGGGCCATGCGCCCATTATCGCCGGTCGCGGCGCGTGGCAGACTTGTCGGGCGGCCGCTCCCTGTGCAGGCGAGGGTCGCGGTCCGCCGTGGTGTAATGGCAGCACGACAGCCTTTGGAGCTGTTAGGTCTAGGTTCGAATCCTGGCGGCGGAGCATGTCTGAGAACCAGAGCATGTCAGAGCGCACGGGCGAGTCAGAACTGGCCGTCATCATCCTCGCCGCGGGGCAGGGCACGCGGATGCGCTCCACGCTGCCGAAGGTGCTGCACCGCATCGGCGGCCGGCCTCTGCTCGGCCACGTGCTCGACACCGCCCGCGACCTGTCGCCCAGCAGCGTGCTCGTGGTCGTGCGCCACGAGCGCGACCTGGTCGCCGATGCCGTGCGGGGTGTCGCCCCCGAGGTCGTGGTGGTCGACCAGGACGACGTGCCCGGCACCGGCCGCGCCGTGGAAGTGGCGCTCGCGCAGGTGCCCGACTTCGCCGGCGACATCCTCGTGCTCAGCGGTGACGTGCCGCTCCTGGACGGCGACACCCTGGCGCGCCTCATCCGCACGCACCGCGAGAGCGGAGCCGCCGCGACCGTGCTGAGCGCGGTGGTCGGCGATGCCACCGGGTACGGACGTGTCATCCGCGACTCCGCCGGCGGCGTGCAGCGCATCGTCGAGCAGAAGGACGCCACCGACGACGAGGCATCCATCACCGAGATCAACGCGGGGGTCTACGTCTTCCAGGCCGCCCCGCTGCGCGCGCACATCTCGCTCGTGGGCACCGCGAACGCGCAGGGCGAGCGCTACCTCACCGACGTGGTGACGCTGCTGCGGGACTCGCGGCTGACCGTGGGTGTGTCGCAGGCGACGGATGCCGCGGCCGCGCTGGGCGTGAACGACCGCGTCCAGCTGTCGGAGGCCGCGCGCATCCTCAACGGCCGCACCGTGCGTCGCTGGCAGCTCGAGGGTGCGATGATCCTCGACCCCGCCACGACGTGGATCGACGTGACCGCGACGCTGGCGCCGGATGTCACCGTGCTGCCGAACACGCACATCCTGCGGTCCACGACGGTCGCCGAGGGGGCGACGGTGGGGCCGGACACCAGCCTGGTCGACTGCGAGGTCGGAGCGAACGCCTCGGTCACCCGCACCGATGCCACGCTCGCCGTGATCGGCGCCGGCGCCACCGTCGGTCCGTTCGCCTACCTGCGCCCGGGCACGTACCTCGGCGACAAGGGCAAGATCGGCACGTTCGTCGAGACGAAGAACTCGACCATCGGCGAGCGCAGCAAGGTGCCGCACCTGTCGTACATCGGCGACACGACGATCGGCACGGGCGTGAACCTCGGCGCGGGGGCGATCACGGCCAACTACGACGACATCGACAAGCACCGCACCGAGATCGGCGACGAGGTGCACTCCGGGTCGCACAACGTGTTCGTGGCGCCCGTTAGGATCGGTGCAGGCGCGAAGACCGGGGCCGGAGCGGTGATCCGCAAGGATGTGCCCGCCGGTGCCCTGGCGCTCAGCGTGGCCCCTCAGCGCAACGTCGAGGGGTGGGTCGAGACGAACCGACCGGGCACCGCCGCGGCAGAAGCCGCCGCGAACGCCCGGTCCGCACAGAAGGCGGACGATGGCGCGCAAGAGGAAGACGGTTGATCTCGACCGAGACAACGACATCGCTCCCGGACTCGTCGCCAAGACCAAGAAACGCCTCGTCGTCGCCGGTGGCCGTTCGCACCCCGCCCTCTCCGCCGACGTCGCCGCGGCCATCGGCACCGAGCTCGTGCCGACCGAATACCGCACGTTCGCGTCGGGCGAGATCCTCACCCGGTTCGAGGTGTCGATCCGCGGCTGCGACTTCTTCCTGATCCAGAGCTTCGGGCCGCCGGTCAACGAGTGGCTGATGGAGACGCTCATCATGCTGGATGCCGCCAAGCGCGCATCCGCGAAGCGCATCACCGTCGTCGCGCCCTACTACCCGTACTCGCGCCAGGACAAGAAGAGCCGCGGCCGCGAGCCGATCAGCGCCCGCCTCGTCGCGGACCTGCTCAAGACCGCCGGCGCGGACCGCGTCATGAGCGTCGACCTGCACGCGGCCCAGATCCAAGGCTTCTTCGACGGACCCGTCGACCACCTCTTCGCCAAGCCCGTGCTCCTGGAGTACTTCGAGCGCACGCTCACGGCCGACGACCGCAGGCAGCTCACGGTGGTCTCGCCCGACACCGGGCGCGTGCGGGTGGCGGACACCTGGTCGGACAGTCTGGGTGCGCCGCTGGCGATCATCCACAAGCGTCGGGATCCCAACGTGGCGAACCAGGTGACGGTCAATGAGATCGTCGGCCAGGTGAGCGGGCGCGTCTGCCTGCTCGTGGACGACATGATCGACACGGGCGGCACGATCGTCAAGGCGGCCGAGGCTCTGAAGAAGAACGGCGCCGAACGCGTCATCGTGGCCGCCACGCACGCGATCTTCAGCGATCCCGCCGCCGAGCGACTGCAGTCCGATGCGATCGATGAGGTGGTGGTGACCGACACCGTCCCGATCCCTGAGGCCAAGCGATTCCCCTCGCTCACGATCCTGCCGATCGCACCACTGCTGGCCCGTGCGATCCACGAGGTCTTCGAGGACGGCTCCGTCACGAGCATGTTCGACGGAGCCGCCTGAACGCGCCTTCATAGGCTCTTCATAGGCGTGACTTCGCCGAGAGGGCGGAACGCCCTTTAGCGTGGAGGCAGACCTCATCGCGAGGCACCGCAGAAGGAGGACCATGATGATCCGCACCGCCGCAGTACCGCGCCCCGTCCGCATCGGAGCCGCCGCCATCGGCGTCGCCGGCGCCTTGGCCCTTGCAGGCTGCGCCTCCGACCCGGTCGCCGAGACCGACACCACGACCGCGCCGGAGCCCAGCGCGACGACCGCGCCGGAACCCGCGGAATCGGAAGCGGCCTCCCCCGCGTCGGACAACACCTATGTGAACGGCACGTACACCGCCGAAGGCTCGTACGCGACTCCCGAGTCGGTCGAGACGATTTCGGTGACCGTCACGCTCGCGGACGACGTCGTCACCACTGTGGAGGTCGTCGGCAACCCGCAGAAGAGCGAGTCGGAGGAGTATCAGGGAAGGTTCATCGGCGGGATCGCCGATGTCGTCGTCGGTCAGGACATCGACGCGCTCTCGGTCAGTCGCGTGGCCGGGTCGTCGCTCACGAGCGGCGGCTTCAACCAGGCGATCGATTCGATCAAGTCCGAAGCCGCTGCGTAGCAGGTTCGTGTGACCGGCCGGCCTGGAGCGGATGTCACCGCCGTCTGGCGGTTTCACGCGATCGGCACGGCGTGGCAGATCGAGACCGCGATGCCGCTGGACGATGATGCCCGGTCGGCCGTCGATCAGGCGATCGCCTCCTTCGACCGGGAATGGTCGCGGTTCCGGTCCGATTCGCTGGTCGCGGCGCTCGCCGGCGGAGCGCGTGCTGTTGCGGCACCGCCCGATGCGGCCGACATGCTCGACACCTTCGTGGCCCTCGATCGGGCGACCGCCGGTGCGGTCAGTCCCCTCGTCGCCGCATCGTTGGAGGCGCGCGGCTACGACGGGGCGTACGGATTCGTCGACCGCGGTGCGCTGCCCGCGCCGGCGGACTGGCGCGAGCGTCTCTCCTGGAGCGGCGGCCGTCTCAGCATCAGTGATCCTGCGATGATCGACGTCGGCGCTCTCGGCAAGGGGAGGCTCGTCGACCGGGTGCTCGAGATCGTCGCGTCACGCGTCGACGGACACCTCGTCGTCGATGCGAGCGGCGATCTGGCCGTGCGCGGCACGTCGCAGCGCATAGGACTGGAGCATCCCTACGACGCTCGTCGCGCGATCGGCGTCGTCGAGGTGACGGATGCCGCGCTGTGCGCATCGGCCACGAACCGGCGTGCCTGGGGCGACGGGCTGCATCACGTGCTCGACGCCCGCACGGGCGAGCCGGTGCGCACGATCGCCGCCACCTGGGCCATCGCTCCCACCGCGATGCGGGCGGATGCGATCGCCACCGCGCTGTTCTTCGACGGCGGGCCGGAACTGGCTCACGAGTGGGACGTGGAGTGGGTGCGGATGACCACGGACGGTCGCGTCGAGTGGTCGCCCGGGAGTACGGCAGAGTTGTTCGTGTGATCGGAACCTTCACCTCGCTGTGGAACCGCGTCTTCGCGGTGCTCGGCCGCGTCTCCATGTACCGCCTGGCGCTGCTCTCGCTCGCCGGCCTCGCGCTCATCGCGTTCGCCGTATCGTTCTTCCAGCTGGTCGCTCCCACCCCGCTCGAGCTGGTCGTCACCCTCGTCGTGCTCGCCGCGGTCTGCGTGGCCGTCGATGCCGCCGCGCAGGCGGTGATGAAGCTGCCCTGGCGCCTCGAGTCGTCGCTGATCACGGCGCACATCCTGCTCTTCATCCTGCGCCCGACCCTCGACCTCGCGGGGCTGGCGGGAATCGCGCTCGCGGCGGCGGTGGCCTCGCTGTCCAAGTACGTGCTCGCGTGGCGCGGCCGTCATATCTTCAATCCCGCCGCGGTCGGCGCGACGGTGCTCACACTCGTGAGCGTCGCCGTTCCCGCCCTCGGTGCCTCGTCGTGGTGGGTGGGCACCCCGGTGCTGGCGGTACCGGTCATCGTTCTCGGGCTCGCCGTGCTGGTGCGCACCGAGAAGGTGCGCGTCATCGCCGTGTTCCTCGTGATCGCCGTCGCGGTCGGGGTGGTCCGCACGGTCGTCCAGTATCAGGAGGCGGGCCTGGCCGTCGACACGATGAGCGTCTTGTGGTCGGTGCTCTGGTCGTCGCCGTTCCTCTTCCTCGGCGCATTCATGCTCTCGGAGCCGCTCACGATGCCCCCTCGCCGGTGGCAGCAGTTCACCGTCGGCGCCGTCGTCGGCATCCTGGCGGGATGGCCGATCGACCTGGGAGCGATCAGCCTCGGCCAGGAGCGGGCGCTGCTGGTCGGCAACCTCGTCGCGTTCGCATTCGCGTACTCGGCGCGCTCAGCGGTGAAGCTCACGCTCGCCTCGCGCGCCGAGCTGACCCCGACCGTGCACGCACTCACCTTCCGTACGCGCCGCCCCCTCGCGTTCACCCCCGGCCAGTACCTCGAGCTGGAAGTGCCGCACCGGCACTCCGACGCGCGCGGAACGCGCCGCGAGTTCAGCATCGCCTCCGCACCCGAGGACCTCCCGGACCTCACGGTCGCCTTCCGCGAGGTCGCGGGTGCGAAGCAGAGCTCCTACAAGAAGGCCCTCGCTGAGGTCACGGCGGGAGACGACCTGGCCGTCACGGGTGTGTGGGGCGACTTCGTGCTTCCGAAGAAGCCGACCAGCGCGGTCCTGATGGTCGCGGCAGGAATCGGCATCACGCCGTTCGTCTCGCAGCTGCGCCACGTGCGGCTCGCCGAGCAGGACCGCGACATCGTTCTGGTCTACGTCGCGTCGGAGGCGTCCGAACTGGCCTTCCGCGAAGAGCTGGAAGAGTCGGGTGTTCCGGTGATCGTCTTCACCCGCGACGAGCCGAAGCATCTGCCGCGGCATTGGCACTGGGCTCGCGGCGTGCGGCTCGACGCCGACGGGCTGCTGCAGATGGTGCCGGACATCGGCGCCCGTCACGCGTACATCTCCGGGCCCGCGGCGCTGATCGCCGATCTGGCTCCGGCACTCGAGCGCGCGCGCTCGCTCACCACCGACGCGTTCAGCGGCTACTGAGCATTTCGGCGGGTGCGGGCGGCGTCATCGGAAGTCGCACCTCGAACGTCGTCTCGCCGGGCACGCTGTGCACCGCGAGCGATCCGCCGTGGGCTCTCACGATCGCCTGAGCGATCGACAGGCCCAGACCCGTTCCCCCGGTCTTGCGCGCGCGCGACCTGTCGGCGCGAGAGAAGCGCTCGAACAGCTCGCCGGCGATGGCGGGGTCGATGCCCGGACCGTCGTCGCGCACCCGCAGCACCGCATCCGCCCCTTCGCGCACCACGATGAGCGTCACGTTCGTTCCCGCGGGGGTGTGCGTGCGGGCGTTGGCCAGCAGGTTGCCGACGACCTGGTGCAGGCGGCCGGCGTCGCCCGTGACGACGACGGGCTCCTCCTCGAGATCGAGCTCCCAGCCGTGGTCGGGGCCGGCGGGCGTGGCGTCAGCGATCGCCTCGACGGCCAGTCGCGACAGATCCACGGTTCCGTACACGAGGTCCTGACCCTCATCGAGGCGGGCCAGCAGCAGCAGGTCCTCCACCAGACCGGTCATGCGGATGGACTGCGCCTGGATCCGCTCCAGCGACGACTCCGTGGTCTCCACGGTCTCCGGGCCAGGCGCGGCATCGGGGCCCTGCGCCTGTCGAAGGGCCCGCAGGGACAGCTCGGAGAAGCCGCGGATCGACGCGAGAGGAGTGCGCAGTTCGTGGCTCGCGTCGGCGACGAAGCGCCGCATCCGCTCCTCGTTGCGCTGGCGGGCATCCAGCGACTCGCCGACGTGATCCAGGAGAGTGTTGAGGGCGTGGCCGACGCGGCCGATCTCGGTGTGCTCGTCGGTCTCGTCGTCGGGCACGCGTTCGGTGATCGACACGGCACCCTGTGAGAGCGGGAGGGCGGCGACCCGCGTGGCGGTGTCGGCGACTGCACGCAGGGGCTTCAGGCCCGCGCGGATCACGAAGGCGATCGCAGCGGCCAGCAGCAGCAGGCCTCCTGCCGTGACGAGGGCGATCGTGGTGAGCGTCTCGCCGATCGTGCTGCGCACCTCGGAGACGGGCAGACCGGCAAGCGCGAAGAACCGGTCGCCGCGCACCGGGACGATCCGGTAGTCGCCGATGCCGTCGCCGAGCGAGACGGTGGTGAAGCCGCCCTGGTCGATGCTGTCGACGACCTGCTGGATCTGCTCGTCGGTCATCCGCACGACCTCGAGGTCTTCGCCGACGTACGCGCCGGAGAGCTCGCCGTCGATCGGCTGCACGATGAAGAGGAAGCCCGGCTCCTGGCGGCCTTCGTTCAAAAGGTCGTAGGCGCCAGGCGTGGCGGTCGGGAACTGCGAGAACTGCAGCGCACGACCCGCCTGCTCGGCCGCGTTCTGCAGCTGCGCGTCGAGGTTGGCCTCCAGCACGCGGCCGAGGGCCGCGCTGGTCGCGATCGCGACGATCACCAGGATCAGCGACACGATCCCGATGACGGTCGCCATGAGTCGGGTCTGCAGACTCCAGCGACGGCGCGGCCTGCGGATCCGCTCGGATGCCGCGGCACCGGCTGCCGGGTCGGCATCCGTCGTCGTCGCCTCCGCAGCCGGATCGACGCGCGGGGCTTGTGTCATTGCGGCGCCTTGATCATGTAGCCGACGCCGCGGACCGTGTGGATGAGCGGCTCCCGGCCTTGATCGATCTTCTTGCGCAGATACGAGATGTACAGCTCCACGACGCTGGAGCGCCCGCCGAAGTCGTAGTTCCAGACGCGGTCGAGGATCTGCGCCTTCGAGACGACGCGGCGCTGGTTGCGCATGAGGAACCTGAGGAGTTCGAACTCGGTCGCGGTGAGCTCGAACTGATCGCCCGAGCGCGCGACCTCGTGACTGTCCTCGTTGAGAGTCAGATCGCCGACCCGCAGGATCGGCTCGGCGTCCGCGGAGTGCGCCGTTCCCGCGCGGCGCATGAGGCCGCGAAGACGCGCGACGACCTCCTCGAGGCTGAACGGCTTCGTGACATAGTCGTCGCCGCCGGCGGTGAGGCCGGCGACCCGATCGCCGACGGCATCCTTGGCCGTCAGGAAGAGGACGGGCACGTCGTTGCCCGACTGCCGGAGGCGCTGCAGCACGGCCATGCCGTCGAGGTCGGGCATCATGATGTCCAGCACCATGGCGTCGGGGTCGAAATCACGGGCCGCCTGCAGGGCGTGGAATCCGGAGCCCGCCGTGCGCACGTCCCAGCCCTCCATCCGCAGCGCCATCGACAGCAGATCGGTGAGCATCTGCTCGTCGTCGACGACCAGTACCCGCAGAGCGGAGCCGTCGAGGCGGCGGAGGGCGGAGGCGGGCTTGGCGGAGGTCATGAGTCCATTGTGCGCACTTTCCTATGTGCTTCCTATGGAGCCGGCTATGCGATGGCTGGGAGCGCCGCAGTCTCAGCCGGCCGTCCGCGCGTAGGCCGCGATGCGGTCGAAGGCGTCGTCGCGCGACACGTCGACCTGCTGGTCGTCGGGGTGGGCGTCGTAGCGCGCGAGGATGCGGCGCGCCCCCTCGTCGAACGTGATCGTGGTGCGGAACTCCGGCACGAGCGCGGTGACCTTGCTCACGTCGAACACCACCGAGTGGGCCTTGTCGCCCAGCAGGCCGGGCCCGAGATCGGGCGCGAACGCGGCGATCGCCTCGGAGGCGACGTGCACGAAGTGCGCGTCGGCCACGCCCGCGGCATCCGCGAGCCAGCCGTACACCTGGTTCCAGGTCGGCGCGTGGGTGCCGGTGATGGTGAACGCCTCACCGATTGCCGCGGGATTGCCGAGCAGCCCGGTGAACGCGACCGCGAAGTCCTCGCTGTGCGTCAGGGTCCACAGGCTGGTGCCGTCGCCGTGGATCACGACCGGCTTGCCCGCCCGCATTCGGGCGATGTCGGTCCAGCCCCCCATCGTGGGGATCATCCGCTCGTCATAAGTGTGCGAGGGCCGCACGATCGTGATCGGGATACCGCGCTCGCGGTACGCGCTGACCAGCAGGTCTTCGCAGGCGATCTTGTCGCGGGAGTACTGCCAGAACGGGTTGCGCAGGGGAGTGGACTCGGTGATCGGAAGCCGCCCCGGCGGCTTCTGGTAGGCGGAGGCCGAGCTGATGAACACGTACTGTCCGCATCGCCCTGCGAACTGAGCGAGGTCGGCCTGCACGTGCTCCGTGGTGAACGCGAGGAACTCCGCGACGACGTCGAATTCAGCGTCCCCGATCGCGTGGCGCACGGCCGCGGCATCCCGCACGTCCGCGACGAGCTCGCGCACGCCGTCCGGCAGGGGCCGCCGCGACGATCCGCGGTTGAGCACGGTCACGTCGTGCCCGTCGGCGAGGGAGCGGCGGACGCAGGCGGCGCTGATCGTTCCGGTGCCGCCGATGTACAGGACTCGTTTGCCGTTCATCATCCCATCGTGCCCGATGCCGGCTCCCGCGGCACATAGAGTGTGCGCGGAGGATGAAATGACCGTCGTCGACAATGCCATCTACGTGAGCGGACACCGTACGTCGGACCCCTCCTCGCTCGACCAGACCTTCGAGGAGATGAGCGCCCGTCGTGGCATGGCCTGGATCGGCCTGTACCGTCCGGACGAGGCCGAGCTGCGCGAGATCGCCGAGGAGTTCGGACTGCATCCGCTCGCGGTCGAGGACGCACTCAACGGTCATCAGCGGCCCAAGCTGGACCACTACGGCGACTCGATCTTCGTGGTGCTGCGCCCCGCACGCTACGTGGATGCGCACGAAGAGGTCGAGTTCGGCGAGGTGCACGTCTTCGCCGGTCCCGCGTTCGTCGTGACGGTGCGCCACGCCGAATCTCCCGACCTGGCCCGCGTGCGCCGCCGTCTCGAGGATGACCCGGAGCTTCTCTCGCGCGGACCGATGGCGGTCCTGTACGGCATCCTCGACGAGGTCGTCGACGAGTACGAGCCGGTCGTGGTCGGCCTGGAGAACGACATCGACGAGATCGAGGACCAGCTCTTCGCGAACGACCCCGCCGTCGCCCGCCGCATCTTCGCGCTGACCCGCGAGGTGATCGACTTCCAGCGGGCGGTCGGGCCGCTCGTTCCGATCCTCGAGCGGCTCCTCGGCGACGCGCTCTTCATCGGGCTCGACCTCGAGGTCAAGCGCGCGCTGCGCGATGTGCACGACCACGCGATCCGCATCATCGAGCGCTCGGCGAGCTTCCGGACCATCCTCGAGAACGCGCTGCTCCTGCATGCGACCCTGGTGACGCAGCGCCAGAACGACGCGATGGCCGAGATGACCGAGTACAGCCTGACCCAGAACGAGCAGGTGAAGAAAGTGTCGGGCTGGGCGGCCATCCTGTTCGCGCCGACGCTCGTGGGCACGATCTACGGCATGAACTTCGACTACATGCCCGAGCTGCACTGGACGTGGGGGTATCCGATGGCGCTCGCCATGATGGGGACGACCAGCGTCACGCTCTATGCCGTCTTCAAGCGCAAGGGATGGCTGTAGCGGCGCGTCAGGGAACCCCTTTCCCGCGTCGGCACCCTCCGGTAGCGTCTGTGCGATGCGATTCGATGGACTGATCTCTGAGATGCCCGGGCGCGTCGTGGCGCCGGGAGACGAGGGGTGGGAGTCCGCGCGGCGCTTCCACTCCGGCATCGGCGAACCCGATGTGATCGTGCGTGCCGCCTCGGTCGCCGACGTGGCCGGCGCCGTGCGCTGGGCGGCGACCGACGGCGTGCCCATACTCGTGCGCAGCGGCGGGCACAGCGCGTGGGGCACGATGCCGGGCGGCCTCACGCTCGACCTCGCCGCACTGAACGACGTCGATGTGGACGGCACTCTCGTGCGCGTGGGCGGTGGGGTCACCTGGGGCCACGTCGCCGGGATCCTGGCTGAACATGGTCTGGGCATCAGTTCGGGCGACACCGCCTCGGTCGGCGTCGGCGGGCTCACCCTCGGCGGCGGTATCGGCTGGATGGTGCGGGCGTGGGGACTCGCCGCCGACCAGCTCGTCGGCGTTCAGCTGGTCACGGCATCGGGCGACATCGTGGAGGCGACGCACGAATCGCATCCCGAGTTGATGTGGGCGCTGCGAGGCGGCGGAGGCAACTTCGGTGTCGTCACCCGGTTCGACTTCCGCGCCCACCCGCTCGACGCCGTCGTCTTCGCGACGCTGCCGATCACCGGCAACACCCGGCGTGTGCTCACCGCGGTGCGGGATCTCCTCCGCGACGCGCCGCGCGAGCTGACCGTGACCTTCATGGATGTGCCGGCGATGGACCCCAGCGCTCCGGCCGGCGCGACGGTCACAGCGGTGTGGATCGGCGGTGACGAGGACGCGGCGAGGGCCGCACTCGCGCCGCTGCTCGGACGGGACGACGTGGGGGAGCCCGAAATCGCCGTCACCCGCTATCCCGAGGTCCTGATGGAGATGCCCGAGGCCGACCCGGATAATCCGATGCCGGGCTTCGTCGGCGGGAACACCTTGCTGCGCGAGCTCACCGACGATGCGATCGACCGCCTTGCCGCCTTCCGCGAAGCCAACGAGGCATCCGTCCTCTTCCTGCGCTCCCTCGGCGGTGCCTTCGCGGACGTGCCGCAGAGCGACACAGCCTTTCCTGCGCGCGACGCGACGTGGTTCGCGATGGCGGGCGCGTTCGACATCCCCGGATTGGTGGACGAGGAGACCCGCCCGGCGATCCTCACCGCGTGGGACGCGATCGAGGCGCTGGGTGACGGCGTCTACGGCAACTTCGCGGTGACGACCGACCCCGGCTTCGCCGACAAGATGTACCCGCGCGAGACCATGGTCAGACTCCGTGCGATCAAGCGGCAGTGGGATCCGACCAACGTCTTCTCCCGCAACCACAACATCCGGCCCGCCTGAGCTCGTCGCAGGGCGGCCTTCAGTGTGTCGAAGGGCGGTCCCTGAGCCTGTCGAAGGGCGGTCCCTGAGCCTGTCGAAGGGTCAGTGCGTGTCTTCGGCTTCGATTTCGGTGCGGTCGCCCGACCAGAGGGTGTGGAAGGTGCCTTCCTTGTCGATGCGCTTGTAGGTGTGCGCGCCGAAGAAGTCCCGCTGACCCTGCACGAGGGCCGCGGGAAGGCGCTCCGCGCGAAGGCCGTCGTAGTACGACAGCGACGATGAGAAGGCGGGGGCGGGGATGCCGGCTCCCGCCGCGATCTGCACGATTCGGCGCCACGAGCCCTGCGCCCGGCCCAGAGCCTCGACGAAGTAGGGGGCGGTCAGCAGCACCGGAAGGTCGGGGGTGTGCCCGTACGCGTCGGCGATGCGGTTGAGGAACTGCGCGCGGATGATGCAGCCGCCGCGCCAGATCTTGGAGATCGCGCCCAGGTCGATGGTCCAGTCGTACTCGGCCGCGCCCGCCCGGATCTCGTCGAATCCCTGCGAGTACGCCACGATCTTCGACGCGTACAGCGCCAGGCGGACGTCCTCGATGAATGCCTCCGCGTCTTCGACCTTCAGCGCCTCGGCCGGTCCGGGCAGCTCACGCGACACGGCACGCTGCTCGGGGTGGCTCGACAGGGACCGGGCGAACACGGCCTCGGCGATCCCCGAGACGGGCACGCCCAGGTTCAGGGCTGTCTGCACGGTCCACGCGCCGGTGCCCTTCGCGCCGGCCTGGTCCAGGATCACATCGACCAGCGGCTTGCCGGTCTCGGCGTCGACCTGACGGAGCACCTCGGCGGTGATCTCGATCAGGTAGGACTCGAGCTCGCCGGCGTTCCACTCGGCGAAGACGTCGGCGATCTCGGCGGGAGTCTTTCCGGTGCCGCGGCGGATCAGGTCGTACGCCTCGGCGATCAGCTGCATGTCGGCGTACTCGATGCCGTTGTGCACCATCTTCACGAAGTGGCCGGCGCCATCGTGGCCGACATGCGTCACGCACGGCTCGCCCTCCGCGATCGCCGCAATGGACTTGAGGATCGGGCCCAGGGTGACCCAGGACTCGTCCGAGCCGCCCGGCATGATCGACGGGCCGAGCAGGGCGCCCTCCTCGCCACCGGAGATGCCGGCGCCGACGAAGTTGATCCCCGTCTCGCGCACCGCCTTCTCACGGCGGATGGTGTCGGTGAACAGCGCGTTCCCGCCGTCGACGATGATGTCTCCCGGCTCGAAGACGTCCACGAGCGCGTCGATGACGGCGTCCGTACCGGCGCCGGCCTTGACCATGATGATCGCCGTCCGCGGCTTCTGGAGGGACGCCGCGAACTCCTCGTACGTCTCTGCCGGAACGAACTCCGCCTCGGGGTGCTCAGCCATCAGCGTCTCGGTCTTCGCGTGGCTGCGGTTGTAGATCGCGACGGTGTTGCCCTCGCGGCTCGCGAGGTTGCGGGCCAGGTTGGAGCCCATCACCGCCAGGCCGACGACGCCGATGTTCGCGGGGCCTTCCTGGCGGACGGTCGGCGCTTGCGCGTCGCCGGCCTCGACGGGCACATCCTCGGGTGCCGGCGCGGCGGCGTGCTCCGGCGCAGAGCCGGGCTTGTCGTCCCGATCGTGCGAGATGTTCGTCTGTGCCGGGTTCTCGTTCGAGGACACGCCTGCTCCTTGGTTCAACGGGGGTTCACTCCAGCCTAGAGTCTGCCGGATCCGCATTACGGGGCTGCGGCGGAGTGCTCACACGCGCGCCGCGCACGATGTGAGGATCGCGCGCGTCAATCCTTGCGGTAGCCGGCGCGACCCATCGACCAGAACGCGAGCACGGTTCCGACGAGGCCGAGAGCGGAGATGACGCCGATGGCGCCCATGAGCAGCAGGGAGACGGTCTGGCTGTCGAACATGGGTCCTCCGGGTCGAATGGGCGGGCGTCTTCATCGTAGCTGTGCTGTCGACGACTCCGCCGCTGGTAGACTTGGCGATTGAACTTCGGCGAGGGATGCCTCGCACCGGCGGAGACGGCTGGGTGCGGCATCCGTGATCGACGCAGTGATGCAGGCTCACGGCTTTCCTCACGCGCTCGCGTTCGAGTCGAATGCAGACCTCAAGACCTGGGCCCGTGGGCCCGCAGACAGATCGGGCCGCGTGCCCGCAAGGAGAATCATCATGGCCACCAAAGAGATCGACACCAAGGTCGTCGCCGAGGTTCGCGAGAACTTCGGCAAGGGCTTCGCCCGCCGCCTCCGCGCCGCCGGCAAGATCCCCGCCGTCATCTACGGCCACGGCACGACGCCCATGCACGTGGCACTGCCCGGCCACCAGGTCGCGCTGCTCGTCCGCCGCGCCAACGCCGTGCTCGAGCTCGACGTCGACGGCAAGGAGCAGCTGACCCTGGTCAAGGACGTGCAGAAGGACCCGGTGCACCAGATCATCGAGCACATCGACCTGCTGGTCGTGAAGAAGGGCGAGAAGATCCAGGTCGACGTGCCCGTCTCGATCCTCGGCGAGCCGGCTCCCGGCACGATCGCCGCGCAGGACGCGAACACCGTGCTGCTCGAGGTCGAGGCCACGCACATCCCCGAGCGCATCGAGTTCGATGTCGAGGGTCTCGAGGAGGGCACGCACATCACGGCCGCCGACCTCACGCTGCCCAAGGGCGCCTCGCTCGTCGTCGACCCCGAGACGCTGATCGTCGCCATCTCCGTACCGTCGGCGACGCTCGCCGCCGAGGACGAGATCGCCGAGCTCGACGCCGCGGTCTCCGCCGCGCAGGCCCTCGAGTCCGAGGCCGCCGTCGAATCGGAGTCCGAGTCCGACTCCGAGTAGACCGGACGTCGGAAAGGGGGTGCGGATTCCGCGCCCCCTTTCCTGTTCCTCGGTGACACCGATGCCCGGCGCAGCCGACCCTTCCGGCAGGATGTGAGATATGACAGACACGTGGCTGATCGTGGGTCTGGGCAACCCGGGGCCGCGCTACGAGATCACGCGGCATAACGTCGGTCAGATGGTCGTCGACGAGATGGCCGCCCGGCGCGGGGAGGCGTTTCGCGCGCACAAGGCGAACGCGCGGGTGACCGAGACGTGGCTGCGGCCAGGCGGAGCCAAGCTCATACTCGCCAAGCCCAACACGTTCATGAACGTCTCCGGCGGCGCCGTCGCCGGGCTGGCGAGGTTCTACAGCGTGGAGCCGAAGCGCGTCGTGATCGTGCACGATGAGCTCGACATCCCGTTCGATGCGGTCAAGCTCAAGGCCGGCGGCGGCCATGGGGGCCACAACGGCGTGCGCGATGTGGCCAAGGCTCTGGATTCGACCGAGTTCGCGCGCGTGCGCGTCGGGATCGGACGACCCGTCGGCCGTCAGGACCCCGCCGACTGGGTGCTCGACCCCTTCGGCGCCACCGAGCGCAAGAACCTGCCGATCCTTCTCGCCGACGCCGCCGATGCCGTCGAGCAGCTCGTGGACGAGGGACTGCTCGCCGCGCAGCAGAAGCACCACGCACCCCGGGTGTAGCGCTGGCGCCGCACTCAGCCGCCGACGGATGCCCCGGAGGCGAACCCGGCCACCAGGAACGTCTGGACGCCGATGGCGAAAGCGACCGGGCCGATGACGGCCACGACCACCGCGGCGATACCCCAGCCGCGTCCGCGGTCCTTCACGATCGCGACGATCCCCTGCACGATCGCCCAGGTGCCCAGGATCGTCCCCGCCCAGAACGCCAGCTCGCCCCACAGCACCCATTCGCGCACCGGCGTCAGGATGGACCAGTCGAAGTCGACGCTCATCGGCTGGAGCGCGATCTCACGGCCAGCGCCCTGACCGATGTTGAAGCCCGCGAGGGATCCCAGCACGGTCGCGCCGATCGCGGCGATCACGGCGAGCGCGAATGCGACGATTCCGAGACCCGATCCCCGCGCCGGAGATGCGGCCGGCCGGGTGGGCACGTAGGGGCCGTAACCCTGCGGTGGGGGAGCGTAGCCCGGAGGCGGGGCGTAGGTGTGCGGCGTGGGAGCCTGAGCCGGCGCGGAGTGCGGGGCGTTCTGCTGAGGCGGATACGGCAGCGTCGCGTACTGCGGCGGCACCGGGTACTGCGGCGGTGCCGAGTACCGCGGCCCGACCGGGTACTGGGGCACCTCGGGCGGCGCGTGACCGGGGGCGGGCGGTCGCGGAGGGATCCGGGGCTGTCCGCCGGCGGGATCCGGGGTCGATGCGGCGTCGCCGGAGTCGGTCACGGCTCTCATCCTATGAGTCGGTCTGGCTTCGGTCGGCCGTCGTTCGAGTCGGCCGTCGCGCGGAGCCACCGGCGACCGGGTGTCGGTGCGCGCCCGTAGACTCGTCCGGTGACAGTTCCCGGGATCGTGCGCGCCCTCGAACAGGCGGACTCCTTCCGGGATGCCGCGACCGCGGCAACCGTCGATGCCGACTTCTCGCTCGTCGAGGGTCTCGATGCCCCGCTGCTCGCCTCGCTTCTCGATCGCCGCCGCGCGGCCGGCCGGGCGGGCGCGCTGTTCGTGATCGCCCCCACCGGGCGCCGCGCGGAATCGCTCGGGCCGGCGCTGGAGGCGCTGGTGCCCGGCGCGGAGGTGATGCACTTCCCCGCGTGGGAGACGCTGCCGCACGAGCGGCTCAGCCCCAGCCCCGAGACCGTCGGGCATCGTCTCGACGTGCTGGGCCGCATCGCCCGCTGGACGGGCGAGCGACCCCTCGTCGTGACCGCGTCCGTCCGGGGGGCACTCCAGCCGCTGGCGGCGGGTCTCGCCGACGCTGTGGAGGTTCACCTGGCCGTCGGCGAGCGCGGGCACGACCTCGCCGAGGTCTCGTCCCGACTCGTCGAACTCGCGTACCACCGCGTCGACATGGTGTCTCGACGAGGCGAGTTCGCGATGCGCGGCGGCATCCTCGACGTGTTCCCGCCGATCGCCGATCACCCGTACCGCGTCGAGTTCTTCGGAGACGAAGTCGATCAGATCCGGGCGTTCTCGGTCGCCGATCAGCGATCGCTTCCCGGTGAAGTCGCCGCGGTCGATCTGCCCGCCAGCCGCGAGCTGCTGCTGACGCAAGCGGTGCGCGACCGTGCTCGCCAGCTCAAGGACGAGTTCCCCGGCATCCGCGGGATGCTCGAGAAGATGGCCGAGGGCATCCCGGCCGAGGGCATGGAGTCTCTGATCCCGGCGCTCGTGGACGACATCGTGACGGTGGTCGACTACCTGCCGGAAGGGTCGGCGATCGCGCTGGTCGATCCCGAGCGGGCGGTCACCCGCGCGATCACCCTGCTGGAGACCAACCGCGAGTTCCTCGAAGCGGCCTGGAGCGCGGCGACCGCCGGCGCGGCCAGCCCGGTCGACATCGGCTGCGGAGACTTCGTGAGCCTGGCTGCGCTCCGCGAGGCGGCCGGGCAGCACGGGATCGCCTGGTGGACGTTGAGCGCCTTCGACTCGGGCGAGGCGGATGCCTCGGCCGAGGGCCTCCTCGAGGTGGCCGCCGGTGCCGCGGTGCGCGTGCCGGGCACTTCCGTTCCGTCGTTCCAGGGCAACGTGGACGGCGCCACGGCGCACGTCGGCGATCTGCTCGCCGAGGGCTGGCGCGTTGTGGTCGCGGCATCCGGCGCCGGTCTGGTCGAGCGCGCGCGCGACGTCCTCGCCGAGCGCGGGATCGCGGCGCGCCGGGTGGACGACGTACTCGAACCGCCCGAGCCGGGGGTCGCCCACGTCGTGCTCTCGACGCTGGAGCGCGGGTTCGAGGTGCCGGACGCGAAGATCGCCGTCCTCACCGAGACGGAGTTCTACGGTCGCACGATCAGCGGAGACCAGCGGCTGGTCAAGAAGCTCGCCTCGCGTCGCCGCAACGTGGTCGATCCGCTGCAGTTGAAGGCCGGCGACTTCGTGGTGCACGCGACCCATGGCATCGGGCGATTCGTCGAGCTCACCCAGCGCGAGGTCTCCAGCGGCGGCCGCAATCCGGTCAAGAGCGTGCGGGAGTACCTCGTGCTCGAATACGCGCCCTCGAAGCGCGGATACCCCGGCGACAAGCTCTACGTCCCCACCGATCAGCTCGACCTGCTGTCGAAGTACGTCGGCGGTGAGGCGCCGACCCTCTCGAAGATGGGCGGCAGCGACTGGGCGCAGGCCAAGGGCCGTGCGCGGCGTGCGGTGCGCGACATCGCGGTCGAGCTCGTCAAGCTCTACTCGGCCCGGATGGCGGCGAAAGGGCATGCGTTCGGCCCCGACACACCCTGGCAGCGCGAGCTCGAAGAAGCGTTCCCCTTCGCCGAGACGCCCGATCAGCTGCAGACGATCGACGAGATCAAGGCCGACATGGAGAAGCCGATCCCGATGGACCGGCTGCTGTCGGGCGACGTCGGCTTCGGCAAGACCGAGGTCGCCGTTCGTGCGTCCTTCAAGGCGATCCAGGACGGCAAGCAGGTCGCGATGCTGGTGCCGACCACGCTTCTGGTCAAGCAGCACATCGAGACGTTCACCGAGCGCTTCGCCGGTTTCCCCGTGCAGGTGCGCGCGCTCTCTCGATTCCAGACGGACAAGCAGGCCCGCGACACGCTCGCCGGGCTGACCGACGGCACCGTCGACATGGTGATCGGCACCCATCGCATCCTCACCGAGGGTGTGATCTTCAAAGACCTCGGCCTGCTGATCATCGACGAGGAGCAGCGCTTCGGCGTAGAGCACAAGGACAAGCTCAAGAAACTGAAGACCAACGTCGACATCCTCGCCATGAGCGCGACGCCGATCCCGCGCACGCTCGAGATGGCGGTGACCGGCATCCGCGAGATGTCGACGCTGCAGACACCGCCGGAGGACCGGCATCCGATCCTCACGTACGTCGGCGCCCGCAACGACAAGCAGATCGCGGCCGCGATCCGGCGCGAACTGCTCCGCGAGGGGCAGATCTTCTACGTGCACAACCGCGTGCAGTCCATCCAGCGGGTCGCGTCGCACCTCGCGGAGCTCGTGCCCGAGGCCCGCATCGCGGTCGCCCACGGTCAGATGGGCGAGCACGCGCTCGAGCAGGTCGTGGATGACTTCTGGGAGCGCCGCGCCGACGTGCTGGTCTCGACCACGATCGTGGAGACCGGCCTCGACATCGCGAACGCGAACACGATCATCATCGACCGCGCCGACAAGTACGGGCTGTCGCAGCTTCACCAGCTGCGCGGGCGTGTCGGGCGCGCGAGGGAGCGCGCGTATGCGTACTTCCTCTACGACGAGAACAAGCCGCTCTCGGAGACCGCGGCCGATCGCCTCGAGACGATCGCGGTCAACAACGACCTCGGCAGCGGCATGCAGGTCGCTCTGAAAGACCTCGAGCTGCGTGGCGCCGGCAACCTGCTCGGCGCCGAACAGGCGGGCCACATCGCGGGCGTCGGGTTCGACCTCTACCTGCGCATGATCGGCGAGGCCGTCGCGACATTCCGCGGCGAGGAGACCGAAGGTCCCACCGAGCTGCGGCTCGAGCTTCCTGTCCAGGCCCGCATCCCCGAGTCGTACATCGACAGCGAGCGCCTGCGGCTCGAGGCCTACCAGAAGCTCTCGGCCGCGGCATCCGCCACCGCGAAGGACGATGCCATCGACCTCGTGGTGGAGGAGCTGCGCGACCGGTACGGCGAGCTTCCGTCCGAGACGGAGGGTCTTCTGGCGGTCGCACGGCTGCGGCGTCGCGCCGCGCAGGCGGGGCTCGCCGACGTCGTGGCGATGGGGCCGAACCTGCGCGTCGCGCCGGCCGACCTTCCCGACTCGCTGCGGGTTCGGCTGCAGCGGCTCTACCCGACCGCGAAGCTCCTGGCCGGGGGCGAAGCCCTCGTGCTCCCTCTGCCGCGCGCCGGCGACGAGCGCGTCTCCGACGCCGACCTCATCGCCTGGGTGCGCCGACTGCTCGACCAGCTGTTCCCCGCGTCCGCGGCGCCCGTCGAGGGCGCAGACCCGGCCGGTGACGCGTCTCCGACGTCCTGACGGCTGGCCGAGGGATGGGCTGACCCCCTAGAGTCACCGCATGGGTGTTGCGCGCAGCAGGCTCGGCCAAGCCGCTGCCGCCTTCACCAGCAACTGGCGAAACCCCAACCTTCGTCGTGCGCAGCTCAGCTTCCTCGGAGCGTGGACCGCGGAGTGGGCATTCACGGTGGCGCTCGGGATCGTCGCCTACAACGACGGCGGCGCGCTCGCGCTGGGCCTGGTGGGTCTGCTCCGCATGCTCCCGTCGGCCGTGCTGGCGCCGTTGCTGTCACCGTTCGCCGACCGAGGGCGGCGGGAGCGCGTCCTCGTCGTGGTATCGACCGTGCGCGGGCTCGCGACGGGCGTCGCGGCCCTGACGGTGGCGCTGGCCGGTCCGGTGATGCTCGTCTACGTGCTCGCGGTCGTCTCGACCATCGCCGCGACGCTCTTCAGACCGGCCCACTCGGCGCTCCTTCCGACCTTGTGCCGCACGGGCCACGAGCTCGCCAGCGCGAACGTCGTGCGGGGGATGCTCGATTCCATCGCCACTCTCGTGGGGCCTCTTCTGGCAGCCGTGCTGCTGGCCTTCACCGATGTCTCGATCGTGTTCGCGGTCGCTGCCGGCGCCTCCTTCTGGGCGGCCGTGCTGCTGCTGCGAGTGCGGTACGACGAACCCCCGCGAGCCGCGGCGGCGCGGCGCCCCGACCTGCTCAAGGAGGCGGTGGAGGGTGTGCGCGCGGTCACGCGGAATCGGGATCTGCAGCTGATCCTCGGCCTGGCGGCAGCTCAGTCGCTGACCCGCGGCGCGCTCACCGTGTTCTCGGTCGTGGTCGCGATCGAGCTGCTCGACACCGGCGAGCCCGGCGCCGGCGCCCTGATGGCAGCCGTCGGGGTCGGTGCCGTCGTCGGTTCGCTGGGCGCGTCACTCCTTGTCGGGAGCGGCCGATTGGGGATCTGGTTCGCGATCGGCGTGGGCCTGTGGGGGTTGCCCATTGCGCTCGTGGGCGTCTTTCCGCAGGAGGCGGCCGCGCTCTTCCTCCTGGCCTTCGTCGGCGTCGGCAACGCCCTGATCGATGTCGCCGGATTCACTCTCATCGGCAGACTCGCCCCCGACACCGTCTTGGCGCGCGTCTTCGGCGTGCTGGAGAGCCTCGTGACCGTGTCGATCGGCATGGGCGCCATCCTCGCATCGGCGGTGATCGGATGGTTCGGCATACCCGTGGCGCTGATCGCCATCGGCCTGCTGTGCCCCATCCTCGCCGTGGTGGCGCTTCCCCGACTCCGCGGGATGGATGCATCCGTCGATGTCCTCGATGCGGACATCGCCCTGCTCCAGCGAGTGCCGATGTTCCATCCCCTGCCGCTGCCCGCCATCGAGCAGCTCGCCCGGGGCCTCGAGCCCGTCGAGATTCCCGCCGGACGGGCCGTGGTCAGGCAGGGCGAGATCGGCGACCGATACTACGTGATCGAGTCGGGCGAGGTCGACGTGATGGGTGAGGGGAGAATCATCGCCTCCCTGGGCCCTGGCGAAGGATTCGGTGAGATCGCGCTGCTGCGCAGCACGCGGCGGACGGCGACGGTGGTGGCGCGGAGCGCGCTGGAGCTTCGTGCTCTGAGCTCCGAGCGCTTCATATCCGCCGTGCTCGGATACACCCCGAGCGCGCAGGCGGCGGCATCCGGCGTCGATGACCAGCTCGGCCGCTATGCACCGCGCGAGCCCTTCGAAGAACCCCCCTCGTGAGCAGATCCGCTGTTGAGTTGCAGACCGCGAGATGGGATCGTGAGCCATGACCTCCGAGCGTGCCGCCCTGCTGATCGCCGACATCGGGGGGTACACCGAGTACATGAGCACTCACCGCATGACTCTTGCGCACGCCGAGGTCAACACGGCGCGCATGCTCGATCGCATGATCGAGGCCGCCCACGGCTTCGACCTCGTCGAGATCGAGGGCGATGCCGCCTTCCTCTCCCGACGCTCTCACAGACGCGAGCCCGACCCGACCGTCACCGAGATCCTCCAGGTCGCGGTCGCCATGCATCAGGCCTTCCATCTCGAGCGCGAGTACGTCGCGAAGAACCTCTGCCCATGCGGCGGGTGCAAGCAGGCCGGCAACCTGAAGCTGAAATTCGTTGCGCATGTCGGCGAAGTGGCCACCCAGAGCATCCGTGGCCACACCAAGCTCGTCGGCATCGACGTGATCCTCGTGCATCGCCTGCTGAAGAACTCGGTGTCGATACCCGAGTACGTCCTGGTGTCCGAAGAGCTCTATCACGTCGATCAGGCGTCGCTCCCGACACCCGTTCATGAGATCACGCCCGAACTGGAGGGTATCGGAGAAGTGCGCGCGTACTTCGTCGACGTCGCGGATCTCGACGGCTTGCTCCCGCCGCCGCGCAAGCCCTCCTGGGGCGCTCGGATCGGCAACACATTCGCGGCGGTGGGTCAGGGCATGCCTTACATGCTCGGCATGAAGCAGCCCCGCAAGGTGCGCTACGCCAGGTGAGACGACAGTAGGACCGGAGGAGGAACAGTGCAGTTCGAGCACCTCGGAGCGCGCCCCCGCATCCATCCCGACGCGGTGATCGCGCCGACGGCGGTGATCAGCGGCGATGTCACCATCGGTGCGGACAGCCAAGTGCTGCACGGTGCTGTCATCACCGCGGAGGGCGGGCCGATCACTCTCGGTACGAACGTGATCGTGATGGAGAACGCCCTGATC
>DASQLG010000099.1:0-26991 GCA_035630115.1 Microbacterium sp. | reverse complement strand
GCTCCGCTCTCGCGAAGGTGCGAGATGGCGGCGGAGGCCGCCTCGCCCGCATCGTTCCAGCCGTCGAACGCGGCCACGAGCACCTTGCGTCCCAGTCCGTCCACGCGACCTCCTCCGCCCGCATCAGCGGGGTCCATCCAGGATAGGCGCCCCAGCGCTGACTAGCATGGAGCAGTGAACTCGAGCGGTCTGACGGCGGTCCTGTGGGACATGGATGGAACGCTCGTCGACACCGAGCCCTACTGGATGGCGGCCGAGACGCCGCTCGTGGAGCGCTTCGGCGGCACGTGGTCGCATGAGCAGGCGCTGCGCCTCGTGGGACTCGGGCTCGAGGACTCCGCGCGGATCTTCCAGGAGGCCGGGGTCCGCATGGGCATCCACGACATCGTGGATCACCTCACCGACGACGTCATGCGGCAGCTGGCCACCAAGGGCGTCCCCTTCCGCCCGGGCGCGAAAGAGCTGCTGGCCGACCTGCGTGCGGCCGGCATCAAGACCGCGCTGGTGACCATGTCGCTGCGCCGGATGGCCCGCGCCGTCGTCGACCTGATCGACTTCGAGGCGTTCGACATCGTGATCGCCGGCGACGATTCGACGCGGCCGAAGCCGTTCCCCGACCCCTACCTGCAGGCGTGCGCGGCACTCGACGTCCTCCCGCGCGACACGGTGGCGATCGAGGACTCGCCGAACGGTCTGCGCTCTGCCGTCGCCTCGGGTGCTGCGGTCATCGGCGTGCCCCTCATGGTCTCGATCGCCGGAGCCGGTGCCCATGCGGTGTGGCCGTCGCTGGAGGGTCGCACCGCGCAGGAGGTCGCGCAGTTCCACGCGCGGCACGTCCAGACGCATGCCCCGGGCACGCGGGGAGAGACCCGATGACCGTCGAACGCCCCAGCGGCCCGTTCCGGATCGGCGATCGCGTGCAGCTGACCGGCCCGAAGAACAGGCTGCACACGATCACCCTGCGCGAGGACGGTGAGCTGCACACCCACCACGGTGTGCTGCGGCATACGGCGCTCATCGGCCAGCCCGACGGTTCGGTCGTCACGGGCAGCGCCGGTCACGAATACCTCGCTCTGCGACCGCTCCTGCGCGACTTCGTCATGTCGATGCCGCGCGGAGCCGCGATCGTCTACCCGAAGGATGCCGCGCAGATCATCGCGCAGGCTGACGTCTTCCCCGGGAGCGTGGTCGTCGAGGCCGGCGTGGGGTCGGGGGCGCTGTCTCTGTCGCTCCTGCGAGCGATCGGCGACGACGGCCGGCTCGTGTCGTTCGAACGGCGTGTCGAGTTCGCCGACGTCGCGCGTGCGAACGTCGAGACGTTCCTGGGAGGAGTGCCCGCGAACTGGAGCGTCGTCGTCGGCGACCTGGTCGAGGAGCTGCCCGAGGCCGTGGCTGCGGCATCCGTCGATCGCGTCGTGCTCGACATGCTCGCCCCGTGGGAGTGCATCGACGTCGTCGCCGATGCGCTGACACCCGGAGGTGTCGTGCTCTGCTACGTGGCCACCGCCACCCAGCTGAGCCGCGTCGCCGAGTACATCCGCGCGACGGGGCTGTTCACCGAACCCGACGCGAACGAGACGATGGTGCGGGGCTGGCACGTCGAGGGACTCGCCGTGCGCCCCGACCACCGCATGGTCGCGCACACCGGCTTCCTCGTGTGGGCGCGACGCCTGGCGCCGGGGGCCGTGCCGCCTGAGCAGCGGCGACGGGCCTCGAAATCCAGCTACGGCGACGAGGACGTCGAACTCTGGACGCCGGGTGCGGTCGGCGATCGGGTGATCACCGACAAGAACCTTCGCAAGCGGGTGCGCGAGGCCGAGCGGGCCGCGGACGGTGCGCGACAGGCTGCGGCAGGCGAGCCCGACCAGTCCGTGTGAGGCCGCAGGACGCATCTAGACTGTTCCGGTGCGCAAGATCCCCGCTTCTCTCGCGGTCCTCGGACTGACGGCCGTAGGCCTGGTCGGCTGCTCGCTGCCCGGCGCTGAGGCCTGCCCCCGTCCGGACGCGTCCCCGCCTGCGGTCATGGACCAGATCACCGTGTCCGGCCCGACCGAGGAAGCCCCGGATGTCGAGCTGTACACGCCGTTCCGCGTCACCTCTCCAGCGTTCGATGACCTCGTCGCCGGTGAAGGCACGCCGATCACGACGGACACGCAGCTCGTCGTCCTGGACGTGAGCATCACGAGCGGTGAGACCGGCGGGGGCCTCATCGAGACGAGCTACAACGGCGACCTCTCACAGACATCGACGGTGGCCAGGTGGGTGGAGGTCATTCCGGGCTTCGAGGAGGCTCTGCAGTGCGCCACGGAAGGCTCGCGCATCGTGGTCGCGCTGCCGCCCGGCGGCATCGAAGAGGAGACCACCGCGAGTCTGGAGATGGCAGACGACGAATCGGCCGTCGCCGTCGTCGACATCCGCAAGGTCTACCTGCCCAAGGCCGAGGGCGCGAACCAGTTCAACGTCGGGTCGGGCCTGCCCACCGTGGTTCGGGCTCCCGATGGGCGGCCGGGCATCATCGTGCCGGAGGCCGCACCTCCGACCGACCTGGTGGTCCAGACGCTCAAGAAGGGCGTCGGACCGGTGGTGACCGGTGACGCACCGGTGCGCGTGCACTACACGGGTCTGACCTGGGCGGACCGCACCGTGTTCGAGACGACGTGGGATGCAGAGCCGAGGTCGGTCGACCTCGACACGATGCTCCCGGGCTTCTCCGAGGCGCTGACCGGCCAGACGGTCGGCTCGCAGGTGCTGGTCGTGATTCCTCCCGATCAGGGATACGGCGATGAGGCGCAGGGTCCGATCCCGGCGGACTCCACGCTCGTGTTCGTCGTCGACATCCTCGGCACCGACCAGGCGCCGCCCTCCGACGAGGGCTGAGCATCGCGACCTAGGATAAGGGTCGTGCCTACGAACGCTTCTGCGAAGAACCCGCCCGAGGAGCGCCTCGTCAACCTCGTCGTGGCGCTCGTCGCAACCGATCAAGGGCTGACGAAGGACACGATCCTCACCTCGGTGTCAGGCTATCGCGAGCAGTCCGAGGCGGGGGCGTCCAAGGATGCCCTCGAGAAGATGTTCGAACGGGACAAGGAGAGCCTGCGTCGGCTGGGCGTGCCCATCGAGACGATCGGCGACTGGGCGGACCCCGACGATCTGCGCGAGGCGCGCTACCGCGTGCCCACGGCCGAGTACGAGCTGCCCGAGGACATCACGTTCACGCCCGCGGAGCTCGCGCTGCTGAATCTCGCCGGGGGCGTCTGGAGCGAGAGCTCGATGTCGGCGGAGGCGCGCAGCGGTCTGCGCAAGATCCGCGCGCTGGGCATCGCGGTGGGCGAGCCGATCATCGGCTACTCGCCGCGCATCAGTCTCCGGGAGCCCTCGTTCGCCGCTCTCCAGCAGGCGATCGAGCTCTCGCGCGTGGTGACGTTCCCCTATCTGAAGCCGGGCGAGGCGGCGCCGCGCACACGACGGGTGCAGCCGCTCGCGCTGGTGGAGTACGAGGGCAGGTGGCATGTCTTCGGCGTCGACCTCGATGCGGCCGCCGATCGCACGTTCCTGCTCTCGCGGATCGTCGATGACGTCACCGTCACGCGAGAGGGCTTCGACCCCTCTCTGCGGGACGGAGCGGGAGAACGGGCGCTGGCAGGACTGGATGAGGTCGCGAGTCGGAACCGGGCACTGCTGGAGGTGAACCCGGGCAGCGAAGCGGCGTTGCGGCTGAGCCGGCGCGCGCTGCCCGCCGATCAGGGCATCCATGTCCCCTACGTCGACGTCCACGTGTTCGCGGGCGAGCTCGCCTCGTACGGCCCGGAGGTGCGTGTGGTCGAGCCGCCGGAACTGCGTGACCAGGTCATCGCACGGCTGGAAGCGGCCCGCGGCGCCCACGGAGGAAGCGCATGATCGCCCGCAAGCCCCTCATCGCGACCGATCGCGCCGCGCTCATGCTGCAGCTCGTGCCGTACCTCATCGGCAAGGGCGAGGTGTCGATCGCCGAGGCTGCCGATGAGTTCGATGTCACGCCCGATCAGATGCGGGCGATGGTCGTGACGCTCACGGTGATCGGCCTGCCCGGCGACGGCGGGTACTGGCAGATGTCCAACGACCTGTTCGACATCGACTGGGACCTCCTGGATGAGCGCGACATCGTGGTCATCACCAACTCGGTCGGTCTGGAGCGGGCGCCCAAGCTCACCGCGCGCGAAGCCGCTGCTCTGCTCACGGGTCTTCAGCTGGCACGTGCGATCCCCGGAGTCGGCGACACGGAGCTGTTCGCGGGGCTCCTGGCCAAGCTCGCCCGCGGGGCCTCCAGCACCCCGGCCGATGTCATCCTCGCTCCCGGACCGGTGGACGCGGTGCGCGACGCCGTCGCCGAGGCGCTCAGCCGCGGCGTGGCCGTCTCGTTCACCTACAAGGCCCCGGATGCCGCGCCGACCACGCGCACGGTCGATCCGGTCAAGGTCCTCATCGCGACGGGGGAGTGGTACCTGCAGGGGTGGTGCCATCTGCGCGAGGCGATGCGCACGTTCCATCTCGACCGGGTGAGCGATCTCGAGCTCACCGGCATCGCGATCGAGCACGGCGAGGACCCGATCCCGGAGTGGTTCGAGACGGGCGGCGGCGACATCGTCGCCCGCATCCGGTTCCCCGAGTCTGTCGCACCCCTCCTCGGGGACTATCTCGACCGCGCGAAGATCGAGACGGTCGACAGGATGTCCACCGCCACCATGCACGTCGCCGACGAATACAGCCTGCGCCGGCTCGCCTGCCGTCGCGCCGGGGTCGTCGAGATCATCGAGCCGGAGTCCGCGCGCCGTGCGGCCGCGGCATGGGCGGAGGCGGGCCTCGTGCAGTACCGTTGAGCTGCCTTGGACTATCCCGGAAGAGACCACCGCGCCGTTCTCCGCGGGCTACACTGGAACGACGAACCGGAAGGACTCGACATGCTCGGAAATCTCACGGGGTGGCACTTCCTGATCCTCCTCGCCGTCATCCTCCTGCTGTTCGGCGCTGCGAAGCTCCCTGCGCTCGCCAAGAGCATGGGACAGTCCGCTCGCGTTTTCAAGGGCGAGATGAAGGCGATGAAGGACGAGGAGACGCCCAGCGGCAAGACGGAATCAGTCGAAGCGCCCGCCAGCGAAGCATCGGTCAGCCAGACCACCGCCGACGCGAGCAGGACTTCTGATACCAAGTCCTGACACGCGCGTGGCCACAGCAGGGTCGCCGCGCGTCGCCGATCCCGGCGAGCCCAAGCGCGACAAGCGCATGTCACTCGGCCAGCATCTGGTCGAGCTCCGCAAGCGGATCATGTACGCCGCGCTCGCCCTCATCGTGGGCATGGTGGTCGCGTTCTTCATCACCGACGCCGTCATCTTCCTGATCACCGAGCCGCTCCGACAGATCGCCGAGCGCGAGGGCGATGCGGCCAAGGTCGAGCTGATGTTCAGCACCGTCACGGGCGCGTTCGACCTGCGTCTGCGCATGTCGTTCGCGATCGGCATCCTCATCTCCGCTCCGATCTGGCTGTGGCAGGTCTGGGCGTTCATCATGCCCGGGCTCACCCGCAAGGAGATCAAGTACACGATCGGCTTCATCGCCGCTGCGGTCCCGCTGTTCTTCGCGGGCTGCTGGGTAGGACTGATCGTGATGCCGCACATCGTCGAGCTGATGGCGGGCTTCGTCCCTGACGGCGGTGCGTCGTTCTTCGACGCCTCCTACTACTACGACTTCGTGTTCAAGCTCCTGATCGTCGTGGGGATCTCCTTCGTGCTGCCGGTGTTCCTGGTCGCGCTGAACCTCGCCGGCATCATGACCGGCAAGGCCATCCTGAAGGGCTGGCGGGTGGCCGTCCTCGTGGCGGTGGCCTTCTCCGCGCTCGCGACCCCCGCCGCCGACGTGGTGAGCATGCTCATGCTCTCCGGGATGCTGGTCGTGCTCTTCTTCGCCGCCGCCGCGCTGTCCCTGCTGTTCGACAAGAGGCGCGCCAAGCGGGCAGCCGCGATCCTCCCGCCGGAGGCCATCGCGTGACGAAGCTGGATTCGTGACGGATCAGAGCCCGGCGCAGCGCTACGCCCGGGCTTCGCAGGACCGCAGCCATCCGATCACCGCATCCTTCGCGGCAGCCCAGCGCTTCGACCTGGACCCGTTCCAGATCGCGGGATGTCACGCGCTCGAGGAGGGGCGGAGCGTCCTCGTGGCGGCTCCGACCGGTGCGGGCAAGACGATCGTCGGCGAGTTCGCCATCCACCTGGCGATGCGCGAGGCGCCGGACGGCCGGCATCCGGACAAGGCGTTCTACACCACCCCGATCAAGGCCCTCTCGAACCAGAAGTTCCGCGAGCTGCAGGACGTCTACGGCGCTGATCAGGTCGGCCTGCTGACCGGCGACACGAACATCAACGGCAATGCGCGCATCGTGGTCATGACGACCGAGGTCCTGCGCAACATGCTGTACGCAGACTCCGGGGCGCTCCGTGGCTTGAAGTACGTCGTGATGGACGAGGTCCACTACCTCGCCGACCGCTTCCGCGGGGCGGTGTGGGAGGAGATCATCATCCACCTCCCGCCGGCGGTGCGCCTCATCTCGCTCAGCGCGACCGTCTCCAACGCGGAGGAGTTCGGCGACTGGCTCGACACGGTGCGCGGCGACACCGAGGTGATCGTCTCGGAGATCCGTCCGGTGCCGCTGGAGCAGCACGTCCTCGTTCGGGGAGATCTCCTACCGCTCTTCGACGACCGCGCCGGCATCGCCACGGCGCAGGTCAATCAGGAGCTCATGCGCATCCGGTCGTTCAAGGGGCCGAACTTCGAGAACAATCGCCGCGCCCAGTCGCTGCGCAGCGACGCCGCCCAGAGCGGAGGCCGTTACGAGGGCGGCGGACGGCACCAGGGCTCCAGCCGGCGCCCGCACAAGGGCGGGCAGCGGCCCGTGCGCTCGGCGAACGTGCAGCGCATCGAGCGCCTGGACCGCCCCGAGGTCGTCACCCTGCTCCAGCGGGCGAACCTCCTGCCGGCGATCTTCTTCATCTTCAGCCGCGTCGGTTGCGACGCGGCCGTCCAGCAGGTGCGGCGTTCGGGAGTGCGGCTGACGACTCCCGAAGAGCGTGCCGAGATCCGTGCCATCGTCGAGGAACGCACCCGGACCCTGCTCGACGAGGATCTGGCCGTGCTCGGCTACTACGACTGGCTCGACAATCTGGAGCGCGGCGTCGCCTCGCATCACGCGGGACTGCTGCCGGCGTTCAAGGAGGTCGTCGAGGATCTCTTCAAGCGCAAGCTGGTCAAAGCGGTGTTCGCGACCGAGACACTGGCCCTCGGCATCAACATGCCCGCCCGGACGGTCGTGCTCGAGAAGCTCGAGAAGTTCAACGGCGAGGCGCGGGTGGCGATCACGTCGGGGGAGTACACCCAGCTGACCGGACGTGCCGGCCGCCGCGGCATCGACGTCGAGGGTCACGCCGTCATCCAGTGGACGGAGGGCGTCGACCCCCAGCAGGTTGCGGCTCTCGCCTCGCGGCGCACCTACCCGCTCAACTCCAGCTTCCGCCCGACGTACAACATGGCCGTCAATCTGATCGACCAATTCGGCCGGGCGCGGGCGCGCGAGATCCTCGAGTCCTCGTTCGCCCAGTTCCAGGCCGACCGCGCGGTGGTCGGGCTGGCCCGTCAGGTGCGCGAACAGGAGCAGTCGCTCGCCGGCTACGAGAAGGCGATGACGTGCGACCGGGGGGACTTCACGGAGTACTCGGGCATCCGCCGGGAGCTGAGCGACCTGGAGCGTCTGAACCGCAAAGATGCGAATGCCTCCCGCTCCACCCGGGACGCGCGGCAGAAGCAGATCGCCGGTCTGCGCAAGCGGATGCTGCGCCACGCGTGTCATCAGTGTCCTGAGCGCGAAGACCACGCGCGGTGGGCCGAGCGCTACTGGAAGCTCAAGCGCACCGTGGAGAAGCAGCGCCGAGAGATCGACAACCGCACGGGCACCGTGGCTCGGATCTTCGATCGCGTGGTCGACGTGCTCACCGAGCTCGACTACGTGCAGGTCACCGCCGACGGCGCAACGGCGCTGACTCCGGCGGGACGCACGATGAGACGCATCTACGGCGAGCGGGATCTGCTCGTCGCCGAGTCGCTGCGGACGGGCATCTGGCGGGAGCTGGATGCCTCCGCGCTGGCGACGCTGGCGTGCTGCCTCGTCTACGAGCCGCGCCGAGATGAATCCGGTCCTGCGGAGCGAGGGCTGCCACGCGGGCCCTTCAGGACGGCTCTCACGGCCACACAGGACCTCTGGGCGCGCCTGGACGATCTCGAGCAGGATCACCATCTCCCCGGAACGGAAGCCGTCGCGACCGGCCTGGCCGAGGCCATGCACTCGTGGGCGCGAGGGATGCCGCTCGAGCGCGTGCTGATCCAGGCAGACATGGCGGCCGGCGACTTCGTGCGGTGGACCAAGCAGACGATCGATCTGCTCGACCAGCTGTCGCTGGTCGCCGACGCGCCGCTGGCCACGACCGCGCGCAAGGCACTCGACGCGGTGCGGCGCGGAATCGTGGCCTACAGCTCCGTCTGACCGGCTTAGGCTTCTGACGTGCCCCTCGCCGCCGACCCGCGACCCGCCGCGCCATCGGCCGCGTCTGTGCGACCGATCCTGCCGCTGTGGGCGGCCGTTGCGGCGTCGCTGGCGGGCGGCGTGCTGCTGAGCCTCGCCTTCCCGGCACTCAGCTGGTGGCCGATGGCGTTCCCGGCTGTGGTGCTCGCGCTGGTCGGGCTCATCGGCCGACGGGTGTGGTCGTCGTTGCTGGTGGGCTTCGCTTTCGGCGGAGCGTTCTTCTTCGTGAACCTGCTCTTCACCGCCCGATACCTCGGCCCGGTGCCCTGGGTCGCGCTGTCGATGCTGGAAGCGCTGATCACCGCGGCTGGCGCGATTCCGATCACCCTCGCCTACCGCTGGATGCCGCGGGTGCTGCCGTCGGTTGCGGCGCGGCTCACGCTGCTTCCGCTTCTGCTGGCAGCGCTGTGGACGTTGCGGGAGCAGATCGTCGGCTCGTGGCCGTACGGCGGTTTCCCCTGGGGGCGGATCGGCATCTCGCAGGTGAACAGCCCGCTCGCCGATCTCGCGTCCTGGGTGGGTGTGTCCGGCCTCACGTTCCTGATGGTCCTGCTGTGCGCGGCGGCGATCGAGTACGTCCGGATCGCGCGATTCCGCGCTCCCCTCACCGCCCTGCCGTCGGTCGTCGTCGCGCTGCTCCTGCTGCTCGTGCCGCAGTTCCCGACGACAGCGGCGGGCACGCTCCGTGTCGGAGCGGTGCAGGGAAACGGACCCGCGGGCTACTTCGACGAGCGCACCGCGAATGCGGTGCTGGAAGCACAGCTCGAGGCGACGGCCCCGCTGTTCGGAGAGCAGATGGACGTGCTGCTGTGGCCGGAGGGCGGGGTCGACTCGGATCCGACCGCGAATCCCGCGACGGCATCCGTCCTGGACGACCTTTCCGAGCGCGTGCACGCCCCGCTGATCGTGGCCGCGGTGACCGAGCGCGACGAGGAGTACTTCAACTCCTCCCTGCTCTGGGTGGCGGGCGAGGGCGCCGTGCAGACGTACGACAAGCGGCATCCCGTGCCGTTCGGCGAGTACGTGCCGGATCGCGCGTTCTTCGAACCGTTCGCTCCCGACCTCATCGGGCTCATACAGCGGGAGTACACGCCCGGCGTCGCTGCGCCGTTCTTCGACCTCGATGGCATCGGCGTCGGTCTTGCGATCTGCTTCGACGTGATCTACGACGACGTGATCTGGGACGGCGCGCGCGATGGTGCGCAGATCTACATGTTCCAGACCAACAACGCCGACTTCCGGGGCACCGACGAGAACCTGCAGCAGCTGGCTTTCGCGCGCATGCGGGCGATCGAGACGGGCCGGTCGGCGGTCAATCTGTCGACGGTGGGCACCAGCCAGGTCATCGCGGCCGACGGCACCACGATCGACGGACTGCCCGCCGACGTCGCCGGCCACATGCTGACGGACGTTCCGCTGCGCACCGGATTGACGCCGGCCGTGGTCGCCGGCGATGCCGTGAAGATCGTGATCGGATGGGGGAGCCTCGTGGCCTTGATCACGCTGGGCGCCGTCGTGCTGTGGCGCTCGCGCACGAGCGCGGCACCGGGCGGGAACGCGAAGATGCCGGCCCCCGAAGGGACCGGCATCACAGGCTGAGGCTCAGGCGCTGAGCTTGCTCGCCGTCACGTCTTCTCCCGCGCCACGGCGCGCACGGACGTAGGCGAGGCGCTCCTCGAGAAGCTCTTCGAGCTCGGGAATGCTCCGACGCTCGAGCAGCATGTCCCAGTGGGTGCGCGCGACCTTGTCTTCACTGTGGTCGACCGTCGCCGTGCCGTCACCGATGCGCAGCAGGGACTCTGCGCCGCAGGTGCGGCACTCCCACGCTTCGGGCACCTCGGCGTCGACGGCGAAGGTCATGGTGGTGTCACGTCCGCACGACGTGCACTTGTAGATGTGTTGTGCGCGTTCATGGAACACGACGCCCTCTTCGCTCTGTAGGCTCTGGGCGCCGAGTCGAATGCCGCGCAGGCTGCGGTCTGCCATTGTGTGGTCCTCTCGTCGCTGTACAGGTATAACGTGACCACCTGGGCGGATCATCCGAACGGAGCCCCTGCGGGGTCATTCACAGACGATGCACAGCGCACCCGTCCGGCGCGATTGCGCGGGAACTCACGACCCGCCCGGCCGGCCGTGCAGCAGGCCGAGCGCGACGTCGGCGCGATCGGTCACCAGGCCGTCGACGCCCATGTCGATCAGCCTGCGCATGTCGTCGGGATCGTTCACCGTCCACACGTGGACCTCCACGTCGTGCCGGTGCGCAGCGTCGATCAGGCGCGGTGTGACGATCCTCAGCCGACCTCGGCGTTCGGGCACCTGGAGCGCGTCCACGCCCGTCAGGGCGCGGCCGACGAGTCGCGACGAGCGCGCGGAGAGCGCCGTCAGCACTCGCGCGATGGTGGCGCGGCCAGCGGAGGTGGCGGGGCGGATGCCGCCGCCGGTGCGGTTCGCTGCCGCCAGCGCTTCACGACGGCGTTCGTCGGAGAAGCTGGTCAGAAGCACGCGATGCGCGTGCGGTGCGACGATGCGCCCGACCTCCGATGCGGCATCCCTCGCCTTCACGTCGAGGTTGAAGCGAACGTCGGGAAATGCGTCGAGCGCCTGGGCCAGGGTGATGAGCCCGCCACGCTCGGACAGAAGACCATCGAGTTCTCTCGCGGTGACCTGGGCGATCGGGCGCGGGTCGCCGGCGACCCGACTCAGATCGTCGTCGTGGAACAGCACCACGCTGCCATCGGCGGTCAGGTGGCAGTCCGACTCGATGTAGACGGCGCCCGCCGCGTGCGCAGCCGCGACCGCCGCGAACGAGTTCTCGACGACACCCTGGGCGACATCGTCCGCGGTCAGCAGCCCGCGATGCGCGAGCACCCGTGGGCGCGCGGTGCCCTCGAACCACCGGTGCGTCACGAGACCGGCGGCGGCGTGAGCTCCTCGTTCGGCGCAGCGCGCGGCGTCGCCCGCTCATTCATGTCGATGACGGAGCCGGCGAAGGCCGTGCTCATGCCTTTCAGTGCCTCCGTGAACTCGCTCGGGATGATCCACAGCTTGCTCGAGGCGCTGTCGGCGATCTTCGGGAGGGTCTGCAGGTACTGGTACGCGAGCAGCTTGTCGTCCGGGTTTCCGAGGTGGATCGCGCTGAAGACCGTCTGGATGGCCTCAGCCTCGCCCTGCGCACGCAGCACAGCCGCCTGCTTGTCGCCCTCGGCTCGAAGGATCTCCGCCTGCCGTGCACCCTCGGCGGTGAGGATCGCGGACTGCTTCGTTCCCTCGGCCGTGAGGATCAGGGCGCGGCGGTCGCGCTCGGCACGCATCTGCTTCTCCATCGAGTCCTGGATGCTGATGGGCGGGTCGATCGCCTTCAGCTCGACACGACCGACGCGGATGCCCCATTTGCCGGTGGCCTCGTCGAGCACGATGCGCAGCTGTCCGTTGATCTCGTCACGGCTGGTGAGCGCCTCCTCGAGGTTGAGACCACCGACCACGTTGCGCAGGGTCGTGGTCGTCAGCTGCTCGACGGCGCCGAGATAGTTGCGGATCTCGTACGTCGCGGCCCGCGGGTCGGTCACCTGGAAGTAGATGACCGTGTCGATCGAGACCACGAGGTTGTCTTCGGTGATCACCGGCTGCGGCGGGAAGGAGACGACCTGCTCGCGCATGTCGATGAGCGGCCGCACGCGATCGATGAAGGGCACCAGGATGTTCAGCCCGGGCATGAGGGTCTTGTGGTAGCGCCCGAGGCGCTCGACGACGCCGGCCGTTGCCTGCGGAATGATGCGGATCGAGCGGACGATGACGACCAGGACGAAGACGAAGACCGCTGCCGCCAGCAGCCAGCCGATGGCCGTCGGGATGAAGCTCTCGGGGGTCATGCGGTCGACTCCTCTTCCTCGGGGCGGACGAATGCCGTGGCTCCGTCGATGCGGCTCACGCGGATCACCGTGCCCGGCTCGAGCTCGCCCCGGTGCTCGGGGCGGGCGGTCCACGTGTCTCCGTTGGAGAGCTTGACCTGTCCGCCGTGCGCGGTGACCGTGGACAGGACTTGCCCCCTCAGGCCGACGAGCGCGGCGACGTTCGACGGCGTGGGATCCTCGCCTCGTCGCAGACGCTTCAGAAGCGGCGGACGCAGCACGAGGATGAGAACGGCTGCGACGAGCGCGGCGATGATCACCTGGAGCCAGATCGGGGCGCCGAGGAGGTCGGATCCCAGTCCGGCGATGCCGCCGATGCTGAGCATCAGGAACGTGAAATCGAGCGTGAGCATCTCGATCACGAGGAAGACGAGAATCAGGACCAGCCACCCGATCCACGCGAATTGTTCGATGGTCTGGATGAGCTCCACGGTGTGCCTCCCTGTTCTTCCGAACCTATCACGGAGGGTTTTCGGACGGGCCGGACGCCCTCAGCCGGAGAGCCTCGATTGATAGTGTCGAGCTGTGACTGAGCCTCTTGATGACAAGCCCCTCGCCCCTGGTTCGCTGAGGGGCAAGACCGCCCTCGTGACCGGATCGTCGCGCGGCATCGGCGCCGACACGGCGCGGTACTTCGCGCAGGCGGGCGCCGACGTCGTGATCAATTTCCGCAACAAGGCGCCGCGCGCGGAGAAGCTCGCCGCCGAACTTCGTGAACTGGGCGTGGACGTCCTCGTCGTGGGCGCCGACCTGACGGATGCGGAGTCTGTCCAGGCGATGTTCTCGGAGGTCGAGCGCACGTTCGGGTCGCTCGACGTGCTGGTGCTCAACGCGTCCGGTGGCATGGAGTCGGGCATGGGGGAGGAGTACGCGCTGCAGCTGAACCGGGACGCCCAGGTCGGCGTGCTCGAGAGCGCGCTGCCGCTCCTGGGGCCGGGGTCGCGCGTCGTGTTCGTCACGAGCCACCAGGCGCATTTCATCCGCACCACTCCGACGATGCCCGAGTACGTGCCCGTCGCCCTCTCCAAGCGCGCGGGGGAGGACGCCCTGCGAGAGCGCATTCCCGTCCTCGCCGAGCGCGGCGTGGGATTCGTCGTCGTCTCCGGGGACATGATCGAGGGGACGATCACGGCAACCCTCCTGGAGAGAGCCAACCCGGGGGCCATCGCGTCCCGCCGCGAGTCGGCGGGCAAGCTGTACAACGTGAGCGAGTTCGCCGCCGAGGTCGCCCGGGCCGCGATCGATCCGATTCCCGGCGACAACACGCGACTCATCGGCGACACGAGCTCGTTCGCGGGGGAGTGACGATGCGTGCCGAAGACATCGAGAAGCTCGTCTCGGTGGGCCGGCCGCAGATCGCACCGAACGGCACTTTCGCCGTCTTCGCGACCTCGCGACCGGACATCGCCTCCAACAGCGCCGTCGGCCAGCTGTGGCGCGTCGACCTGCCGGGCGGCATCCCGCGTCGTCTGACCCGTGGTGTGGCGGATGCCGCGCCGCGCCTGTCGCCGGACGGTTCGAAGATCGCGTTCCTGCGAGCGGGCAGCGAAGGGGCGGGGAAGGGCAAGGCACAGCTTTTCGTCGTGCCGGCCGGCGGCGGCGAACCCGTGCAGGTCACAGACAGGGAGCTCGGCGTCGAGAGCTTCGACTGGTCTGAGGACGGAGGCGCGCTCGCCTTCACCGCGCGCGTGCCCGAGAAGGGGCGCTACGGCAGCGTCGAGGGATTGGATGCCGCCGCGGAAGCGCCGCGCCGCATCACCGGCATCCGGTGGCACGCCAACGGCCTCGGCTACCTCGCTGATCGGCCCGCGCAGCTCTTCGTCGTGGCCGTACCCGACATCGACGCGGAGCCGTTCTACGAGCCTGCCGCCGCCGTGCTCGACGGAGACGGGTCCCGCTCGAAGAAGAGGCTCGTCGCGGACGACGCGACCGCGCTCACCAGCGGCGCGGCATCCCGCTCAGAGCCGATGTTCCGCGGCGACGAGGTGCTCACGGTCGTCGAGGAGATCGAGGCGGACCGCCGCGACCTGCGGACGCGCCTGGTCGCGGTCCGCGCGGACGGCTCGGGGGAGCGCGACGTGATCGGACGCGACGCGAACCTGTCGATCGCCGAGGTCGCGGTCGCCGACGACGGCGCGATCGCGATCCTCGCGTTCGACACCGGCGGGTCCGGCGTGGACTTCGTGGCCCCGGGAGTCGCGCTCTGGCTGGTCGAAGACGGGGGCCCGCGGCGGCTCACGGATGCCGAGACGATCGATCTCGGCGAGGTGGGCAGTCACATCACCGCGGTCGGAGCGGACTTCCTCGTGCAGGACCGTACGCGGGGACGCGTCCGGCTGCTGCGCGTCACCCGGTCGGGCCACATCACGGAGCTGCTCGGCGGCGACCTGGAGGTCGGCGGGCACGCGGCCGCGGGGGAGCGGATCGTCGCCGCCGTCGCCACACCGAACTCCCTCGGAGAGCTGTTCCTGGTCGAGAGCGGCGAGGTCCGGCCGCTGACGTCCTTCGGCGACGGAGTGGCCGTCGCGACGCCGCGCGAGCTCACGATCGACGGCCGAGACGGCTATCCCGTCCACGGCTGGGTCGCTCAGCCGGAAGGGGAGGGGCCGTTCCCGGTCATCCTCCAGATTCACGGCGGGCCGTATGCCACCTACGGCATACACCTGTTCGATGAGACGCAGGTGCTCGTCGATGCTGGTTACGCGGTGGTCTACTGCAACCCGCGCGGTTCGGCGGGCTACGGCCGATCGCACGGTCGCAGCATCCGAGGGGCGATGGGAACCGTCGATTTCGCGGACGTCATCGACTTCCTCGAGGCTGCGGTCGCTGCGGATTCCCGCCTCGACGGTGAGCGCGTGGGCATCATGGGCGGGTCGTATGGCGGGTATCTCACGGCATGGGTGATCGCGCACGACCACCGATTCGCGGGTGCCATCGTCGAGCGCGGATTCCTGGACCCCGCGACGTTCACAGGCACGAGCGACATCGGCTCGTTCTTCGGTGACGAGTACGTCGGCACCGATCCATCCGCGATCGCGGCTCAGAGTCCGATGGCGGTCGTCGAGCAGGTCACCACGCCGACCCTCGTCATCCACTCCGAATTGGACTACCGCTGCCCGCTGGAGCAGGCCACGCGCTACTACTCGGCGCTCAAGCGACAGGGCACCGCGGCGGAACTGCTGGTCTTCCCCGGCGAGAATCACGAGCTGACCCGTTCCGGCCAGCCCCGCCACCGCGTCGAGCGATTCGCCGCCGTGCGCGACTGGTGGAGCCGCTGGCTGCCGATCTCGTAGAGCGAAGAAGAAGCGCCCCGGATGGACCGGGGCGCTTCTTCGTGCTCAGGGCCCTACAGGTCCTTCTTGCCGAAGGTGAAGGCGCGCACGATCTGGATGACACCGAGGACGATGAGCGAGATCCCGAGGATCCACCACAGGATCGCGGCGCCCGTGATGGCGTTGAAGAGGAGGAACACACCTGCGATGAGGCTGACGATCGCGAAGAAGATCGTCCAGCCCTTGGACGAGGCGTCCCCCAGCGTCGACAGCGAGACGATGCCCTCGATGATCCACAGGATGCCGACGAGGATGCCGATGAAGGCCGCGAGCCACACAGTGGCGGCACCGAGGTTCAGGAAGGCGACGATTCCCGCGATGATGAACAGGATTCCGAGCGCGATGTGGCCGATCCGCGCCCATCCGCCCTTCGTCTTGGAGAATATTCCGAGACCGGCGTAGACGAGGCCCGCCGCGATCGCATAGATCGCAACGATCGCCGTGACGACCATGGCCGTCTGGCCCGGCCAGACGAGGATGAGGATACCGGCGATGACGGACAGGACGCCGCCGATGCCGAGGGCGGTGCGGATGCCGTTGACGGCGGATTTTTCCGCTTCGGATTCGGTAGACATGAGTCTTCCCTTTCTGGGAGTTTCCTGCGAGGTGCGTCACAGCATAGACCTCTGTCGTGTCCTGCGAGGGGAGGGGCGCGCCAGCGTGTGTCTTCCGTGACATCCGGCGTAACGCCGCCCCTCAGCCCAGCAGGATCGTCGCCGCGAGCAGGACGGGGACGCAGCCGATCGTGGTGAGGAAGACCGTGTCGCGTGAAATCGTCTCGCCGACGCCGTAACGCTGCGAATAGTTGAAGACGTTCTGCGCGGTGGGCAGCGCGGCCAGCACCACGACGATCAGCACCTCTTGCGCCGACAGGCCGAAGACGAACTCCGCGAACGCCCACGCGATCAGCGGCATCGCGATCAGCTTGAGCCCCGTCGCCAGGAAGACGTCCCGACGGCGGCCTGCCGCACCGAGCACCCGCTGGCCGTACAGGGATATGCCGTAGCTGATCAGCAGCACGGGAACGCAGGCGTTGGCGATGAGCAGCGCCGGCTCGAATACGATCGGCGGAAGCTCAGTCCCGCTCACCGAGACCGCGGTGCCGAGCGCCGATCCGATCACGATCGGGTTGGCCAACGCGCGACCGACCGCCCGCCAGAAGGACGCACGGCGCGCCGTCGCCGCCTCCAGCACCGCCATCGATATCGGCGTGAACACCAGGAGCTGGAGCAGGATCACGGGCGCGGGGTACGCGGCACTGCCCAGCAGATACAGCGACAACGGGATGCCGATGTTGTTGGAGTTGACCTGGCCGGCCGACAGCGCGCCGATCATGACCTCGCCGACGCGGCGCCGCCAGACGAAGCGTGCGACGACGACGTAGACGGCGATCACGGCGACCGCGGCGATCGCCGACACGGGCAGCAGCGCCGAGAACAGCGTGCGCACATCCGCCTGCGCGAGCACGACGAACAGCAGAAACGGCGAGAGCACGAAGAACGTCAGTCGTGCCAGCACCGGCTTCGCGTGCTCGCCGAGCAGGTCTATTCGTCCGATGATGTAGCCGACCGCGATGGCGAGGCCGACGACGGCGAATCCCGTGAGCGACTCCAGCATGATCCGAGACTACGGAGAGTCGGCCAGCGTGCAATTGCCGATAATGCACATTATGTCAACTCATTTGGACCAATCGTGCCGCACGGACACGGAGCACCCCTGACTCGACGTAGTGATGCGACGCGAACGTGGTCGCACTGTCCACATCGGGCGCGCGCCGTTACGAGCTCACAAAGGCCAGTTGGTGCGAGCCCAGGCGACGAGATTGCCGAAGCCTGACCCACTCGCAACGACGTTCCCCCATTCGCCGCCCCCGACCGCCCAGTCATACTCCTCACCTGAGACGACCCCCAGCACGCGCCAGTCTCCGCCCCACTGGCCCCACAGCGGACCACCCGAGTTGCCCGGGCCCAAGTCGGCGCGAGTCTCGAGTTCCATTCCCCCGTTGGAGTCCGAGTCGTCGTCGAACACGCTCACGCCCATCTGATACGAGGGCCTCTGTGAATTGATGGCGGAAGGGTAGCCTGCCGTGGTCCAGTACGGCCGGTCCTCCCAGTCGTCGTCGTAGCCGTTGACGCCGAAGTAGCCGACCCCGTCACCAAGCGGTTCGTACAGGCGCAGAACCGCCCAGTCATAGCCGCACACCTCGTCTCCTGAGTCGAATGCCCTCCAGTCCGATACGTAGGACTGAACGCCAGCGCCGTACAGCGAACCCCCGTCGTAGTAGGCGGGCACGACACGCATCCACCAGGACGACGTGCGCGGCACGCAATGCGCCGCGGTGACGGCGATACGCGGGCCGATCAGTGCCGCACTACCCGCACCGTCCGGGCGCTCACTCGTGAACAGCTTGCAGACGTGGCCCCATGGCCTCGCAGCGTCGCGATAGACGCGGCGCTCCTCCGGCGGGAACCGCGTGGTGTCGAACGGACGGACGAGCCTTCGTCCGTCAAGCCGACGCAACGGCTTGCCGGTGTCCTCGGGAATGGCCCGTGGCACCGGAAGCGTGTCTATCCAGTCCGGCCCATATCCGCGGAGATCGATCTGCGGATCGATCTCCGCTAGGAACTCTGCTGCGGGCCGGAAGGCGCCGGTCTTACCCTGTCGCGGCTCGTCGTGCGCGGACTCGGCCATGCTCTCCAGCTCGGCCGGCTTCACACCGGACCCCAGCTCCGGCCGCTGCGAGACGACCTCGGTTACCGTCGACGGATGGTGCGTGTCACCGTAGAAACGAAGAGCATCTGCTGTGAATATTCTGGCGTCGTCCGACATGGTGTCTCCTTCGCGAGTCTTTCAGCGGAAAAGCTACGCCTGCCCGCGGCGGATGTCCATGCTCACGGCACTCCTTGTCGGCGATCGTCGCTTCCCCACGCGAAGGACCCGGGCCGGGAGGCGAAACGGCCTCCCGTACCCGGGCCCTCGTGCGCGTCGGTCTCCCGACTCAGATCGTGTCGTCGGTGGTGCTGGTCGAACGGCGCGTGACCTGCTCACCGGCGGCCGGGTCGACCGCCGTGCGGGTGACGCTCTCGCTGGACCGCTTGCGCATCAGCAGGACCAGTCCCAGGATGAAAACGAGTACTCCGGCACCCATCAGGATGTAGCCGATCAGGTCGAGGTTGATCCAATCCAGCTGCACGTTCACGGCGAACGCGAGGATCGCTCCGATGACGAAGAGGACGACTCCGGCTCCGATGCTCATGGCACTTCCTTTCCATGCGGACGCGGCGCGTCCCCATCCTCACAGCGTCGTCGCCTCCGAGCGCCGCGGCAAGGGCTTGACACGCCCACCGAGATGGCCCTAGCCGGCGATCCGCGCAACGACGTTCTCGATGTCGTCGATGAACGTGTTGTAGCCGGCGATCGTGGCTGCAACCTGCTCATCCGAGAAGTCGGAACGATCCTGGCGCACCGTGAGCTGCGTGCCCCCCTCCACCGACTCCAGATCGAAGATGACACGGCAGCCCCGCGTCGTCCCCGGGCTGATCGGTCAGGGTCATCGCGACGTGCGCGGGCGGTTCGACCTCCACATAGGTCCCCGTCCAATGGATCGAGTTGCCGTCAGGCAGGTGCATGACCGCGCGGAACGCTCCCCCCGGTCGCACGTCCATCGACAGCGTGTCGCGGGGAACCTCGACGGCGGCGGTGCCGAACCAGACCCCGAAGTGCTCGGGCTTCGTCAGGGCTTCGAACACCAACTCGCGCGGCGCCGAGATGGTGCGGGTGACGGTGAAGTAGTCAGTCACGGGGGTTCTCCTTGTCGTGTGACGGTGTGGGGGTGCCGAGCTGCTGCAGGGCGTTGAGGTACGAGTCGAGTGCGCCGAGATTGTCCTGCCAGAACTTCGCGTAATCCGCTATCCACCCGGATGCCGCGGCCAGCGGCCTCGCATCGAGCATCGCGGGGCGGAATTGTGCGTCTCTCCCCCGGCTGACCAGTCCTGCGCCCTCCAGGACCCTCAGGTGCTTCGATACGGCGGCGAGCGTCATGTCGAATGGGGCGGCCAGCTCCCCCACCGTCGCGCCCCCCGCCGCCAGCCGCGCGAGGATCGCACGCCGGGTCGGGTCGGCCAGCGCGGCGAACACTCGGCTCAGGTCGTCGTTTGCCATCGTCACCTCCGTATTCAACTGACTAGTACAATACCGCTTGGTTGAATAGGAGTCAAGGATGTCGCTCCCACTCGATATGGTGGCGTCATGCCGCGCGTCATCTACAACACCGCCACCACGCTGAACGGGTTCCTCGCGGATGACGAGCATTCCCTCTCCTGGCTGTTCGTCGTTCCGGGAGCCGATTCGGCGGAGTCCGCGTTCTCCGGCTTCCTCACGGGTATCGGCGCGCTCGTCATGGGGTCGTCGACGTACGAGTGGATCCTGGAGCATGAGAATCTCGTCGAACACCCCGACAAGTGGTCCTACCGCGACATCGTCAGCTTCGTGCTCTCCTCCCGGTCCCTCCCGCTCGTCGCGGGAGCCGACATCCGCTTCCGCCGGGGCGACATCGAAGAGATCTGGGCGGAGCTGGTCGACGCAGCCCGCGGCAAGGACGTCTGGCTGATAGGCGGCGGTGATCTTGTCGGTCAGTTCGCCGACGCGGGCCATCTGGACGAGGTCAGGGTGTCGGTGGCGCCGGTCACCCTCGAAGCGGGCAAGCCCCTGCTGCCGCGCCGGATCGAATCGGACCGACTCACGCTCGTATCGGTGCGTCAGTCCGGCCAGTTCGCTGAGCTGGTCTACACCGTAGGCCGAGGTTCAGCGCACTGACGCCTCGATCGTCGCCCACTCGGGATGCTTCGGTACCCGCCCGTCACCCGATGACGTGCCGGTCAGCCGCCGTCGCACCCACGGGCCCAGATGCTCGCGATAGTAGGCCGACCCGCCCATCCGGACGGCGGGCGGGAGCGGTGGGAGCGACCACCATCCCGCGGGCGGCTCCATACCGAGCGCCGTGAGCACGCGTGCCGCCACGCGGTGGTGCCCCCGTGAGTTCATGTGGAGCCGGTCCTCCGACCAGTACGACGGCGAAGAGAGTTCTCGATCCGGCCAGTTGAACGCGCGGATGATGTCGGGCCGATCGGTGATCCGCGCCCCCACGGCGTAGGAGAGGATGTCGCCCCGCCGCTGGATCATGCGACTCATCGGCAGCTGCGCGGACGGATTGGCGCCGGAGAGCAGGATGAGCTGCACGCCCTGCTCGTCGCAGCGCTCGATCACGCGGTTGAACGCGGCCACGACGTGCGAGATCGACGTGCGTGGCCTGATCATGTCGTTGCCCCCGCCGTTGAACGACAGATGCGTCGGATTCAGCGCCAGAGCGGGCTCGAGCTGTTCGTCGACGATCGGCCAGGCGAGCTTGCCGCGGATCGCGAGATTGGCGTACTCGATCGGCTGCCCCGCGGCATCCGCCCACCCGTGGGCAACGAGATCCGCCCACCCGCGAACACGACCGTCGGGGAGGTCATCGCCGACGCCCTCGGTGAAGGAGTCGCCGATGGCGACGTATCGAACTGATGCCACTCCCCCACCCTACGGCGGGGGCCACGCCGGCTGGAACCGGCTCAGCGGTCGTCGAGAGCCCGGCCGCGGCGGTCGAGGAGCCCCCATGCCGCCCCTGCCGCGATGGCGAAGAAGGCGGCGAACACCACGAACAGCAGCGGGGCGCCGCCGAACGCCAGCAGCAGCGGGACGGTGAGAGGCGCGATGATCGACGCGATGCGCCCGACTCCCGCTGCCCATCCCGAGCCGGTGGCGCGCAGCGACGTCGGGTACATCTCGGGGGTCACCGCGTAGAGGGCTCCCC
Source organism: Microbacterium sp. (assembly GCA_035630115.1). Lineage (GTDB taxonomy): Bacteria > Actinomycetota > Actinomycetes > Actinomycetales > Microbacteriaceae > Microbacterium. The sequence goes on along the minus strand of DASQLG010000099.1, from coordinate 5,298 downwards.
ATGCGCCGAGGTTGAAGAACGACAGAGCCATCCCGGTCGCGATGACCACCGACTCGCCGGCTGCCGTGCCGAAGAGGATCGCGGAGATCGCCGAGCCCGCGAGGAACACCGAGAGGGTGAGCCGGCGCCCCCACACCTCGATCAGCCAGGCGGCGACCGCGTAGCCCGGAAGCTGCGCGAGCGTGATGATGAGCGTGAAGCCGAACGATCGCACGAGGTCGTATCCCTGCGACACCAGGATCGACGGGATCCAGATGAAGGCCCCGTAGTAGGAGAAGTTCACACAGAACCACACCAGCCACAGGCAGGCGGTGCGCACCCGGAACTCCGCCGACCACAGGGTGGCGAGGCGCTCGCGGGCCGACAGGGCCACCGCGGGCGCTTCGTCGGCTTGGGTGTCGTTGTTCACGGACGCCGCCGCACCCGCCGCCTCCTCGAACGAGCGCACCACGGCATCCGCTTCGGCGAAGCGGCCGCGGCGGGCCAGCCAGCGGGCGGATTCGGGCAGTCCCCAGCGTACGACCAGGGCGTAGGCGGCGGGGATCGCACCCAGTGCGAAGGCCCAGCGCCAGCCGTCGTCCGACCCGGGGATCACGAGGAAGCCGATGAGGGCGGCTGCCGTCCACCCGACCGCCCAGAACGCCTCGAGGATCACGATCAGCCGCCCGCGCATGCGCGCCGGCGCGAACTCGCTGACATATGTCGAGGCGACCGGCAGTTCGGCGCCGAGTCCCAGACCCACGAGGAATCGCAGCACGAGGAGCGCCGTCAACCCGCCCACGAGCGCGCTCGCGCCGGTGGCGATTCCGTAGATCAGGAGCGTGACGGCGAACACCTGGCGGCGGCCGAAGCGATCCGCCAGCAGCCCTCCGACGCTGGCGCCGACCGCCATTCCGACGAAGCCGATCGAGGCGATCCACGCGGTCTGGCTCGGCTCCAGGCTCCATTGCGCGGCCAGCGCGGCGATCACGAACGAGATGAGACCGACATCCATCGCGTCCAGCGCCCACCCGATGCCCGAGCCGGTGAGCACACGCAGATGCCGCCTCGTGAAGGGCAGGCGATCGAGGCGCTCCGACAGGGAGGACGTGCGGGGTGCGGCATCCGTCATGAAGACAGGATGTCACGCACCATGGGCTGCACCTCGGTGCCGTAGAGCTCGATCGAGCGCATCATCTTCTCGTGCGACAGCGTTCCGGTCGAGAACTTCATGTCGAAGCGGGTGGCTCCCAGCGTCCGGACGGTCGCGGCGATCTTGCGCGCGACGGTCTCGGGCGATCCGACGTAGAGGGCGCCTTCGGGTCCGACGTCGTGCTGGAAGCGCATGCGGCTGTATGGCGGCCAACCGCGCTCCTTGCCGATCGTGTTGTTCATCGACTCGAACCCCGCATAGGCCTCTTCCCACGCCTGCTGGTCGGACTCGGCGATGTGGCCGGGCGAGTGCACTCCGACGGGCAGCCGGTCGCGCCCGAATGAATCGAGCGAGCGGTGGTAGAGATCGACGAACGGGCGGAAGCGGCCGGACGGGCCGCCGATGATCGCGAGCATGAGACCGTAGCCGTAGCGGGCCGCACGCACGACGGATTCGGGTGTTCCTCCCACCCCGACCCAGGCCTTGAGGCCGTTCTCCGTCTTCGGGAAGACGTCGGCCTCGGTGAGGGGCGCCCGCATCGAACCCGACCAGGTCACCGGCTTCTCGGTGAGCAGATGGGAGAAGAGATCGAGCTTCTCGTCGAAGAGGGCCTCATAGTCGCGCAGGTCGTAGCCGAACAGCGGGAACGACTCGATGAACGATCCTCGACCCAGGATCACCTCCGCGCGGCCGCGCGAGACCGCATCGAGGGTGGCGAACCGCTCGTACACGCGAACCGGGTCGTCGGAGGACAGGACCGTGACCGCCGTGCCGAGGTGGATGCTCGTCGTGCGCGCCGCCGCGGCCGCGAGCACGATCTCGGGACTGGAGATCGCGAACTCGGGGCGGTGGTGCTCCCCCACACCGAAGAACGCGAGGCCGACCTGATCGGCCAGCACCGCTTGGTCGACCACGTTGCGGATCGTCTCGGCGTCGCTGATCAGTTCGCCGGCCGCACCGCGCGTCACATCTCCGAACGTGTCGAGGCCGAGACCGAGATCTTCGGGTGTCATGTCGACCATCACCGCTCCTGATTTCTATGCATACGCATACGAACAGCCGAAGGATCGCATGCATTCCCCGCCCGGGCATCGCGGCGTAGCGTGTGCGCGTGAGCATCTTCTCGGACCGAGTGGGTGCCGGGCGAGAGCTCGCGGTTTTGCTCGAGGCGGAGCGCGGTACCGCGGCGATCGTGCTCGGCATCCCCCGAGGTGGCATGGTGGTGGCGGCCGCAGTGGCGCGCGTCCTCGATCTTCCCCTGGCATCCGTTCCCCCGCGAACCCCGCCATCGCTGGTGGGTCGTACCGCCGTCGTCGTCGACGACGGCGTGGCAACGGGTGCGACGGCAATGGCAGCCTGCCGGGCAGTGCAGGCGCGGGGCGCGGTGCGGATCGTGCTGGCGGCGCCGGTAGCCCCCGTGGATTGGCACCCGGATGCCTCGGTCGTCGACGAGTGGGTGTGTCCGCATCGCGTGCGAGAATTCTGGGCGGTCGGGACGTTCTACCGCGACTTCACGCAGACGACCGATGCCGAGGTCAACGCACTCCTGGGCGACCAGTGGACGTGAGTGCCGAGCGGAGCGTGTCCAGTCCTACACCGCCGAGGTCGAGTGCGCGCTTGTGGAACGCCTTGATGTCGAACGCGTCGCCCTGAGCGGCCTTCGCGTCGTCACGGATCTGCTCCCAGATGCGCTGCCCCACTTTGTAGGAAGGCGCCTGCCCGGGCCAGCCGAGGTAGCGATTCACTTCGAACTGAACGAATTCGTCGGACATGTTGACGTTGCGCCGCATGAAGGCCAGCGCGTAGTCGGCATCCCATGTGCCGGAGCCGTCAGGACGCGGCTTCTCGAGGTGCACGCCGATGTCGAGCGCGACGCGGGCGGCGCGCATCCGCTGACCGTCCAGCATCCCGAGCCGGTCGGCGGGGTTCTCGAGGTAGCCGAGCTGCTCCATGAGCCGCTCGGCGTACAGGGCCCAGCCTTCGGCGTGACCCGACGTACCGGCCAGCAGCCGCCTCCAGGAGTTGAGCTGGGCGCGGTTGTAGACGGCCTGCGCGATCTGCAGGTGGTGACCGGGCACGCCCTCGTGGTAGACGGTCGTCAGCTCGCGCCAGGTGTCGAACTCCTCGACTCCTTCCGGCACCGACCACCACATGCGGCCCGGGCGGGAGAAGTCGTCGGTCGGGCCCGTGTAGTAGATTCCGCCTTCCTTCGTCGGCGCGATCATGCACTCGAGCCGGCGAATGGGCTCGGGGATGTCGAAATGGGTCTTGCCGAGTTCGGTGATCGCCCGATCGCTCGTCTCCTGCATCCAGCGCTGCAGTGCGTCGGTGCCGTGCAGCTTGTGTGCGGGATCCTCATCCAGGAAAGCGATGGCTTCCTCCACGGACGCGCCGGCCTTGATCTGATCGGCGATCGACTCCTGCTCGGCCACCATGCGGGCGAGTTCTTCGACGCCCCAGTCGTAGGTCTCGTCGAGATCGATCGTCGCACCGAGGAATCGCTGCGACTGCAGTGCGTACAGCTCGCGGCCGACGGCATCCTTCTCGCCCGCAACGGGCGCCAGTTCGCTGCTGAGGAACTGCGACAGCGCGTCGTACGAGACCCGTGCCGCGTTCGCGTTGTCGGCCAGGTCGCGGGCGAGGGATGCGGGCAGCTGACCCTCCGCCGGCGCGGCGTCGCCGGCGAAGGTGGCGAAGAACCCCTGGTCGCTCGTGTACCGCGCGATCTGTGTGACGACCTCGACGACCTGCCGCCGCGCGGGGACGATGTCCTGCGCGATGCCTTCACGCAGGGTGGCGACGTAGCCCTCGATGGCGCCGGGGATCGCGCCCAAACGGGTGGCGATCACCGACCAGTCTTGCGCGGAGTCGGTCGGCATCAGGTCGAGGACGGACCGGATGTCCTGCACGGGAGAGGCGATCACGTTGAGGTCGCGCAGATGGAACTTCGCCTCGTGCAGGTCGATCTCGAGCCGGAGCTCGCGACTCAGGTCCTCCTTCGTGACGGCATCGATGTCATCGACGGGTGCTGCGGCCTCGAGTGCGTCCAGCGTGGTTCGACCCGCCGCGATCAGCCGGTCCGCGCCTTCGGGCGAATAGTCGCCGTACCGGTCGTTGTACTCCGATCGGCCGATGTAGGTCGCGAGCGTCGGGAGCTGTTCGGCGAGGGTGTCCACCCATGCGTCGGCGATCGAGTCGATCTGCGTGGAGGTCCGGGGTGCATCTGTCATGCCTCCGAGCCTAGGCAAGGACGCGGACACCGCCAACACCGTCAGTGGGCCGCTTCGTTCCAATCGCCGCCGCGACCGATCTGGACATCCAGAGGCACGGCCAGCTTCGCCGCGTCACCCATCCGCTCGCGGACGATGCGCTCCGCGGCATCCCACTCCCCTGGTGCGATCTCCACGACGAGCTCGTCGTGGATCTGCATGAGGACGCGCGAGCGGAGGTCTTCCGCCGCGAACTCGTCGTGGATGTGGAAGAGCGCGATCTTCATGATGTCGGCGGCGCTGCCCTGGATCGGGGCGTTGAGCGCCGCGCGTTCCGCATTCTCTCGCAGCACGCGGTTGGGGCTGGCAAGGTCGGGGAACGGCCGTCGGCGGCCGAAGATGGTCTCGGTGTAACCGTCGATCTTCGCCTGCTCGACCGATGAGCGCAGGTAGTCGCGCACCGCACCGAACCGGTTGAAATACTCGATGATGAGCTGCTTGGCCTCGGTCTGCTCGATGCGCAGCTGCTTCGACAGGCCGAACGCCGACAGGCCGTAGACGAGTCCGTACGACATCGCCTTCACCTTGGTCCGCATGGCCGCAGTCACATCTTCGGGAGCCACCGCGAACACGCGCGCCCCGACGAAGCGGTGCAGGTCTTCGCCGGAGTTGAACGCCTCGATCAGCCCCGGATCCTCAGACAGGTGCGCCATGATGCGCATCTCGATCTGCGAGTAGTCAGCGGTCAGCAGCGTCTCGTAGCCTACGCCCACTTCGAACGCGGCGCGGATGCGGCGGCTCTCCTCCGTGCGGACCGGGATGTTCTGCAGATTCGGGTCGGTGCTGGACAGCCGCCCGGTCTGGCTTCCGGTCTGGACGTACGTGGTGCGGATGCGTCCATCGACGGCGATCGCGGTGTCGAGCGACTCGATGATCTGGCGCAGCTTGGTCGCCTCG
>DASQLG010000098.1:0-5928 GCA_035630115.1 Microbacterium sp. | reverse complement strand
GGAAGGGTGACACGCCAGAACCGCTCCCACGCGTTGGCGCCGTCGACCATGGCTGCCTCCTGAACCTCGGGGCTGATGTTCTGCAGCGCGGCGAGGAACAGCAGCATGAAGGTGCCGCTCGTCGTGAAGATCGCCATGATGATGAACACGGTCATGGCGACCGAGGGGCCCGCGAGCCAGTTCCACCACGACAGCCCGAGGAAGTCGCCCTCGGCGAGCACTGCGGGACCATCGGTGATGCCCACGGCGCCGAAGAGGATGTGGAGGAGGCCCCTCGGGTCGGCGAACCAGTTGGGGCCGGTGATGCCGATCGCGCCGAGAATCTCGTTGACTACACCCGAGGTGCTGAAGAGGAAGAGGAACAGGACCGTGATCGCCACGGACGCCGTCACGGACGGGAAGTAGAACGCGGTGCGGAAGATCCCGCGTCCCCGCAGGATCGCCCCGTTCACGAGCAGCGCGAGGAAGAGCGACAGCGCGGTCTGCAGCGGCACGACGAGAATCACGTACCAGGTGTTGTTCCGCAGGGCGGTGCCGAAGTCGCGCGTCGCCAGGCCGTCACCGGTCGTCACGGCCGCGTAGTTCTGCAGACCCACGAAGCCCACGTTCGCCGAGAGCGGGCTGCCGCGCCCCGTCCAGTCGGAGACGCTCACCCACAGCGCCATGAGCACGGGAATCAGGAGGAAGACGCCCAGGATGAGGATCACGGGGAGGGTGAACACCCACCCTGCGAGCGCCTCGCCGCGCCGGATCCCCGATCGGGTGTTCCGTGCGCGGCGAGGCGCCGTTGCGGTCGCAGTCATCGCCCGGTCGCCTCAGCTGACGATCGCCTCGAGGTTCGACTGGACGGTGTCGAGGATCTGCTGCGGATCGCCCGCCTTCAAGCCCTGGAGTTCGGAGTTGAAGTCGGTGATGACGTCAGCGGTGCCGTCGTAGGTCGGGATGCCCTGGGCATAATCGGCTCCGGCCAGGAATGCGGCGAGGTCGGGGTTGTCGCTCGTCCACTGGTCGGCCGCCGACTGGATCGACGGCATGACGCCGAACGCCTCCGAGAACGCGAGCTGCTGCTCGGTGCTCGTGAGGTACTCGGCGAGATCGAGGGCGGCCTCCTGGTTGCCGCTGTCGGCCGCCATGCCCAAGCAGTTCGTGAACTGCAGTGTGCCCTTGCCTGCGGGCCCTTCCGGGAGCTCGGCCACGACGTACTCCACGTCGGGGAAGTCGTTGGTCATCGCTCCGGTGATCCAGTTGCCTTCGATCGTCATGGCAGTCTGCCCCTTGCCGAACGCCTCGCCGCCCCAGCCGGCGCCGACGTCCTGTGCGTAGGCGAACGTGCCGGCCGTCATCTGGTCCTGGACGTATGTGAGGGCGTCCACGTTCTCCTGGCTGCTGGCGATGGCCGTCCCGTCCTCGACGAGACCGCCTCCGGCCTGCGCCATGAACGTGCCGATGCGCTGCCATTCCCATCCGTACCCGAGACCGACGACTCCGTCTGTCGTGAGCGTCTGGGCGACGGTCGACAGCTCTTCCCACGTCGTGGGGATGTCGTCGTCAGTGAGGCCCGCGGCATCCCACAGGCCCTTGTTGATGACCAGGCCGAGCGTCGAGAAGTCCTTGGGTGCGCAGTAGAACTCGTCCTCGAACGTGAAGTTCTCGACGAGGGAGGGATAGAAGTCGTCCTTGTTCTCGAGCTGGTCGCCGTAGGCCTTGAGGGAACCGTTGCCCGCGTATCCTGCGAGCGCCTCCGGCGCGAGGTAGAAGAGGTCGGGCGGGTCTCCCGCAGCGAAGCCCTGCGAGAGCTCCTGAGGGAGGTCGGTCGCGACTTTCACCTCGGCATCGATCCCCGACTCCTCCGACCATGCCGCAACCGCCTCGGTGACGGCATCCGTCTCCGCGTCGCCGCTGGTGCCGATCAGAAGGGTGATCGCCTCGTCCGACGACGTGAGCTCACCCGCCTCTCCGGTGCCCGCCGGTTCTTCGAACCCGGAGCCGCCGCACCCGGTGAGCGCGAGCGCGCCCGTGACGAGGAGCGCGCCGGCTCCGAGAAGGCCCCGTCTGCTGTGACGTGTCATGTGTCTCTCCTTTGATGAGTCAGGCTCGACGGCTGATGGGGGTCGGATCGATCGCTCAGTGGTGCGTGATTTGAACGATCAAACCCAGCCGTCGCCGATCACGCTAGGAGTGGTTCTCTGGACTGTCAACCCGCTTGACGAGGCGCATAAGATGACGATTTGAGGCTCATGGCCGCGCGCTCGAGAGGAGGTCCGGATGCCGAAGGCACCGACCGTCGACGACGTGGCGCGCGCCGCGGGCGTGAGTCGTCAGACCGTGTCGAACGTCCTGAACGCGCCCGAGATCGTGAAGGGCTCCACTCGCGAACGCGTCGAGTCGGCGATCGCCGAACTCGGCTACCGCCCTCATTCCGCGGCACGGATGCTGCGCACGCGGCGCAGCTCGACCATCGGCATCCATCTCGATCCGTATGCCGGCGGGGTGTCGGGCGTCGTGCTCGATCGGTTCATCCACGCCGTCACCGAGCGGGCGAGCGCGCGCGGCATGCGGATGCTCGTCTACGTCGCGCGGACGCCGGAGGAGGAGCTCGACCGCCTCGCCGAACTCACCGAGCGAGCCGAGATCGACGCGGTCGTCATCACCGGCACGTTCCACGGCGACCCTCGCACCGGCTGGCTCAGCGAGCGCGGCGTGCCGTTCGTCTCGTTCGGCCGGCCGTGGGGCGCCGACGATCTCGCCGAGCCGTCGCACTCGTGGGTCGATGTCGACGGGGCAGCCGGCGCGCGCGCCGCGACGCGCCACGCGCTCGTGACGGCAGGGCCGCGAGTGGGCTTCTTCGGCTGGCCCGCGGGCAGCGGAACCGGGGACGACCGCGAGCGCGGGTGGCGTGAGGCCATGGCGGATGCCGGAGCCGCCGGTCCGCGATTCGAGGCAGCCGACGGACTCGCCCTCGCCAGAAAGCGCATGTCGGGGGCCTTCGCCGAGCCCGGCGCGCTGCGCGAGCTGGATGCGCTGGTCTGCGTGAGCGACGCGCACGCCGTCGGCGCCCACCTCGCTGCCGGGGACGGGGGACGCCGCAGCCTGCCCGTGTTCGGCTTCGACAACACGCCGGTCGCCGAGGCGCTGGGGCTCTCCAGCATCGAGCAGTCACCCGAGCTCGTCGCTGCCGCGGTGCTCGACCTGCTCATGGGAGCAACCGGGCACGCCGTGCGAGACCGCGGCGCGCCGGCCGAGCACGTGCTCGTGGAGCCACGGCTCATCGTCAGGGGCTGATCGTTCCGACGCCGCCGATGCGACGCCCGAGCTCGGCCGCGGCGGGCGAGATCAACGGGGCCAGCGTGGCGGCATCCCTCTGCCCGTCTTCCGGGTAGGTGAGCGCGATCGCGGCGACGGGCCAGCCGGCGTGGTCGAGGACCGCGACCCCGACGGAGCGCAGACCCAGCGTCACCTCCCCGTCCTCGGTGGCGAACCCGTCGGCGCGCACGCCTCGCAGCAGGTCGCGCAGCTCACCGGGACGAGCGGGACCCCGACCGGTGCGGTCCGCGAACGACGCGGCATCCGGATACAGCGCTCGCACCTGCTCGCGGGGAAGCGCGGCCAGCATCGCCCGGCCCGTGGCCGTGAGGTGAGCGGGAAGGCGCACGCCGACATCCGTGACGAGCGCCGGCCGGCGAGGCGCGCGCTCCTCGACGATGTACAGCACGTCGCGCCCGGTCATCACGGCGAGGTGGGCGCTCTCGCCGGTGCGGTCGGCCAGAGCGGCCACCAGCGGGCGCCCGAGCCGGGCGAGGGGCTGCTGCCGGGCGTAGCCGCCGGCGAGCTCGAACGCGGCGGTGCCGAGTCCCCAGCGGCGCTCCGCCCGAAGGTGCACGACGAAGCCGTGCCCCTCCAGCGTCGTGAGCAGGTGGTACACGCTCGATCGCGGCACACCCAGCTGCGTCGCGATCGTGCGCGCCGCGACCGGTCCGCGCTGCCGCGCCAGAAATGAAAGGATCCGCAGCGTCTGCTCGGCGGCCGGCACCTGTGGTCTGTCGGGAGCGTGTTTGTCTGGCATGACAGACACAGGATGGCACGACCCTCTGTTTCGCGCGAGGGCGCGGGTGTGGAATCGAGGCATGACCACAGTCATGCACCCCCTCACCGGCACCACCGTCATCGTCGGTGCCGCACCCCTTCGTCCTGAGTACGTCGTCGCCGTCGCACGCCACGGAGCGCGCGTCGAACTCGACGCCGTCGCACTCGAGCGGCTCGCGGCATCCCGCACCCTCGTGGAGGATCTGGCCGACGACGCTGAGCCGCACTACGGCATCTCGACCGGCTTCGGCGCGCTCGCGACGAGCTTCATCGCCCGCGAGCGTCGCGCTCAGCTGCAGGCGAGCCTCATCCGCTCGCACGCGGCGGGCACCGGCGCCGAGGTCGAGCGGGAGGTGGTGCGCGCGCTGCAGCTGCTGCGGCTGCAGACCCTCGCGACGGGTCACACAGGAGTGCGCCCCGTCGTGGCGGAGACCTACGCGGCGATGCTGAACGCCGGCATCACCCCGATCGTGCGCGAGTACGGTTCGCTCGGCTGCTCGGGCGACCTGGCGCCCCTTTCGCACGTCGCGCTCGCCGCGATGGGGGAGTCGGATGTGCGCACCGCTGCCGGCTCCGTCGTGCCCGCCGCCGTCGCACTCGCCGAGGCCGGGATCGAGCCCCTCGTGCTGCGGGAGAAGGAGGGTCTCGCCCTGATCAACGGCACGGACGGCATGCTCGGGATGCTGCTGCTCGCGCTCCACGATCTCTCGGTGCTGCTGGACACGGCCGATGTCGCCGCCGCGATGTCGATCGAGAGCCAGCTCGGCACCGATGCGGTCTTCGCCGCGGATCTCATGGGCCTCCGCCCGCAGGTCGGGCAGGCGGCATCCGCGGCGAACCTGCGCGCGCACCTCGCCGGCTCGCCCATCGTCGCGTCGCATCGCGATCCCGCGCTGTGCACGCGCGTCCAGGACGCCTACTCGCTGCGCTGCGCCCCACAGGTGCACGGCGCGGCCCGCGACACCGTCGACCATGCGCGCACGATCGCGTTCCGCGAGCTGTCGTCGGCGGTCGACAACCCGGTGATCACCGACGACGGCCGCGTCGAATCCAACGGCAACTTCCACGGCGCGCCCGTCGGGTACGTGCTCGACTTCCTGGCGATCGCGGTCGCCGATGTCGCGTCCATCTCCGAGCGCCGCACGGATCGCGCGCTCGACCAGACCCGCAGCCACGGACTGCCGCCGTTCCTCGCTCACGAGGTGGGCGTCGACTCGGGCCTCATGATCGCGCAGTACGCCGCAGCCGGGATCGTCTCCGAGCTGAAGCGACTGGCGGTTCCGGCATCCGTCGATTCCATTCCCTCTTCGGCGATGCAGGAAGACCACGTGTCGATGGGCTGGGCCTCCGCCCGCAAGCTGCGCCGCGGCGTCGACGGGCTCGCACGCGTTCTCGCGATCGAAGTGCTCACCGGCGCGCGGGCGATCGACCTGCGCGCTCCACTGCAGCCGGGCGCGGCCACCGGGGCGGTGCGCGACCTCGTGCGCACCGTCGCGCGCGGACCGGGTCACGACCATTTCCTCTCACCCGACATCGAAGCGGTGACCGATCTGGTGATCTCCGGCCAGGTAGCGGCTGCCGCAGAAGGAGCAGTCTCATGACGACCGACGCTTCGACAGGCTCAGCGACCGGCGGGGGCGGCTCAGCGACCGGCGCGGCCGGCTCAGCGACCGGCGGGGCCGGCTCAGCGACCGTTGAGCGAGTGGTCCGCGCCGCACGAGGGAACGTCCGCACCGCGAAGAGCTGGGGCGCCGAGGCGGCCAAGCGCATGCTCATGAACAACCTCGACCCCGAGGTGGCCGAGCACCCCGAAGACCTCGTGGTCTACGGCGGCACGGGCAAGGC
>DASQLG010000097.1:0-22486 GCA_035630115.1 Microbacterium sp. | reverse complement strand
GTACTTCCACGGCATCGCCCGCGCCTGGCAGATGGAGGAGGAGGCGACCCACCGCGCGATCATGATCGCGAACCTCACGGGCGCTCCGCTGTACGTCGTGCACGTGAGCGCGAAGCAGGCCGTCGAGCAGCTCGCCGCCGCGCGCGACAAGGGCCAGAACGTCTTCGGCGAGACATGCCCCCAGTACCTGTACCTGTCGCTCGAAGAGCAGCTGGGTGCATCGAGCGACGAATGGGGCCGTTTCGAAGGGGCGAAGTGGGTCTGCTCGACGCCCCTGCGCTCGCGTGCGGAGGGTCACCAGGATCACATGTGGCAGGCGCTGCGCACGAACGACCTGCAGATGGTCTCGACCGACCACTGCCCGTTCTGCATGAAAGACCAGAAGGAGCTCGGCCGGGGGGACTTCCGGGCGATCCCGAACGGGATCGGGTCGATCGAGCACCGCATGGACCTCATGTACCAGGGCGTCGTGACGGGGAAGATCACGCTCGAGCGGTGGGTCGAGCTCACCTCGACCACGCCCGCGCGTATGTTCGGGCTCTACGGCCGCAAGGGGGTCATCCAGCCGGGAGCGGACGCGGACATCGTGATCTACGACCCGAACGGCCACACCTCGATCGGGCTCGGGAAGACCCATCACATGAACATGGACCACTCCGCATGGGAGGGCTTCGAGATCGACGGGCACGTCGACACCGTTCTCTCGCGGGGGAAGGTCGTGGTGGACGGCAACGAGTACCTCGGCTCCAAGGGTGACGGCCGCTTCCTCAAGCGCGGCCTGAGCCAGTACCTGACATAGGGAGAACCATGGACTTCGGCGTCGTCCTGCAGACCAACCCGCCTGCCGCGCGAACGGTGCAGCTCGCCAAGCTGGCCGAAGCGCACGGGTTCAGCCACGTGTGGACCTTCGACTCGCACCTGCTGTGGCAGGAGCCCTACGTGATCCACTCGGCGATCCTCGCCGAGACCAAACGGGTGACGGTCGGCCCCTTCGTGACGAACCCCGCTACGCGGGACTGGACGGTGACGGCATCCGTCTTCGCCACGCTCAACGAGATGTACGGCAACCGCACCATCTGCGGGATCGGTCGCGGCGACTCGGCCGTGCGCGTCACGAACGGCAAGCCGGTCACGATGAGTGAGCTGCGCGAGTCGATCCACGTGATCCGCGAGCTCGGCAACTCGCGGCCCGTGGAGTATCACGGCGCGACGATCCAGTTCCCCTGGAGCCGCGGCTCGGAGCTGGAGGTCTGGGTCGCCGCCTACGGTCCGCTGGCGCTGAAGCTCACCGGAGAGGTGGGCGACGGCTTCATCCTGCAGCTGGCCGACCTCGACATCGCCGCGTGGATGATCAAGACGGTCCGCCAGGCGGCCGAGAACGTCGGACGCGACCCCGACTCGATCGCGTTCTGCGTGGCCGCTCCGATGTACGTCGGCGACGACTGGCAGCACATGCGCGACCAGTGCCGCTGGTTCGGAGGGATGGTCGGCAACCACGTCGCCGACATCGTCGCGAAGTACGGTCACCACGGGGATGTGCCCGAGGCGCTCACCGACTACATCTCCGGGCGCACCGGGTACGACTACAACACGCATGGCAAGTCGGACAACGACCACGTGGACTTCGTACCCGACGAGATCGTCGACCGCTTCTGCATCCTCGGCACCGCGGACGAGCACATCGCCAAGCTGCAGAAGCTGCGCGACATCGGCGTGACCCAGTTCGCCGGCTACCTCCAGCACGACAACAAGGAGGAGACGCTCCGCGTCTACGGCGAGACGGTGATCCCGGCCCTGTCCGAGCACCTGACCGCCAAGAAGTGACCCACGCGTTATGACAGCCACTCTCGAGACCGCACCCGCGCCGGCCGGGCCGGTGCGAGCGAAGCCCCCGCGCACCGGGCGCGCGCGGACGCTGTCGGCCTGGGCGTGGGGAGCGGTCGGCATCCTCCTGATCGTCGCGATCTGGGAGGTCTACAAGTTCTTCGGTCCGGCCGACGGCGTCGTGATCGGTGGGGCGAGGATCCTGCCGCGCACGACGGATCTGGCGATGCCGCACGTGTGGGACATGATCGGGCGCCTTCTCGAGCCGGTGACACGCGCGGAAGGGTCGCCGCCGCTGTGGGCTGCGATCGCGCTGGCCGCGCTGACCACCCTCGGGATCGCCGCCGTCGGGTGGCTGGTCGGAGTCGTGGTCGGAGTCGGGCTCGCACTCGTCATGCAGAGATGGCGTCTCGTCGAGTGGGGACTGCTGCCCTGGATCATCCTCAGCCAGACCGTGCCGCTCATCGCGTTCGCACCGATCGTCAAGAGCTGGGGATCGCGCATCGAGATCGGCGGGGTCCAGTGGCAGGACTGGATGTCGGTCGCGCTGATCGCTTCGTACCTGGCGTTCTTCCCGATCGCCGTCGGCGCGCTGCGCGGACTGCAGTCGCCCGACCGCATCCACACCGAACTCATGCACACGTACGCGGCCGGCTACTGGCCGACGCTGCTGCGGCTGCGGTTTCCCGCATCCGTCCCCTTCCTGCTTCCCGCTCTGCGCCTCGGCGCCGCCAATGCCGTGATCGGCGCCGTCGTGGCCGAGGTCTCGACCGGGCTGCAGGGCGGCATCGGTCGCCTGCTGATCCAGTTCGCCGGGCAGGCCTCGGGCGATCCCGCAAAGGCCTGGGGACCCATCTTCGGGGCCATCGCCCTCGGTCTGGTCGCCGCCGGCTCGGTCGCGATGCTCGGACTGCTGTTGAAGGACTACCGACGAGGAGAGGCGACCTGATGGGCGCTGCACAGGCTCACCAGAGCACCGATGCCACGACGGGAACCGACTCTGTCGTCGTCCGCGGGGTCGGCAAGCGGTTCGCGACCAAGACCGGCGATGTGAGCGCGCTCGAGGGCATCGACCTCACGGTCGCGGCCGGCGAGTTCGTCTCCCTCATCGGTCCGTCGGGCTGCGGCAAGTCGACGCTGCTTCGTCTGATCGCCGACCTCGACTCGCCGACCTCGGGCACGGTGGAGGTCTTCGGCAAGCCCGCGGCCCGCGCCCGCCGCGATCAGGATTACGGCATCGCGTTCCAGCAGGCCGGCCTGCTTCCCTGGCGGACGGTCGCTGCGAACATCGCGCTCCCCCTCGAGCTGCACGGCGCCGGCGCCGCGGAGCGCAAGGCGCGCGTGGCCGAGCTCGCAGAACTCGTCGGGCTCACGGACTTCGCCGACCGGCATCCCGATCAACTCTCCGGCGGGATGCAGCAGCGGGTCGCGATCGCCCGCGCCATGGCGGAGCGGCCGCGCCTGCTGCTGATGGACGAGCCGTTCGGCGCCCTCGACGAGATGACGCGCGAACGGATGCAGGCCGAGCTCGCCCGCCTGGCCGCCGAGACCGGCGCCGCCGTCGTGTTCGTCACCCACTCGATCCCCGAAGCGGTATTCCTGTCCGACCGAATCGTGGTGATGTCGCCGCGGCCGGGGAGGATCACCGACGTGATCGAGACGGGATTCGGGAAGGATGCCGCGCGCGACGAGTCGCTGCGCGAGGCGCCGTCGTTCTTCGACCGCGTCACCGCCGTGCGCGAGGCGCTGCACGGAACGCCGGTGCCGACCACCGGCCGGGAGCAGCGATGAGCGGCGCCGCCTGGACCCCCGCGACCGAGCGACGGCTGCGGGTCATCGCGCCCGTGCTGGTCGGGCTCGCCGGGCTCGCGCTCTGGCAGTTCCTCGTGAGCGTCGTCGGTGTCTCGGACTACCTGCTGCCGAGCCCCGCGGCGATCGCCCAGCAGTTCGCCGAGTTCGGCCCGGCCATCTGGCAGGCCGCGCTGATCACCGGCACGAACGCCCTGATCGGTCTGGTCGTCGGCACGGTGCTCGCGATCCTGCTGGCTGCCCTGGCGGCTCGCTGGCACGCGGTCGACGGGATGTCGGCGCCGATCGTCGCGGCCCTCGCCGTCGTTCCGATCGTCGCCCTCGCCCCGGTGCTCAACTCGATGTTCGGCTCCGACAGCCAGTTCGGGCGGCAGGCGATCGCGGCCCTCGCCTCCTTCGTGCCCGTCTTCATCAACACCCTCCGCGGCCTGCGCCAGACCCGCCCGGTGCACCGCGACCTCATGCGCAGCTACGCGGCCACCGGCACCCAGTCGTTCCGCACCGTGACGCTTCCGACCGCCCTCCCCTACCTCCTCACCGGCGTGCGCATCGCCAGCTCGCTGGCCGTCATCTCCGCGCTCGTCGCGGAGTACTTCGGCGGGCCGCGCGGGGGCCTCGGCAGCGCGATCTCCACGTCGGCGGCGACGAGCGCGTACGCGCGCGCCTGGGCCTACGTGGTCGCGGCGATCGTCGTCGGCCTGATCTTCTACCTCGCGACGGCGCTCATCGAGCGTCTCGTGCTCCGCCGCATCCCGGTCGGAGGTACGCAATGACGCGCACCCCACAGGATGCGGCGGTTCGGCGTCCTCGCCTGGCGAGGCCGGTCCCGCTCAACCGCACCGAAACCCCGCAAGGGAACCCGAAAGGAACTTTCATGAGACACAGCACACGTCGCGGTCTCGCGACAGGCGCGTTCGCCCTGGGGGCGGCGATCATCCTGACCGCCTGCGCCGGCGGGGGCGGCACGACGCCCTCCTCCGACGCCTCCGGCGAGTCCGGCGAACTGACCCCGGTCAAACTTCAGCTCCAGTGGCTGCCTCAGGCCCAGTTCGCCGGCTACTTCGCGGCCGTCGACCTGGGCTTCTTCGAGGAGGAGGGTCTGGAGGTCGAGATCATCCCCTCCGGCGGCGACATCGTCCCGCAGGACGCCCTCGCGAATGGAGACGTCGACTTCGCGATCGCCTGGGTGCCCAAGGTGCTCGGATCGATCGAAGCCGGCGCGAACCTCACCGACATCGCGCAGATCTTCCAGAGATCCGGAACGCTCCAGGTGTCGTGGGCGGACTCGGGCATCGATTCGGTCGCCGACTTCGAGGGCAAGAAGATCGGCTCGTGGGGCTTCGGCAACGAGTGGGAGATCTTCGCCGCCATGGCCGCGGAGGGCCTGGACGCCACGACGGTCCAGATCATCACACAGGACTTCAACATGAACGCGTTCCTGCAGGGTGACATCGATGCCGCGCAGGCGATGACCTACAACGAGTACGCACAGCTGCTCGAGACGACCGACCCCGAGACCGGCGAGCTGTACCAGCCGGAGGACTTCAACGTGATCAGCTACGAGGACACCGTCGGCGCCATGCTGCAGGATGCGATCTGGGCAGACACCGAGCGGCTCGAGTCCGACGAGGCCTACGCGGAGACGACGGTGAAGTTCCTCAAGGCCGTCATCAAGGGCTGGGTGTTCTCGCGCGACAACCCAGAGGAGGCCGCCGAGATCACCCTCGCGTCGGGCTCCGGCTGGGGGCCGAGCCACGAGCTGTGGATGATGAACGAGATCAACAAGCTCATCTGGCCGGCACCGGACGGCATCGGCATCATCGACGAGGCGGCATGGACCCGCACCGTCGAAGGCGCCCTCGCCGCCGTCAACGAGACCGGTGCGCACCTCATCACGGAGGAGCCGCCGTCGACCGCGTACAGCAACGAGTACATCCAGCAGGCGCTGGATGAGCTCGCGGAGGAAGGCGGCATCGACATCCTCGGCGAGGAGTTCACGCCTCTCGAGGTCGAACTGCTGGAGGGCGGCAACTAGCCGCGCGCAACCGCCTCGGTCCCTGAGCTCGTCGAAGGGTCGCCTTTCGACAGGCTCAGGGACCGTGCGCGCCGGGGAGCGGGGCAGATCCGGACGCTTCGACGGACCCGGCACAGGGATCAGAACAGTCCGTGGCTTGACCCGCGGCGCTTGACAGACCAGCGTTGACTGAGCGGCACCGGCGCACGAACGCGCCCTGCGGAAGGAACCTCACGCCATGACCGATGAAGACCTGGACGCACAGGCGAAGGCTCTCGACCGCGAGTTCGTGTTCCACTCCTGGCTCGCGCAGGCGAACCTCGACCTGCCCGTGACTGCGGGCGGCTCGGGTGCCACCGTGTGGGATCACGCGGGCAGGCGGATGCTGGACTTCTCCAGCCAGCTGGTCAATGTGAACATCGGGCATCAGCATCCGGCCGTCGTCGCCGCGATCCAGGAGCAGGCAGGCACCCTCGCCACGATCGGTCCCGCCACGGCGAACCTGGTTCGCGGACAGGCCGCTCAGCGCATCGTCGACAAGGCGCCGGACGGCTTCGCGAAGGTGTTCTTCACGAACGGCGGCGCGGACGCGAACGAGAACGCCATGCGCATGGCGCGGCTCCACTGTGCCGCGCGCGGGGAGGGGGGCCGCGACACCGTGCTGTCGACCTACCGCTCGTACCACGGCAACACGGGCGCGGCGATCGTCGCGACCGGCGACTGGCGACGGATGCCGAACCAGTACGCCCGTGGACACGCTCACTTCTTCGGCCCCTACCTCTACCGCAGCGAGTTCTGGGCGACGACGCCCGAGGAGGAGTCGGCGCGTGCCCTGCACCACCTGGAGCGCGTGATCCAGTCCGAGGGCCCCGCCACGATCGCCGCCATCCTGCTCGAGTCGGTGCCCGGCACCGCCGGCATCCTGCTTCCCCCACCCGGATATCTCGCCGGCGTGCGCGAACTGTGCGACCGCTACGGCATCATCCTGATCCTCGACGAGGTGATGGCCGGATTCGGCCGCACCGGCCGGTGGTTCGCTTTCGAGGGCTACGACGTCGTTCCCGACCTCATCACCTTCGCGAAGGGCGTCAACTCCGGGTACGTCCCGGTCGGCGGCGTGATCATCTCCGAGGAGATCTCGGCGACGTTCGACGACCGCGTCTTCCCGGGCGGACTCACGTATTCCGGTCACCCGCTGGCGGCGGCATCCATCATCGCGTCGATCGATGCGATGGAGAGCGAGGGGATCATCGAGCACGCGCGCCGCATCGGCGAGGAGGCGATCGGCCCCGGCCTCGCGGACCTCAAGCAGAAGCACCGGCACATCGGCGAGGTGCGCGGAGAGGGCGTGTTCTGGGCGATCGAGCTGGTGGCCGACCGATCCACCCGCGAGCCCGTGTCGGCGGCGTTCATCGGGCAGCTGAAGAAGGAGCTCACCGATCGCGGCCTCGTTCCGTTCGCCGCGGAGAACCGCATCCACGTCGTGCCGCCGTGCGTCGTGACCTCCGACGAGGTCGCTCAGGCGATGGCGATCTACGACGAGGCGCTCACCGTCGTCGAGGCGTGACCGCCGTCGGCCGCGGGAGTTCCATCGATCCTCGCGAGAGTGCCCTCATTCTTCGCGAGAGTGCCCTATCCGTCACCGAATCGGCGACTTACCCTGGAAAGACACGTGCCCACGAGGCGAGAAGAAGGAAGACCAATGACTGACACCACCACGCTCGAGCAGACGACGCAGTCCGCCACCACCATCGTCGACCACTGGGTCGACGGCGGCACCTGGGCGGGGGCATCCACGCGCACATCGCCGGTCTACAACCCGGCGTGGGGCACCGTGCAGCGCGACGTGCGCCTCGCATCCACCGCCGACGTCGACGTCGCCGTCGCCGCAGCCACAGCGGCCTGGGCGCAGTGGCGCGACTCGTCGATCTCGAAGCGCACGGCGGTGCTGTTCGCGTTCCGTGAGCTCCTGAATGAACGCAAGCAGGAGCTCGCCGAGATCCTCACCTCTGAGCACGGCAAGGTGCTCTCCGATGCTCTCGGCGAGATCGCCCGCGGCATGGAGGTCGTCGAGTTCGCGTGCGGACTCGGGCACCTGACGAAGGGCGCGTACTCCGAGAACGTCTCGACCGGCGTCGACGTGTACACGGTCAAGCAGCCGATCGGCGTCGTCGGAATCATCAGCCCGTTCAACTTCCCGGCCATGGTGCCGCTGTGGTTCTTCTCGATCGCGCTCGCCGCCGGCAACGCCGTGATCCTCAAGCCCTCTGAGAAGGACCCGAGCGCCGCGAACTGGATGGCCGCCCTGCTCAAGGAAGCCGGACTCCCGGACGGCGTGCTCAACGTCGTGCACGGCGACAAGGAGGCCGTGGACGCCCTGCTCGAGCACCCCGACGTGCGCGCGATCTCGTTCGTCGGCTCGACCCCGATCGCCCGCTACGTCTACGAGACGGCGACCGGTCACGGCAAGCGCGTGCAGGCTCTCGGCGGCGCGAAGAACCACATGCTGGTGCTGCCGGATGCCGACCTCGACCTCGCCGCGGATGCCGCGGTCAACGCGGGCTTCGGCTCGGCGGGCGAGCGCTGCATGGCGATCTCGGTCGTGCTCGCCGTCGAGGGGATCGCCGATGAATTCGTCGAGAAGGTCAGCCAGCGCATGGGGACGCTCCGCACCGGCGACGGCACGCGCGGCTGCGACATGGGCCCGCTGATCACCCAGGTGCACCGCGACAAGGTCGCGTCGTACATCGACGTGGCGGCATCCGACGGCGCATCCGTGGTCGTCGACGGACGCGACGTCGAGATCGACGGCGACCCCGAGGGGTTCTGGCTCGGACCCACCCTCATCGACAAGGTGCCGACGTCGTCGACCGTGTACAGCGACGAGATCTTCGGTCCCGTGCTGTCGGTCGTGCGAGTGGACGGCTACGAAGAGGGCCTCGGCATCATCAACGGCAGCCAGTACGGCAACGGCACCGCGATCTTCACGAATGACGGCGGCGCTGCGAGGCGCTTCCAGCGCGAGGTTCACGTAGGCATGATCGGCATCAACGTGCCGATCCCCGTTCCGGTCGCGTACCACTCGTTCGGGGGCTGGAAGGCCTCGCTGTTCGGCGACGCGAAGGCCTACGGCCCGCACGGCTTCGACTTCTTCACGCAGGAGAAGGCCGTGACCAGCCGTTGGCTCGACCCGTCGCACGGAGGACTGAATCTGGGCTTCCCGCAGCACGATTGATCCCCCGCGTCTAACGCGCTGACAAACCACTTTCAGCCCGAGACACCAGCCGTAGCGGTGTGTTTCGCGCTGAAAGTGGTTTGTCAGCGCGGCGGGGAGGGCGGGGGCCCGAGCGAGATCGGCCGGTTCTCGTAGAACGTCTGCAGCACCACCGTGGTGCGGGTGCTGACGGATGCCGCCAACCGGATGTCGCGGATGAGCCCCTCGAGGTCGCGCGGGGTCGAGACCCGCACGAACAGGATGTACGCCGCGTCGCCGGCGATCGAGTGGCACGCCTCGATGGCCGCGAGGTGCTCGAGCAGCTCCGGCGCGTTGTCGGGCTGGGACGGGTCGAGCGGCGTGATCTCGATGAACGCCGACAGCGACTTGCCGACCGCCTCCGGGTCCAGCACCGCCCGATAGCCGGCGATGACGCCGGTGCTCTCCAGCCTTCGCAGTCGCGCCTGCACCGCCGATACACCGAGCCCGACCCGCTCGGAGAGCTGGGCCAGGGTCGCACGCGGATCGCGCGAGACTTCAGCGAGAATCGCGGTGTCGACGGAGTCGTCCATGACATGGAAGAATATCGGGAGATTCCGCGCTTCACCGGAATCTTTCCGTCAGTTCGCCAGATCGGAGGTTTCCATGCGTCGCACTGAGCTTGCCGAAGTGTCCCTCAGCCAGATCCACCCCACCGATGCGCTCCAGGCCGTCGTCGGCGAACCCGAGGTCGTCGAGGACCCTTCGGCGGGCTCAGGGCAGGCACTCACCGCGGAAAACACCGCCGCCTGGCTCGCGCTCAAGGATGCGGCCACCGCGCTGCAGGGCATGCAGGGGCAGGACGGATCGATTCCGGATGCCGCGCACCACGGCGCCGCTCGCGGATACGTGACTGCGATCACCGATGCGATCGACGAGCTGCAGCGGCACTTCGCGCACGACGCCGCGTACCTGCGTGCATCCATCGCGGACTTCGAGCGCTGGGCGGACGCCGGCTTCGGCATCCCGGACTTCTACGACTCGCTCGTGGCGTTCCAGCCGCAGCAGCACCGAGTGGACGGCATCCGTCATCTCGTCGTGTTTCCGATGTACACGCAGAACGGGTCGGCGAACCGCTACGTCGAGGCGCTCATCGTCGAAGTGATCTGGCCCGAGTTCATCGCACAGCTGGAGACCGAGTACGTGAACCGGCTGTTCGTCTCGCTGCGGCTCGTGGACTTCACGCCCGGCTACGACACCAACTCGGCCGTGCTGTTCCCCGAGACGGTGGCGATGCGCGAAATCCCGACGTTCACGTGGGGCGCGATCTTCCAGGACCGCGAGGCGGCGCGCTACCGGCGCGTCGTGCGGGCGGCGGCCGAGATCACGAAGCTCGAGCTGCCCGACGAGGCGGCGCGGATGCTGGGTGACCAGGCACTCGCCGAGAAGACGTTCGTGATGTGGGACATCATCCACGACCGCACCCACATGCGCGGCGACCTGCCGTTCGATCCCTTCATGATCAAGCAGCGGATGCCGTACTTCCTCTATTCGCTGGAGGAGCTGCGGTGCGACCTCACCGCGTTCCGCGAGTGCGTCGCGATCCTGGCCCGCCTGCGCGAGCGAGCGGAGTCCGGGGCGACGCTCACGGACGTCGAGGCCGAGATGCTCGAGCACGCCCGGCTCGTGCAGTACGCGGTGATCTTCGACCGGATCTTCCGGTTCGCGATCACCGGATCGCGCGTGCGCAACTACGACGCGGTCGGCGGTCAGCTGCTGTTCGCGTGGCTGCACCAGCGCGGCGTGCTCCATTGGACCGACACGTCGCTCGCGTTCGACTGGGACGAGGTGCCGTCCGCGGTCGTCGCCCTCGGCGAGGCGATCGACGAGCTCTACTGGCGCTCGATCGACCGTCCCAAGACGGCGCACTGGCTCGCCGCGTACGAACTCGTCCGGGCGACTCTGACACCGAATCCGGCTTCGCAGTGGGCTCGAGGGCTGTCGCTCGACGTGCTCGCCGGATCGCCGAAGGGGTATACCGACGAGGTGATGGACGACGAGTTCCCCCTGTCGATGTTCTTCGAGGCGCTGGAGAAGAAGATGCGCCCCGTGATCGCGTCGACGGCGGGCATCCGCGCAGCCGATGACTGACGACGCTTCGACGAGCTCAGCGACCGGCAGCGGCTCAGCGACCGGCAGCGGCTCAGCGACCGACAGCGGCTCCGCGGCGGGACGCGTCGTGCTGATCGCAGGAGCGACGAGCGCGAGCGGACTCGCTGCGGCCCGCGCACTGGCTTCGGCCGGGGCGTGGGTCGTCGCCGTCGGCCGAGACGCCGCCCGTTTCGACTCGCTTCGCTCGCTCAACGACCGGCTGAGCACCATGGCGGTGCCCGGGATCCGACTCGAGGTCTGCGACCTGACCGACGAGGCGGCGGTGCATGAGCTCGCAGAGCGCGTCCACGATGCGGTGGGACCGGTGGACGGCATCCTGCATCTGGTGGGCGGCTGGCGCGGGGGCGGAGGGCTCGCGGGGCAGAGCGACGAGGACTACCGCTTCCTGGAGCGGTCCTTCACCGCCCTGCGATTCGTGACGAGGGCGTTCGACGCCGACCTGCGCGCCTCGCCCTCCGGACGACTGGCGATCGTCTCGTCAACGGCGGTCGCGCGCCCCCTCGCCGGCGGCGCGAACTACGCGGCGGTGAAGGCCGCGAGCGAAGCGTGGACGCGCGCTCTGGCACAGGGTTTCGCCAAGGCGGCGCGGGATGCCGGGGCCGACCTCTCCGCCGCGGCCGTGGTGTTCCGCGTCAAGAGTCTCGAGGGCCTCGAGGATGCCGTCGCCGAGCGTTTCGTCGGACTGTGGGAAAGCGAGGCATCGCCGCTCAACGACACCGTGATCCCGCTCCAAGGCTGAGAAGCAGGGCCACACTTTCGACCCCGCGTCAAGACGTATCCGCCGGAGAATCACAGTGGATACGCTTCGCCTATGACAACCCCCAAGGGCGCTGCCCGAGCAGCCCAGGATTCACCGGCCCTCCGCATCGTCGCGCGGATCGGCTACGTCGTGCTCGGCATCCTGCACATCGTGATCGGCGTGATCGCCATCTCGGTTGCCACCGGCGGCGGCGGCGAGGCCGACCAGGGCGGGGCGCTGGAGCAGATCCGCAACGCTCCGATGGGCGTGGTGCTCCTGTGGGTCATCGCGCTCGGCCTCTTCGCACTGGCGATCTGGCAGATCGGCGAGGCGTTCCTCGAACAGGATCCCGACTCCAAGAAGAAGTGGGGACACCGGATCAAGTACCTCGGCACTGCTGCCGTCTACATCGCGATCGCCATCACCGCTGTCGTCTACGCGATGGGCGGCCAGTCCGATTCATCGGAGTCGACCCAGACCTTCAGCGCGCAGCTGCTCTCCACGCCGGGCGGCGTGTTCCTCCTGGTGCTCGTCGGCCTCATCGTCGCCGCGATCGGGATCGCGTTCATCGTTCGCGGGATCACGCGCGCGTTCGAGAAGTACCTCGACCTTCCGCCGGACCCCGTGCGCAAGGGCATCGTCACCTTCGGCGTCGTCGGCTACCTCGCGAAGGGCATCGCGGTCGGAGTCGCCGGCGTGTTGTTCGTCGTGGCGGCGGTCACTGCGAACCCCGAGCAGGCGGGCGGTCTGGACGCCGCCCTCCACGCCCTCGCCGACCTGCCCTTCGGCGCGATCATCCTGTGGATCGTCGGCGCCGGACTGATCATCTACGGCCTCTTCTGCTTCGCTCGCGCGCGCTACGCCAGAATGTGACGGTGGAGATCCGCAGCAGCGACGGCGTGCGGCTGAACCACCTGGAATCGGGTGACCCGAACGGGCGGCCGGTGTTGCTGGTGGCCGGGTTCAAGGCCGCCGCGACCAGCTGGAAGCCGCAGCTCGGTGCGCTGGAAAGGGCCGGACACCGGGTGATCGCGCTCGATCGACGCGGCCACGGCGCCTCCGAAGTCGGGCCGGACGGTTCACACGACATGGACCGGCACGGAGCCGACATCGGCGACGCGATCGCCGCCCTCGGACTCGAGGATGCCACCCTGGTCGGGCAATCGATGGGCGGCAACTCGATCTGGGCCCTGCTGGCTGCGGGCCGGACCGCCGGCATCCGCGACATCCTGATCGTCGATCAGACTCCTCAGATGCTGAACACCGACGACTGGCCGTACGGGTTCTACGGGTACGACGCGTCGAACGTCGACACGCTCTTCGCGAGCGGTGTTCCCGATCCCGGTCGGCATTCGCTCGCGTCGAAGGGGCCGGTGCGGGTGGCACGACTGCTCAGGTCGATGGACCTGAAAGCGATGAAGGCCGGCTTCTCCGCCGCCGAACTCGAGCTGCTGGGCGACCATGCGAAGCGCGACTGGCGCCCCGCGGTCGCGGCGACACCGGTGCCGGTGCTGTTCGTCGCCGGTCGCGAAAGCGACTTCTGGCCGTGCGAGCATGCCGCGGCCTCGGCCGCGCTCACTCCGCTCGGGCACTCGGCGATCGTCGAGAAGGCGGGCCACGCCACGAACATCGAGCAGCCGAAGGCTTTCACCGCCGGCCTGCTCAGGTGGCTCGCGCGCTAGAACGCCTTGCCCGGGTTGAGCGTTCCGCGCGGGTCGAGCGCCGCCTTGATATCGCGATGCAGCGCGAGCACGCGCTCCCCCAGCTCCGCCCGCGCACCGGGCAGCTTGAGCAGTCCCACGCCGTGCTCGCCGGTCACCGTACCGCCCAGCTCACGGCAGTCCGCCACGATGCGGTCGAAGGCGAGCTTCGCGCGGGCCTTGGCCGCGGCATCCCCCTCGGGCGCGATGATCAGCGGATGCAGGTTGCCGTCTCCGGCATGCGCGATCGTGGCGATCACGACATCGTGCGCCTCGGCGGTGTCGCGAATGCGCCCGAGCATCTCGGGCACGGCGGCGCGCGGCACGCAGATGTCTTCGGTCAGCACCGGTCCGAGCCGCTCGAGGGCCGGGTAGGCCAGCCGTCGGGCGAGGAACAGCCGGTCGACCTCGCGGGCATCCACGGCCTGATCCACGGCGAGCGCCCCGGCATCCGTCATGTGCCGGGCGATGGATACCGCCGCCTCCGCACCGGTGGCGCCGGGGTCGTCGACCGTGGACAGGAGCAGCGCGGCGACGCCGCGCGGCAGCCCCAGCCCCTGCCACTCGTCGACGGCACGCACGCACGTCTCGTCGATCAGCTCGAGCGCCGAGGGGATGATGCCCGCTGCCGTGATCGCGGCGACCGCGAGACCGGCATCCTCGAGCGATGCGAACGAGCCGACCACCGCACGCTCCTCACGACCGCCGAGCGGCAGCAGCGACAGGGTCAGCTCGGTGATGATGCCGAGCGTGCCCTCCGACCCGACCATCAGGGCGGTCAGGTCGAAGCCGGTGGCGCCCTTCGCGGTGCGACGACCGAGGTGCACGATCTCGCCGTCGGCGAGCACGACGGTCATGCCGAGCACGTAGTCGCGGGTCACCCCGTACTTCACGCAGCAGATGCCGCCCGCGTTGGTCGCGGCGTTGCCGCCGATCGTCGAGATCCGGTAGCTCGCCGGGTCGGGCGGGTACCAGAGGCCGTGCGCGGCGACGGCCTGCCGCAGGTCGTCGTTGATGACGCCGGCCTCGGCGACGACGTAGCGCTCGGCGGCGTTCACCTCGAGCACGCGGGTCATGCGCTCGAGCGAGACGACGATCGCATCGGCGAGGGCGTTCGCCCCGCCCGACAGCCCGGTGCCGGCCCCGCGCGCGACGACGCTGAGTCCCTCGGCGCCGGCGACGCGCACCACGGCCGCGACGTCGTCCGTCGTCTCGGCGAGCACGACGGCGACCGGACGATGGAACTCGGCCCACTCGGCGTCGTCGTGCGCATACGCGTCCCGCTCTGCGGGATCGGTCAGCACCTGATCGGGGCGCAGGATGCCGCGCAGCGTCGCGGCGGCGTCGGCTTCGGCGGGCATGACCCGACTCTAGCCAGCCGGCACACCGGGGCAGCCGTGGCGCATGGTGCGGGCGGGCTACCGGCATGCGGTGAACGTTCGGGCATCGCCCGGGAGCGCAGTGAACTTCCGGTTCACACAGCTTGTGTCGAACGCACTACAGCGCAGCGAACTTCCGGTTCACACGACCCCGAGCATCATGTGAGCAGGAAGTTCAATGCGCTACCGGAGCCGCTTCGCCGGTGGCGGTCCGGGGCGCCACGGCGAAGGGCGAAGCCGCGCGGCGGCACCTTCAGCCCAGCCGTAGGCTGGAAGACGTGACTCCGCTCCATGACACCGCCCTGCGCGGCTTCGCCTCCGACAACTACTCCGGCATCCACCCTGCGGTGCTCGCCGCGATCGCCGCCGCAAACGACGGGCACCAGGTCGCGTACGGCGAGGACGAGTACACAACCCGGCTGCAGGAGGTCTTCGCCCACCACTTCGGCGAGGGCGTCGAGGCGTTCCCGGTCTTCAACGGCACCGGCGCGAACGTCGTCGGACTGCAGTCGATGCTGCCACGCTGGGGAGCGGTGATCGCCGCGTCCACCGCCCACATCAACGTGGACGAGGGCGGAGCGCCTGAGCGCGTCGCGGGCATCAAGCTGCTCACGGTGCCCACCGACGACGGCAAGCTCACCCCGGAGCTGATCGACCGCGAGGCGTGGGGCTGGGGCGATGAGCACCGGGCGCAGCCACTCGTCGTCTCGGTCACGCAGTCCACCGAGCTCGGCACGCTGTACTCGGTCGACGAGCTGCGCGCGATCGCCGATCACACCCACTCCCTCGGGATGAAGCTGCACCTCGACGGCGCGCGGATCTCCAACGCCGCAGCATCCCTCGGCCTGCCGCTGCGTGCGTTCACACGCGACATCGGCGTGGACGTGCTCAGCTTCGGAGGCACCAAGAACGGCGCGATGCTGGGCGAGGCGATCGTCGTCCTCGACCCCGACGCGTCGGCGGGCCTCACTTTCCTGCGCAAGCTGAACATGCAGCTGTCGTCGAAGATGCGGTTCGTCTCCGCGCAGCTCATCGCGCTGCTCGAGGGCGACCTTTGGCTGCGCAACGCGTCGCACTCGAACGCCATGGCCGCGCGCCTGCGCGCCGGGGTCGAGGCGGGCATCGCCGACGGCTCGATCTCGGGCGTCGCCTTCACGCAGGCGACGCAGGCCAACGGCGTCTTCGCGACGGTGCCCGACGGAGTGGCCGATCGACTGCGGGAGTCGTTCCGCTTCTATGACTGGGATGCCGCGAAGAACGAGGTGCGCTGGATGTGCAGCTTCGACACGACCGAGGCCGACATCGACGCGTTCATCGCCGCGATCGCCAAGGAAACCCCCGCCTAACCCTCCACACGCTCCAGCTCGGCCGACTCGCGGATCTCCACCGGCTCTTCGGAATCGTCCCACTCGTCGGACTGCACCGGCTCGGCATCCGACGCCTCGTACGCGGACTCCGGGCGGATCAGGTCGCTGACCTCCGACATGAAGCTCGAGAGCTGCTGCTGCTGCCACCGCAGCTGACGCGTGCGGTCCTCGGCATCCCGCAGCACGGACTGCGAGTTCGACGTGACCATGTCCATGATCTTCTGCGCCTTGACCCGTGCCCGGTCGAGCTGCTCGTGGGCGCGGATGTTGGCATCGGCCTCGATCTGCTGAGCCTGGGCGCGCATGAGCCTCTCGAAGTCCTCGGCCTTCGACGCGACGCGCTGGGCGTGTTCGAGCGACGCGTTCACCTGTTCGTTGGCGTCCTGGGTGATGCGCTCGGCGTGCGCGACGGCCTGGTTGTGCAGCACGAGGAACTCCTGCTGCGCGTCGTCCTGCCGCCGGGTGAGCGATGCCTCGAACTCCATCGCGCGCACGCGCAGGTCGCGCACGGCATCCTCCGCCTCGGTGCGGGCGTGCTCGGTCTCGCGGGCGACCATCGAACGCAGCGCCGCAGCGCCCTTCTCCGCCTCGGTGCGGATCGCGGCGGCTTCGCGCTCGGCCTGCACGACCTTCTCGGCGGCGTGGGCGGCCTCGCGCTCGATGCGGGCCTGGTGCGCCGTCAGCTCGGTCTCGATGCGCAGGTGCGCCTGCTGCGCATCGTGCTGAGCCCGCGAGCCGATCGCCTCGGCCTCGGCCTGCGCCTCCTTGCGCCTGTTCGCAACCTCTTCGCGCGCGGCAGTGAGAAGGCGATCGCCCTGATCGGTCGCGTTGCGCAGCAGCACGCCCGCCTGATCCTCCGCCACACGAAGCACCTCCTCGAAGGTGTGACGGCTCGGCATGCCTTCAGGTGCGGCGGTGAGCTCCTCGCCCAGCGCCCGCAGGCGGTTCTCTGCATCCGTCGCCTTCGCCTGGGCCGCGGTGAGCTCGGCCTTCCACGCCTCGGCGGCCTCGGCGGCCTCGGACCGTGCGCCGGTGAGCTCGGCTTCGAGCCGCTCGGCCGCCTGCCGGCTGCGCACGCTCTGGACGCCGATGCGCTTCTGGCGTTCGGTCAGCTGCGCGACCTGCTCGGACTCGGTGCGCACCCGCGCGGCCAGTTCGGAGATCGCGGCGTCGACCTCATCCTTGTCATATCCGCGGAACGAGGTCGTGAACGAGACGTCCATCGACCCCGCAGCGCTGATCAGCTGCTCGAACGGACTCGCGTCTTCGGAGGAGCTCGGTCGGGTCGGGGAGGCGTGCTCGGACATCGGGTTCTCGCTTCGGTGTGCTGGCGCCGGCGCTTTCGCGCGGTGGGCGACGCGACGCGGCACCTCGTCGCGGCGACGCGCACGGTCGCCGGGAGCGGGGGATCGCGGCGGAGGCCGTCGACACCAGGGGTGGTGATGCGCGCAAGGGGGTGCGCTTCGGGTAGTCGAAGGATACCTCCCCCTCCTGTGAGCCGGGACCCGCTCGGATGCGCTGCATCGCGAGCTACGAGAGGACGTCCTTCGTCACGAACCGGACTATGGCGGCGGCGCCGAACACCAGGATGTAGCCGCCCTGCAGCACGGCATTGCCGACGAAGGAGTCCCAGACGATCGGCGAGCGCAGCAGGTCGGCGAAGTCGAGCCAGCGATCCGTGAAGAGCCACGGATGCAGGGCGTCCAGCTGCGGGATCGCACCGGCGATCTGCGCGGCCACGGCGAGGATCGCCGTGGCCGCCATCGCGCCGACCGGCACGGCGGTGAGCGTCGAGAAGAAGAGTCCGATCGCGGCCAGCCCGAACAGCGACACCGAGACGTACGCGCCGATCAGCACCAGTCTGAGCAGTCCCTCGCCGACCGTCACCTGCGCTCCGGTCAGCAGAGTGACCGGCCCGACGGGGAACAGGATCCACCCCACGAGGGTGCCGACGGTCGCGACGGTGAGTGTGCCCGCGACGCAGAACGCCGCCGCCGAAAGGTACTTCACGATCAGCAGGCGCACGCGCCCGGCGGGTGCGATCAGCAGGTAGCGCAGGGTGCCGTGGCTCGCCTCGCCGGCGATCGCGTCACCGGCCGCGACGCTGACCGTGAGGGGGAGGAACAGGGGGATCGCGACGGTCATCGCCGCCAGGCCGACGAAGAGGCCGTTGTTCGTGATCTGGTCGAGGAACGCGGGCCCACGCCCCGGGTTCGAGCCGCCGACGAGCCGGATCGCGATCCCCATCAGGATCGGAATGAGCGCGAGCGCACCGAGCATCGCCCAGGTGCGCCACCGCCGGAACTGCGTCGCGAGTTCGTTTCCCAGCAGCTGCAGGGTGCCGCTCCCGGCTTCGCCCGCCCGATCTGATACCGGCGCCTCGGGCGCGGCATCCGCCACCGCGCGACCCTCAGGCGACGACATCGAAACCCTCCCCCGTGAGCTCCACGAACCTCTGCTCGAGGCTCTCGCCGACCAGCTCGAAGCCGCGGACCCGGACGCCCGCCTCGACGAGCGCCGCGACGATCGCTTCGGGGGCGAGGTCGTCGGGCAGCACACCGGTCACGACGTCGAGATCGGATGCCGCGTCCGTCGTGCCTGTCGCCGCACCGAGTCTCGCGAGCACCGCCCGTGCCGACTCGACATCGGGGGTGCGCACCTGGATGCGGGAACGGGATCCCGCTCGGCGGAAGTCATCGAGCGTTCCCTGCGCCACCAGGCGGCCCCCGCTCATCACGCCGACGTGCGAGCACAGCTGCTCTACTTCGGCCAGGAGGTGGCTGGAGACGAAGACGGTCGTGCCGTCGGCGCTGAACGACCGGATGAGCGCCCGTACTTCGCGGGTGCCCTGCGGGTCGAGCCCGTTCGTCGGCTCGTCGAGCACGAGGAGGTCGCGCGGCATGAGCAGGGCGTTCGCGAGCCCGAGACGCTGCTTCATGCCGAGCGAGTAGGCGTGGGCCTTCTTCTTCGCCGCGTGGCTCAGCCCCACCCGGTCGAGCGCCGTCGCCACCCGGGCGTCGCGGGTGCGCGCCGGGGAGTGCCGGTCGGCCGCATCGAAGCGGCGGAGGTTCTGCTGACCGGTGAGGAACGGCGAGAACGCCGGCCCCTCGACGAGTGCGCCGACGCGCGGGAGCACCGCATCCAGCGCGCGCGGCATCGGCGAGCCGAGCACGCGCGCGTCCCCGGCGGTGGCATTCAGCAGCCCGAGCAGCATCCGGATCGTCGTGGTCTTGCCCGAGCCGTTCGGCCCGAGGAAGCCGAAGACCGCTCCACGCGGGACCGCGAGGTCGATGCCGTCGACGGCGGTCTGGGCACCGAAGCGCTTGGTCAGCCCTTCGGTCTCGATCGCGAGGTCTGCGGTCGGACTCGTCACCGCGGGACCGCTCAGCGCCCGGACTGCGCGGCTTCGACCAGACGCTCGGCGGGCACGGCACCGGCGAGCACACGACCATCGTCGGTGATGAGTACCGTCAAGAGCGACGTCTGCAGCACGCGACCGCCGTCGACGGCGGACGTCACGCTCTCGAGCATCGCGAGCTGCTCGGGGTCGAGCCCGGCGAACACGTCGGCACCCGCCTCGGAGGTGTTCGGCAGCTCGACGACGGTCGACCAGCCCGCGCCGATCGTGACCGGGGCGGCGGCATCCGTCTGAGGGCCGCCTTCGCGCTCCGTCTCGACGGGGTGAAGCGGCAACTCCTTCTCGGTGACGGTGATGCCGTCGGCCGGTTCGAACGCGAAGACCGCCGGGTCGGGAGTGGTGAAGTCGACCTGGGTGAACGCGATCTCGAAGGCGGGATCGCTCGCCCCGCGTGCGGTGACGGATGCCGCGAGCGCGACGCCGTTCTCACCGTCGATCGCGAACCGCACCTCGCCCACGAGCGTGTCGTCGGTGCGCGGAGCGAGGATCAGCTCGTAGACCTCGCGCCCCGCGACCCGGGCGTCGGTGCCCACGGTGATCTCGGTGGATTCCTCCAGCATTGCGAGTGCCTCGTCGAGGAGTTGGTCGGGGGTGGGCACCGCGCCGTCCCCGGGCGCGGCCTCCGGCGCGGTGTGCGTCTCGGACTTCAGCTGCTCGAGTTCCGCTTCGCCGGGCAGGATGAACTTCGTGGCCGATACCGACTCGCTGTCGACGAACCACACCGCGCCGGCCTCACCGTCGACGTAGACGTTGCGCTCGGCGAGCTGATCGAGCACTTGCAGTCGGGCGTGCCGGCCGTCGAGATAAACCTTGGCGGTGTGGGATCCGGTGACCAGGGCGATCAGGTCGTCGATGTCGGCCGACGTCGAGCTGCCCGCATCCGAGTCGCCCGATGAGCCCGTCAGCGCTCCCAGATCGGGCAGGCCCAGCTCGGAGCTCTGCTCGACCGTGCCGCTCAGCGACTCGACCTCGCTCGCCGCCGCGAACTCGATCAGCTCCTCCGGGGACTTGTCCGGCAGATCCACCGCGCCGCTCGCCGCAATGGGCACGAGGATCGCGGCGCTCGCCAATACCGGCACGGCGATCGCCGCCGACCACGCGAGGGCACGACGAGAAGAGCGCATACCGCCAGGCTACGCCGGTCGCGGCCGCTCGGCTCAGGTCACGGGGAACACTCAGCCAGCGGGTCGGTTCGCGGTCTCAGCGCAGAGCGCCCACGCTCGCGAGCGCAAGGCGGATGAGGCTTCCTCGGCCGCCTTCCATCTCGGCGGAGAGGGCATCGGAAGCTGCTTCGGCCGGCGCCATCCAGGTCACTTCGAGCGCATCCTGCCGCGGCTGACACGTTCCCGTGACGGGCACGACGAACGCCAGAGAGACGGCGTGCTGGCGGTCGTCGTGGAACGCCGAGACGCCGGGAATCGGGAAGTACTCGGCCACGGTGAAGGGCACCGGCTGCGGGGGCAGCAGCGGGAAGGCCATCGGCCCCAGGTCGTTCTCCAGGTGGCGGAACAGCGCATCGCGGACCGACTCGCCGTAGCGCACACGTCCGCTCACGATCGTCCGGGTCATCTCGCCCAGCGGTGTCGCGCGCAGGAGGATGCCGACCTCGGTCACCGCTCCTACGCCGTCCGTGCGCACCGGCACCGCCTCGACGTAGAGGATGGGCATCCGCCGGCGCACCTCGGCAAGCTCGATGTCCGTCAGCCATCCCGGGTTCGATGCGCTGTCGGGGGTAGGAGAGCCGAACGATCCATCGCCCACGGAATCGCTTCGCCCGCCATAGGTCGCACCGATCCCGGCGAGGGGATCCTGCGGCGTGCCGCTGTCGTCGCGCTCGTTCGGGTCGGGGTCGGGGGTTCGGACAGCCATGTGTCCTGTATACCCCAGGCGACGGTGCATAACTCCTGCAATTGACGCGGTCAGCACGCTCCGGAGCGCGGCGATCCGGAGATGCCGACCGCCTCGCCGCTCGGATTGAAGGAGTTGTGCGCCGGAGCGGCTGCGGCTGCCGCGCGTCGGCGACGGCTGGGAGGATGGAGTCATGGCCGAGATCCCCGCCCTCGACTCCGATGCCGTGCTGTGGTCCGCCGACGCGGCGGACCGCGGGGACCGACCGCTCCTCGTGCTGCTGCACGGGTACGGCGCCGACGAGCGCGACCTGTTCGCGCTCGTCCCCTTCCTGCCGGCCGAATTCGTCGTCGCCGCGGTGCGGGCTCCTTTGGCCCCGCCGTTCCCGGCGCCGGGTGCCTCGTGGTACCCGATCGAAGGGCTCGACTCGCGCGACCCCCGGCACGTGACGGATGCGGCATCCCTCGTCATCGACTGGATCGACGCCGTCGCCCCCGACGCCGTCGTCGGGCTGCTCGGCTTCTCGCAGGGGGCGGCCGTCGCCCTGCAGGCGATGCGGCTCCAGCCGCACCGCTTCGCGTTCGCGGTGAATCTCAGCGGATATGCGACGCCCGGCTCGCTGCCCGGCGACTCCGCGCTGGCCGAGCAGCGGCCGCCGGTGTTCTGGGGGCGTGGCACGCGCGACGACGTGATCCCTCCGTTCCTCGTCGAACACACCGTGACGTGGCTGCCGGAGCATGCCGAGCTCAGCGGGCGGGTGTATCAGGGCCTGACGCACAGCGTTTCCGAACAGGAGCTCGACGACGTCCGCATCTTCCTCGAGAAGCAGCTCGAGGTGATCGGCTCTGGGAACTGATCGAGGCGGGGATGCACCATCCGCTATCCTGGTGATTCCTGTTCCCGACGTGAGGATCCTCCGGTGAGACTGATCGACGCTTCCGCGCCCGCATCCGCGCGCTGATTCCGTCGACCGCTCACCCTTCGAGCAGCGTCCCCTGAACTGAGCAGACTTCGCTCGTTCCC
>DASQLG010000096.1:0-44735 GCA_035630115.1 Microbacterium sp. | reverse complement strand
GGCGCCATCGCCGCGCTCGCGCCCATCATGGCCGAGGTGAAGGATGCCGCTGCGGCGGGGATGCCGGTGCTCGGCATCTGCAACGGATTCCAGATGCTCGTGGAGGCCCAGCTGCTGCCGGGCGGACTCATCCGCAACGCGCACCAGCAGTTCGTCCGTCGCGATCAGAGGCTTCGCGTGGAGAACGCCGACACCGCCTGGACCTCGGACTTCACCGAGGGCCAGGAGATCGTCATCCCACTCAAGAACGCCGACGGTGGGTACATCGCCGCGGAGTCCGAGCTCGACCGGCTCGAGGGCGAGGGCCTGGTCGCGTTCCGCTACCTCGGGGTGAATCCGAACGGCTCGCTCCGCGACATCGCCGGACTCACGAACGAGCGCGGCAACGTGGTCGGCCTCATGCCGCACCCCGAGCACGCGGTCGAGGAGGGCTTCGGCCCGAACACCCCGGCCGCGATGCGCTCGGGCCTGGACGGCGTGCCCTTCTTCACCTCGGCGATCGCCGCCGTGGTGGGCGCCGCGGCCTAGCTCCTCGCGGCCGCCTCCACAAGCTGCAGGATGCGTGCGGCGACGCTCACGGCGATGGATGCCGGAGCCTTGCCCGTGACCTCGGGGATCCCGATCGGCGTGGTCACCCGCGCCAGGTCCTCTTCGGAATGACCGAGGTCGGTGAGCTTGGCCCGGAAGCGCGCCCACTTGGATGCCGATCCGATCAGCCCGATCGACCCGAGTCCGTCGCGGCGGAGAGCCTGGTCGGTGATGGCGAGGTCCTCGATGTGGTCATGCGTCATGATCAGCACGTGCGTGCCCGCGGGAAGATCGGCGATCGCCGCCTCGGGGACCGGCGCGTGACGGATGTGCACCGTGGCGACCGCGTCGGCGAGCGCCCCGGTCGAGCCGGGTTCGCCCAGCCGGGCGGGCTCGAGCATCTCGGGCCGCGCGTCCACGAGGTGCAGCTCCATCTCCTGCCGCGCGAGGATGCGGGCGAGCTCCAGGCCGACATGGCCGAGCCCGAAGATCGCGACGGAGGGCACAGCCCGGACCGGTTCGAGCAGCATGGTGACTTCGCCTCCGCAACATTGGACGCCGTACTCGGTCGTGACCTTGTCACTGAGCGTCAGGGTGAGCAGCCGTGGCTCAGCGGCGCCCTCGACCAGCATCTCGCGGGCCCGGTCGACCGCCGTCGCCTCGAGATTGCCACCGCCGACGGTGCCGAACAGTCCGCCGGGCGAGACGATCAGCTTCGCCCCGCCGTTGCGGGGCGCGTGGCCGCGGACCGCCACGAGGGTGACGATGACGGCGGGCATACGCGCTTCGCGCAAGCGCCGCAGCTCATCGACCCAGTCCATGGCGCGTGCCGTTCTAGCGCGCGGTGTCGGCGAGCTCGGCGGTGGCGTCGACCGGCAGGGGCGCGTACGCCTCATCGGCGGCCCGAGCGGCCTGGATCGCCCAGCACACCGCCTCCGGAGTCGCCGGTGAGCCGAGCTCGATGCTGCGCCCTGCCGGGCCGAACGCGGCGACGGCTTCGCGGATCGCTTCGCGGGCGCTGAAGGCCAGCATCAGCGGGGGCTCGCCCACCGCCTTCGACCCGTACACCGCGCCGTCTTCTCGGGCTTCGGCGAACAGGTGCACGGTGAACTGCTCCGGCATCTCCGAGAAGCTCGGCAGCTTGTACGTGCTGGCGGACTGCGTCAGCAGCCGACCGCGATCGGGGCTGTCGCCGGTATCCCACCGCAGCTCCTCGAGCGTGAGCCAGCCCACACCCTGCACGAAGCCGCCCTCGATCTGGCCGAGGTCGATCAACGGTGACAGCGAGTCACCCACATCGTGGACGATGTCCACCCGGCGGAGGCGATACACACCCGTGAAGCCGTCCACCTCGACCTCCGTGGCTGCGGCACCGTACGAGAAGTACTTGAACGGCGACCCCTGCATCCGCTCCGCATCCCAGTGCAGGCCCTCGGTGCGGTAGTAGCCGGCGGCGAACAGCTGCACGCGGGCGTGGTACGACACGTCGACCACCTCGGCGAACGTCGCGGAGCGATCCGTGCCCCGGGCCGTCACGCGACCGCCGGAGAACAGCACGTCGTCGTCGTCGACGCCGAGCATGCCGGCGGCGATCGGCCGCATCCGCTCGCGAATCTGCTCGCAGGCGATCTTGACGGCGGCGCCGTTGAGGTCAGCGCCCGACGACGCCGCGGTCGCCGACGTGTTCGGCACCTTGTCGGTGCGCGTCGGCGCCAGTCGCACCCGATGCAGCGGCACACCGAGGGCGGTGGCGGCGACCTGCAGCATCTTCGTGTGCAGACCCTGACCCATCTCCGTCCCACCATGGTTGACCAGCACCGATCCGTCCTTGTAGACGTGCACCAGCGCACCGGCCTGGTTGAAGGCGGTGAAGTTGAACGAGATTCCGAACTTGATCGGGGTCATCGCGATCGCTCGCTTGACGTGCTCGTGCTGCGCGTTGAAGATCGCGACCTGCGCGCGCCGGGTGTCGACGTCGGCCCCGTCTCGCACTTGATCCCAGATCGCGTGCATGCGCTCGGCATCCTTCACCACCTGCCCGTACGGGGTGGTCTGGCCGGGTCGGTAGAAGTTCCTGCGGCGCAACTCGATCGGGTCGAGATCCAGAACCGGCGCCACACGACCCAGGATGTCTTCGATCAGGAAGACCCCCTGCGGGCCGCCGAACCCGCGGAACGCGGTGTTGGACGTCTTGTTCGTCTTCGCGACCCGGCCGAGCACGTTCACGTGCGGGATCCAGTACGCATTGTCGAAGTGGCACAGCGCTCGGCTCAACACGGGTTCCGAGAGGTCGAGGCACCACCCGCCGTCGGAGGTGAGGGTCGCCTCCAGCGCGAGGATGCCGCCGTCGGCGTCGAAGCCCGCCCGCCAGGAGATGTGGAACGGATGCCGCTTGCCGGTCATCGTGATGTCCTGCGTGCGATTCAGACGCAGGCGTACCGGTCGACCGGTGAGCTTCGCGCCGAGCGCGGCGATCGCCGCCAGCCCGTGCGGCTGCATCTCCTTTCCCCCGAAAGCGCCACCCATGCGCAGCGCCTGCACCGTGACCCGATTCGACGGGACGCCGAGCACGTGCGCGACGATTTCCTGCGTCTCGCTCGGATGCTGCGTGGAGGACTCCACGAAGAACTGACCCTCGGAGTCGAGGTGCGCGAGGGAGGCGTGCGTCTCGAGGTAGAAATGCTCCTGGCCGCCGAATTCGGTCACTCCCTCGAACACGAACGGGGCGGCCGTGAATGCGGCCGCGGCGTCTCCGCGCACCACGGTGCGCGGAGTTCCCTGATACGAGCCCGCGGCGATCGCCTCGGTCACCGTGATCAGGCTGGGAAGCGGCTCGTAGCCGACGTTCACCGCCGCGGCGCCCAGCCGTGCCGCCTCGGGCGTCTCGCCGAGCACCCAGACCAGCGCGTGGCCGAAGTACATCGCCTCGCTCGGGAACAGGGGCTCGTCGTGCTTCACGCCCGCATCGTTGATGCCGGGGACATCGTCGGCGGTCAGCACCCGGACGACGCCGGGCACGCGATACGCGTCCGAGACGTCGACCCTGACCCTCGCGTGGGCGTTCGTGGACTGCACGGGCCACGCGGTCAGCACACCGGCGGTCTGCGCGGCGAGGTCGTCGGTGTACATCGCGCGCCCCGTCGCGTGGAGCGCGGCGCTCTCGTGCGCCGTCGCGATGCCGACGACGGGATCGGCGGGGCGTGCGGCGAGCTCGCTCATGCCGTCGCCTCTCCTGGCGCACCCGCGCCGCCGCCGGAGTGATAGAGCTTCAGCAGCGCGTGGCTGAGCATCAGCGCCCGGTACTCGGCGCTGGCGCGGTGATCCGACATGGGTGTGCCTTCGGCGCCCAGCACGGCGGAGGCGGCGCGAACGGTGGCGATGTTCCACTCCTCGCCCACCAGCCGGTGCTCGGTGTCGTACGCGCGAATCGGCGTGGCGGCGACGCCGCCGAGCCCGATCCGGGCATCCGTGACGATGCCGTCGCGGATGTCGAGAGCGAAGGCGATCGCGACGCTCGATATGTCGTCGAGCCGGCGTTTGGTGATCTTGTGGAAAGCGGTGACCTCGGATTGGGGCAGAGGCAGCCGCACCGCGCGGATGAGCTCGTCGTGGCGTCGCACCGATCGGCGGTAGCCGGTGAAGTACTCCGCCAGCTCCACGATCCGCTCGCCATCGGCGGAGGCCAGCACGACGCGGGCCCGGAGAGCCAGCAGAGCGCAGCTCACGTCGCCGATCGGAGAGCCGGTGCCGAGATTGCCACCCACCGTGGCGCGGTTGCGGATGAGCGGCGAAGCGAACTGCGGGACCAGCTCGGCCAGGAGCGGCACTCGACCGGCAAGTCCCCGCTGGAGCTCCGACATCGTCAGGGCTGCGCCGATCTCGATCGTGTCGTCGCCGATCGCCATCGCGCGCAGCTCGGGCAGCCGTTCGATGGCGACGACCAGGGGCGCGCGAGCGCCGCGGA
Source organism: Microbacterium sp. (assembly GCA_035630115.1). GTDB lineage: Bacteria > Actinomycetota > Actinomycetes > Actinomycetales > Microbacteriaceae > Microbacterium. The sequence goes on along the minus strand of DASQLG010000096.1, from coordinate 40,243 downwards.
GGTTGACGTCGACGCCCCAGTCCGTGCCTCCGGCAAGGGCCCGTGCGTCCGGCTCCTCGTGCAGCAGCGCCACCGCTTCGGAGAGGGTGGCCGGGCGCACGAAGCGAGCGCCTCCGAGGTGCACATCGGTGGGCACCGGCGCAGGCGGAGGGTGCTCGCGACGGTCGGCGAGCGGGTCGCCGGCCTCCGGCATCCCCAGGGCGTATGCGGCGTCGCGGATCGGACGGTAGCCGGTGCAGCGGCAGAGGTTCCCGCTCAGGGCGTGCAGATCGAATCCGTTCGGGCCGTGCTCCGCGTCCGCTGCGTCGGGCGCCCCGACCGGTCGGCGGTCCGAGCGGTAGAACTCCGCCGCCATGCTGCAGGCGAACCCGGGGGTGCAGTAGCCGCACTGCGACCCGCCCCCCTCGGCGAGACCCCGCTGCACCGGGTGAAGATCGTCGGGTGTGCCGAGCCCCTCTGCCGTCACGATCTCCTGGCCGTTCAGTGCGTAGGCGGGCACCAGGCAAGAGTTCACCGAGGTCCAGGCGGTGCCGCCGTCGGCTGTCGGCGTGGCCAGCAGCACGGCGCACGCGCCGCATTCCCCTTCCGCGCAGCCCTCTTTGCTGCCCGGGTTGCCGGTGGCGCGCAGCCAGTCGAGCGCGGTGGTGTGCACCGCGACGCCATCCAGCGTGCGGCGCAGTCCGTTGACGGTGACGGCGGTGTGGTCCACGGGGCGCTCCTCTTTCGCGATTGTACGACCCCAGGGTGGCGGTCGCCGAGTACGTGCGACACGATGAGGGGAACACTCCGTCGACGCACGGTCCCCGATCCCGCGAGGAGCCGTCTCCGCATGACTGCCGATCTCGCCCGCGCCGCGCACGGCGTGCTCGGCGTCGCCGACATCGCCCGGGTCGAGGCGGTGCTGCGCGACAGCGACGAGCTGCTGCGCACCGCGTACCCCGGCGACGATGGGTCGCGTCAGCCCGTGCACACCGCTTACGTGCCCGCCGACCGCTATCGTCCGGCGCTGCCCGCGGAATGGGGGTCTGCCGCACTCGCCTCCGCGGACGGGGCGGGCGGTCTCGACGCCCTGGCTGCGCGGGTGGGCATCTCGCCGGAACTCGCCACGGAGGTGGTGCCGCGGGTGCGGGCGAAGCTGGAGCGCGAGCCCATCGAGGACCTCCGGCTCGACTTCGAGGACGGCTACGGCGACCGGGGCGACGCCGTCGAAGACGCCCACGCCGTGCAGGCGGCCGCTCACGTGGCCGAAGCGGTGGCGTCCGGCGCGGCGCCGCCGTTCATCGGCGCCCGCTTCAAGTCGCTCGAGGAGTCCACTCGCGCGCGTGGCATGCGCACGCTCGACCTGTTCGTCAGCGGCCTCATGGATGCCGGCGGCCTGCCCGACGGGCTGATGCTCACCCTTCCGAAGGTGAGCACCGTCGCGCAGGTGGAGGCGATGGTCGACATCGCCGCGGCGCTCGAGCGCGCGCACGGGCTGCCGGCGGGACGGGTGCGATTCGAAGTGCAGGTCGAGACGCCGCAGCTCGTCCTGGGTGCGGACGGCCGGTCGCCGCTGGCCCTCCTGCCGCAGGCGGGCGCAGGTCGGATCACCGCCCTGCACTTCGGCACCTACGACTACACCGCGGCGCTCGGGATATCCGCGGCCGACCAATCGCTCGAGCACCCGGCCGCCGATCTGGCCAAGGAACTCATGCAGCTGGCGGTCGCCGGCACCGGCATCCGCCTGTCGGACGGATCGACGAACATCCTCCCGGTGGGCGAGCGCGCCGCAGACGCCTGGGCTCTGCACGCCCGCCTGGTGCGCCGGTCGCTCGAACGCGGGTTCTTCCAGGGCTGGGATCTGCACCCCCATCAGCTGCCGACCCGGTACCTCGCCGCGTTCGCGTTCTACCGCGACGGCCTGCGTGAGGCAACGGCAAGACTGCGCGCCTACCTCGACGGCACGCCGGGCGCCGTGCTCGATGAGCCCGCGACGGCCCGGGCTCTCGGGGGATTCCTCCTCCGCGGCGTGCAGTGCGGAGCCATCGACGACGATGACGTCGCTTCCGGCACCGGCCTCAGCCACGATGCGCTGGTAGGCCTCGCCCACCCGCGATCCCGATCCCGTCCGAGCGAGGAGTCTCCATGAGCTACTTCACCCCGAGCGGCGGCCTGCCTGCGCAGACCGAGCTGCTGACCGATCGCGCCATCGTGACCGAGGCGTACACGGTCATCCCGAAAGGGGTGCTGCGCGACATCGTCACGAGCAGCCTGCCCGGCTTCACCGCGACGCGCTCGTGGATCCTGGCCCGTCCGATCGCCGGGTTCTCAACGACCTTCGCCCAGCTCATCGTGGAGATCCAGCCCGGCGGCCGGGCCGAACGGCCGGAACGGGAGGCGGGCGTCGAGGGAGTGGTGTTCGTCACGACCGGCCGACTGCTCCTGACGCTGGCGGGGCAGCGTCACGAGATGGAGGCGGGCGGTTACGCCTACCTCGCTGCGGGAGACGAGTGGTCGCTGGCCAATGAGGGTGCCGAGATCACGAGCTTCCACTGGATCCGCAAGGCCTACGAGCCACTGGAGGGCTTGCGTGCCGCATCCTTCGTCACACGCGACCAGGACGTCGCGCCGACGCCGATGCCGGAGACGAAGGGGGCATGGGCCACGACGCGCTTCGTGGACCCCGACGACATGGCGCACGACATGCACGTGAACATCGTCACGTTCCAGCCCGGCGGATCGATCCCGTTCGCCGAAACGCACGTCATGGAGCACGGGCTGTTCGTGCTCGAGGGCAAGGGCGTCTATCGACTCAACGACGACTGGGTCGAAGTCGAGGCCGGCGATTTCATGTGGCTGCGCGCATTCTGCCCGCAGGCCTGCTACGCGGGCGGACCGGGCCCGTTCCGATACCTGCTCTACAAGGACGTGAACCGGCAGATCCGGCTCACCTGACGGCGACGCCTCACACCGTGCCGGCGGGTGGCCAGACCCCGATGATGACCGCCATGACGAGAACCGTGACCACCTCGTGCGCGATGTTGAGAAGGGTCAGAGACGACGGCCTGCCTTCGAACACATCGTGCGTGATGAATCGTGCCGCGGTGAAGCCCGCCCACAGCGTGACCGCCGTCACGAGGGCCGACAGCAGGAAGCCTCCCCCGTAGAAGTGCCACGCAATCGCCGTGGCGCCGGCGAGCACCCACGCGGTGATGAAGCTCACGACCACGGTGATGAGGATCGGCACGACCGCCGATGCGCCGGGACGGTCCATGTCGACGTCCGCCAGCTTCGCCCACCGGGTGCCGAACACCTTCGGGGCGTACCAGACCGACCCGACGACCATGCTCGACGCGGTCGCGATCAGCACCGCCCAGTAGTTGATCTCGGGAACCATGTCAGCCTCCTTGATGCGATGGTCATCGCTCGCGCCGAGAGTATCGCCGCGCCTCGGCGACGACCGAGAAGCGCGCCGCCGCGCCGGGTAGCGTGGAGGGGTGACCCCCGATCTTGCGTCCCTCGTCGTGTCCGTTCCGACCGAGGAACTCGCCGCCGCGCTGCAGCCGGCGCCTGCGGGCGTGGAGATCATCGTGTGGGACATGTCCTCCGCAGCGCCCCGCGAGACGATCGACCTCGTCGTGGCGCCGTACATGTCGATGAACGTCGTGCTGCCCCGGCTGGCCGAGGTGCGGACGAGGCTCGTGCAGAGTCAGTCGATCGGCTACGAGGGCATCGAGAAGCACCTGCCGCCCGGCCACGTCTTCGCCAACGCCGCGTCGGTGCACGAGACGTCGACGGCCGAACTCGCCGTTGCGCTCGCACTGGCATCGCAGCGTCGACTGCCCACCTACGTGCGCGCCCAGGACGAGCACCGCTGGGCCCCGGAATTCACCGCCAGCCTCGCCGACCGCCGCGTGATGCTGCTCGGCTACGGCGGCGTGGGCAAGGCGGTCGCCGCGCGGCTGGCGCCGTTCGAGGTCGAGCTCACCGTCGTCGCGCATCGCGCCCGATTCGAAGACGGTTTCCCGGTGCACGGCGTGGAACGCCTGATCGAGCTGCTGCCGGATGCCGAGATCGTGATCGTCACGCTCCCCGGCGGAGCGGCGACTCATCACATCATCGATGACGCCGCGCTGTCGGCCCTCCCCGATGGAGCGCTCATCGTGAACGTCGGGCGCGGACCGCTCATCGACACCGACGCACTCGTCTCCCACCTCGAGCGCGGGCGGCTGCGAGCAGCGCTCGATGTGACCGATCCCGAGCCGCTTCCCGCCGACCACCCGCTCTGGGCCGCCCCTGGAGCACTCATCGTGCCGCACGTCGGCGGGGCGTCCAGCGCGATGAAGCCGCGGACGGAGCGGCTGATCCGTACGCAGATCGAGCGGATGCGGGTGGCCGAGCCGCCGCTGAACGTGGTCCACGAGAGCTGAGCACGCAGCGCCGATCGACGATTGCGCGGGGCGGGAACCTTCCCGCCGGAGCCGGCGGACACACCGCGGAAACACGTCGGCGGCGGAACGGAAACGTCGCCGGACTACGTTCAGGTCGATCACATTCGATCCTGGAGGGGACCATGGCAACTCATAGCATGCCGACCCGGCGGGGGCGCGCTGCCGCACTCGTCGCCGCAGCACTCGCCGCAGCACTCGTCTTGGCGGGCTGTTCGTCCAGCCCCGGGAGCGCGCCCTCAGGCGACGCCGCGGCGACCGAGAGCTTCGGCGAGATCAGCGTGCAGTACTCGTGGATCAAGAACGAGGAGTTCGCCGGCGAGTTCTACGCGTACGAGAACGGGTACTACGAAGACGCCGGTTTCGACGAGGTGATCGGCATCTCCGGTCCCGACACCGGTGTCGCCAAGCTGCTGTCCGGCACCGTCCAGGTGGCGCTCAGCGATGCCGCGTCGGTCGGTGCCGCGATCGCGGAGCAGGAGGCTCCGCTGAAGATCATCGGCACGACCTTCCAGAAGAACCCCTTCACGATCCTGTCCCTGGCCGACGGCGGTGACATCACCTCGCCGGAAGACCTCATCGGCAAGAAGATCGGCGTACAGGATTCGAACGCGAGCGTCTTCGCGGCGCTGCTCAACGCCAACGGCATCGATCCCTCGGAGGTGACCGTCGTTCCGGTCGACTTCGACCCGACACCGCTGATGAACGGCGACGTCGACGGGTTCATGGCGTATCTGACGAACGAGGCTCTGACCGTCGAGCTGGCCGGCTACGAGGTCACGAACCTTCCGTACGCCGAGAACGGCGTGCCGTATGTCGCGGAGACCTTCACGGTGACCGACCAGTACCTCGCGGAGAACAAGGACCTGCTCAAGGCGTTCCTGACGGCGGAGATCAAGGGGTGGACGGATGTCTTCACCGAGTCCACCGAAGACTCCGTGGCGCTGATCGAGAAGTACTACAACCAGGCCGCCGACGAGTCTGCGGACGGACTCGAGTCGGTCTTCGGCGCGCTCGACCCCGAGAAGACCGCGCTCGGCCTGGAGGCCGAGAAGCTCCTGATCTCGACCGAGGAGACCGAGTCGAACGGGCTGTTCACGATCTCCGACGAACTCAAGAAGCAGACGATCGACTCGCTCGCCGCCGCCGGCTGGGAGGTCGCGGTCGAGGACCTGTTCGACACGAGCATCATCGAGGAGATCTACGCTGAGACTCCGGCCCTCAAGGATTACCTGCCCTGACGCGGGCCCGACCCCGATAGGCCCCATGGTTGACATCACCATCCCGGATGCCGGTGCTCTCACAGGCACCGGCATCCGGGTCGACGGACTCAGCAAGACCTTCTCCGCCGGCCGAGGCCGCACGGTCACCGCCCTGCAGGACACGCACCTTCACACGGAGAAGGGGTCGTTCCTCGCCCTGCTCGGCCCGTCCGGCTGCGGCAAGTCGACGATCCTGCGCATCCTCGCAGACCTGGAGGAACCCACGTCGGGCGCCATCCTCGTCGACGGCAAGACGCCGGCGCAGCTGCGCTCGGGCAGCGAACTCGGCATCGCGTTCCAGGACCACGCGCTGCTTCCCTGGCGCAGCGTCGCGGCCAACATCCGACTTCCCTTCGAGGTCGCCGGTCGCCGACCCGACGCCGCCTACATCGACGAGCTCATCGACCTCGTCGGCCTGCGCGGTTTCGAGAAGGCCAAGCCGGCGACTCTTTCGGGCGGCATGCGGCAGCGCGTCTCGATCGCGCGCGCACTGGCTCTCAAGCCCTCCGTGCTCCTTCTCGACGAACCGTTCGGCGCGCTCGACGACATGACGCGGCAGAACCTCAACCTCGAGCTCCTCCGCATCTGGACGGAGAAGCCGGCCACCACCCTTCTGGTGACCCATGGCATCTCCGAGGCCATCTTCCTCTCCGATCAGGTCGCGGTGATGTCGCCGCGACCCGGCCGGATCAAAGAGATCATCGACGTGGACCTGCCCCGGCCGCGCACCCCGGAGATGCAGCGCACACCCGAGTTCCATGCGCTCGTCGACCGCGCCTCGGAACTGCTCTTCGGCTCGTCCGGCAGAGCCCCCGCGGAGGCGTGATGGCTCGCAGCGGTTCGGCAGGACGCGGCATGCCGAGCTGGCTCGCCGGAGTCGTCGGTGCTGCAGCGCTGATCGCCGCATGGTGGCTCTTCGCGGTGACGGTGTTCACTCCGCCCGAGGGCACCACCTACACGCCGGTGCCGACCCCGTGGGTCGTCCTGCAGACCCTCTACCAGGACGGCCTCGCCGCATATTGGACGGTGTTCCAGGTGACCATCACCGAGGCCGCGATCGGCTTCGTGTGGGGCAACACGCTCGCCCTGCTGCTCGCCTCCACCGTGCTGCTGTTTCCCCGCATCGAGACCGTCGTGACCCAGGTGGCGGTCGTCAGCTACTGCCTGCCGGTGGTGGCCGTCGGAGGCCTCGCCATCGTCATCCTCGGCGGGGCGAAGCGGCCCGGCGACCCGAGCACGACCGCTGTCTTCCTCGCGGCGCTCGCGGTGTTCTTCACCACCGTCGTGGGCGCCCTGCTCGGCTTCAAGGCGGCCGACAAGGCGAGCCTGGATGTCGTGCGCGTCTACGGGGGCACGCGCTTCACCCAGCTGCGCAAGGTCCGGCTGATCGCTGCCCTCCCCGCGATCCTGAACGCCCTGCAGATCGCGGTGCCGAGCGCCTTCCTCGGCGCGGTGCTGGGCGAGTACATGGGAGCCATCGACCGCGGGGTCGGGATCACGCTCATCAAGCTGCAGGGCGACCTCGACTCGACGCGGGTGTGGGCGGTGTTCCTGCTGTGCGCACTCGTGGCACTCGTCGGCTACGGCGCCTTCGGGCTGCTCTCACGGCTCGTCACGCCGTGGGTTTCGGGAAAGGCACCCGGATGAAGCCGGCATCCAAGGCGATCTGGCGCGCCGTCGTCAACGCTCTGTTGACCCTCGTCATCGTCATCGCGCTCTGGCAGGCGGTCATCAGCCTCACGAGCGTCTCGCCGTACGTCGCGAAGGGGCCGGTGGAGGTCTGGCAGTTCCTGTTCACGGACGCGGACGGACCCGGAAGCGGGTCCGCGAACCGCGCCGACCTGGCACCGCTGGTGGTGCAGACCCTTCAGGATGCCGCGCTCGGCTTCGTGGTGGGCATGCTGCTTGCCGTTCTCATGGCCGTGCTCTTCTCGCTGTCCCGCGCGATCGAGGCGGGTGTGATGCCGCTTGCCCTGCTGCTGCGCAGCGTCCCGCTCGTGGCGATCGCGCCCGTCATCATCCTCATCACCGGACGCGGAACCACGGCATCCGTAGCGGTGATCGTGAGCATCGTCGTGCTCTTCCCGGCGCTGGCCGCGATCCTCTTCGGGCTCGGCCGCGCGAGCCGGGAGAGCCTCGATCTCGTGCGCGTGTACGGCGGCGGACGGCTGACCGGCCTCCGCAAGGTCAGCATCCCCGGCGCGATGCCGTCGCTCTTCGCCGCGGCACGCGTCTCGGTGCCCGGCGCGGTGACCGGGGCGCTGCTGGCCGAGTGGCTGTCGACGGGCCAGGGCATCGGCGGGATGATCCAGAAGTTCAGCGCCTCCGCCCGTTTCGACGACCTGTGGGCCTCGGTCGCGCTGATCACCATCATCACTCTGCTGCTGTACAACCTCGTGCAGGTCGCCGAGACGGCAGTCCTCGCGCGCATGGGGATGACCACCGCCCAGCGGTGACGCCGGGCTTCCGCAAGGCCCCCGCTCGCCCGATCGGCATCACACCGCCGAGAGGAGCCTGCCGCGAGGCTTGCCGTGGAACCGGTGCGCTTCGTCGGCGCCCCCCTCCGTCGCGGTGTACATCGTCTTGCCGTGCAGCCAGGTGCGGCGGATCCTGCCGGTGAGGGTGCGGCTGTCGTAGGCGGTGATCGGGTTCTTGTGCAGCAGCCGTCTCGCGTCGATCACGTAGGGGTCGTCGACGCCGAACACCGTGAGATGCGCGGGCACGCCGGGCTCGATGACGCCGGCACCGGTGAGGCCGGCGACGGATGCCGGACCCGTCGTGAACAGCGGAAGGATCCTCTCCAGCGGGATGCCGCGGCCTCGCGCCTCGGTCCACACCGCCGACAGCCCGACCTGCAGCCCCGAGATACCGCCCCATGCCAGCCCGAAGTCGCCTCCGCCGGAGCGCTTCAGATCGACCGTGCTCGGCGAGTGGTCGCTCACGATCGCGTCGATCGTGCCGTCGACGACCCCCTCCCACAGCAGGTCGCGGTTGGAGGCGCCGCGGATCGGCGGACAGCACTTGAACTCGCTCGCGCCGTCGGGGATCTCCTCGGCGACGATCGTCAGGTAGTGCGGGCACGTCTCGACGGTCAGCGCGACACCGTCCTTCTTGGCCGCGCGGATCGCCGGCAGCGAGGAGGCGTCGCTCAGGTGCAGGATGTGCGCGCGAGCGCCCGTGCGCAGCGCCTCGGCGATCACCGCGTCGATCGCGGAGGCCTCGCTGGCCGCTGGGCGCGAGGCGAGAAACGCCCCGTACCCGCGGCCCAGCGCCCCCGCCTCGCCCAGCAGCGCGGGGTCCTCGGCGTGCACGATGAGGCGCGAGCCGAGCGCAACGATCTCCTCCATCGCCGCGCCGAGCTGCGCGCGATCGAGGTGCGGGAACTCCTCGACCCCCGAGGGCGACAGGAAGCACTTGAAACCGAAGACGCCGGCGTCGTGCAGCGGGGCGAGCGCCCCGAGGTTGTCGGGCACCGCCCCACCCCAGAAGCCGATGTCGATGTATGCCGACGGGGCGGCGGAGGCCCTCTTGATCGCGAGCGCCCCGGCCGTGGTGGTCGGCGGCAGCGAGTTCAGCGGCATGTCGACGATCGTGGTCACTCCGCCCGCGGCGGCCGCGCGCGTCGCAGAGCGGAAGCCCTCCCACTCCGTGCGGCCGGGTTCGTTGACGTGCACGTGCGAGTCGACCAGCCCGGGCAGCAGCACGGCATCGTCGGGGACCAGCACCGTGCGTGCGGCGATGACGCGAGCACGCAGGTCCCGTACGTCGAGGATGCGTCCGTTCTCGATGACGAGCGCGGCGGACCGGAACGCTCCGTCGATGAAGGTGCTGCCGGCGCGTACGACGAGGCGCTTGTCTGCCACGGCGGCCCCCTGTTCTCGACCTCCACGCTAATGCTCGCGCGTTTCCCCCGTGTTTCCTCTGCGAACGTCGAAGCCGGTCGCTTCCCGGCCCGGCGAGCGAGGCGACACGCCCCGGCGTAACCCGGGTGAAACCCCCAGGGGCTACCGTGGCGCCATGCGGCTCGACGAGTTCAACACCGCGGATGCCGCGGTCGCGGCGTCCGTCGTCGGCGTGTGGGCCGCGATCCCGGCGTGGGTCGACGCGATCATCGTGGGGCGTCCGTACGGCTCGGTGGATGCGCTCGCCGCGCGCGCGGCCGCGCTCGCGAGCGAGTGGGGCAGAGCCGAGCTCGACGCGGCACTGGCCCACCACCCCCGCATCGGGCAGCGCCCGGCCGGTGCGGGTGCGGAGGCCGCGGCATCCCGTCGTGAACAGGCCGCGATGACGGATGCCGCCGGCGCCGTCACCGCGGCGATCGCCGCCGGCAACGCCGCATACGAGGAGCGCTTCGGGCGCGTGTTCCTGATTCGTGCCGCGGGTCGGTCACCCGAGGAGATCCTCGCCGAGCTCGAGCGACGGCTCGGCAACGACGGCGAGACCGAAGTGGCGGAGGCCGTCGGCCAGCTCGCCGAGATCGCGCTCCTGCGCCTGCGGGGCTCGGTGACGGAATCTCCCACAACCGACCCCTCGAGCGGGAGAATCGCCCCATGAGCCACCTCACCACGCACGTCCTGGATGCCGCAGCCGGCGCTCCCGCCACCGGCATCGCCGTCGAGCTCGCCGACGCCCGCGGACTCCCCGTCGCCGAGGGGATCACCGACGCCGACGGTCGGGCGAGCCTCGGCCCGGAGCAGCTGCCTGAGGGGGAGTACACACTGGCTTTCCGCACCGGTGCCTACTTCGCGGCGCTCGGCGTGGACACGTTCTACCCCTTCGTCACCGTGACGTTCAGCGTCGAGGTCGCGGCCGATGGCACGAGCAGGCACCTCCACGTGCCGCTGCTGCTCAGTCCCTTCGCCTATTCGACCTACCGAGGGAGCTAGCCCATGAGTGACGTGTCCGTCAGCCTCGGCGCGAACAAGTACGGCAAGGCCGAGAACCGGGTGGTGCGCATCTACCGCGACACGCCGCGCCACGAGATCGTCGACCTCAACGTCACGTCGCAGCTGCGCGGTGCGGCCCTGGCGGACTCGTACCTGACCGGCGACAACGCGCTCGTCGTGGCGACCGACACCCAGAAGAACACCGTGTTCGCCTTCGCGAAGGAGCACGGTGTGGCCGCGCCCGAGGAGTACCTTCGCAAGCTTTCGGAGCACTTCGTGAGCGGCTTCGACTGGATCGAGGGCGGACTCTGGCAGGCAGAGCAGTACGACTGGGACCGCATTCTGGTCGACGGGCAGCCCCACGACCACGCGTTCGTGCGCAAGGGCCAGGGCACCCGCCTCGCAGCCGTGCAGGTCGTCGACGGCGCGACGCACGTCATCGGCGGTGTCAAGGACCTCACCGTGCTCAAGTCCACCGGCAGCGAGTTCGCGGGGTTCCCGCGCGACCGGTACACCACCCTCGTCGAGACCGACGACCGCATCATGGCGACCTCGGTCACCGGGCGGTGGCGATTCCTGCCTGAGTCCGTCGAGGCCGGCATCGACTACAACGGCCTGTACGCGGAGATGTCGGCCGTGCTGCTGTCGACCTTCGCAACGGTCCATTCGCTCGCGCTGCAGCAGACCCTCTTCGCGATGGGCAAGGCCGCCATCCAGGCCCGCCCCGAGATCGCCGAGGTGAGGTTCGCGATGCCGAACAGGCACCATTTCCTGTCCGACCTGGCGCCGTTCGGCCTGGACAACCCGGGCGAGGTCTTCTACGCCGCCGACCGCCCGTACGGCCTGATCGAGGGCACCATCACCCGCGACGGCGCGGCCCCGGCGCCGGATGCCTGGCTCGACCTGCCCGCGTTCGTCTGAGCCCCTCCGCCCTTCCCCGTGAGACTGCAACCTTGTGCCCAGGAGGAGACGCCGTGACGATCTACCGGGGTCACCTGCTCCACATCGCCGGCTCGCCGACGCTCGAGGAATCGGCCGACGCACTCGTCTCCGAGCCCGACGGCGCCCTCGCCGTCGACGCCACCGGTCGCATCGCGTACTCCGGAGCGTGGACGGGGCTGCCGGCATCCCTCGCACAGGACGACGTCGTCGTGACCCGGGGATGCCTGCTGCCCGGGTTCGTCGACACGCACGTGCACTACCCGCAGACGCTGGCGACCGACGAGTTCGGCGGCGGCGAGCTGCTGGAGTGGCTCGAGCGGTGCGTCTTCCCCGCCGAGTCGCGGCTGGCCGACCCGGACTTCGCCGACCTCGTGGCGGAGGAGTTCGTGCGGCGCAGAGTCTCGGTAGGCACCACGTCGGCGCTCGTCTTCGGGTCGGCCTTCCCCGAGGCGCAGGACGCACTGTTCCGCCGCACGATCGACGCCGGCCTGCGCATCGTGAGCGGCCGGGGAATCCAGACGGTGGGCCCGACGAGCGCGGCGGCGCTCCTCACGAGCGAAGACGACGCCATCGGTCTCGCTCGCGACGAGATCGCGCGCTGGCACGGGCAGGACGCCGGGGGAGCGGCATCCGATGCTCGCACCGCGCTCGCGCAGGTCGCGGTGGTGCCACGGTTCAGCCTGGCCGTTACCAAGGAGACCCTCACTCGCCTCGGCGACCTGTACGCCGACGTGCGCGGCGACGGGGTGTACTTCCATTCACACCTGAACGAGAACGACCGGCCAGGCGACGGCGAGATCGCGGCCGTACGCGAGCAGTACGGCGTGCAGACCTACCTCGACACCTACGACGGCCGCTGCCTGCCCGGGTCGCGAACGAGCGGTGAGAGCATGCTGGGTCGGCGCAGCATCCTGGCTCACGCGGTGCACTGCACCGACGGCGAGCTGGCCCGCCTCGCCGAGACGGGCTCGTCGATCGCCCACTGCCCCACCTCGCAGCTGTTCCTCGGAAGCGGCACGATGCCGTGGCGCCGCACCGCGGCGTCCGGTGCGACGATCGCGATGGGCACCGACATCGGCGCCGGCGACGAGTGGCTCATTCCGCGGGTGCTCAACGACTGCTACAAGGTGCACATGAGCGAGCATGGCGACCGGTCGACGGCGATCGACCCGGCGCAGCTGCTGTTCCTCGGCACGCTCGCCGGTGCCCGGGCGCTCGATCAGGAGCAGGTCTTCGGCAACCTCGACGTCGGCAAGGAGGCGGACTTCGTCATCGTCGATCCCGAAGCCCAGCCCGGATTCGGTCTCGTGCTGGATGCCGCCGCCCACGGCGGGGCACGCTCCCACCTGTTCGGCCTTCTGATGGGCATGCGCGAGGCTGCGGTCACCGGAGTCTTCGTTCGCGGGCGGCGCGTGACCACACCCGCCGGCGACGCGGACTGAGCATGGATGCGTGTCAGCCCGTCGTACCGATTCAGCGTTTTGTTAATTCATTCTTTTCTGTATTTTTGTGTACATGCCGACAACAACCGCTTCGCTCACGCACGCCGCTGCTCTCGCACGCCTGGGCCACGCGCTCTCCGATTCGACGAGGGTGGGCGTCCTCCTGGCGTTGCGCGAGGCGCCGGCGTATCCTTCCGACCTCGCAGACGCGCTGGAGGTCTCTCGTCAGGTCATGTCGAATCAACTGGCCTGTCTCCGCGGCTGCGGGCTGGTCGAAGCAATACCCGACGGCCGCCGCGTGTCGTATCGCCTCGCCGACCCGCACCTCGCCCCCGCTTTGAACGAGCTGCTCCACGTGGTCCTCTACGTCGACCCCGGCTGCTGCTCCGGCGACACGTGCGCCTGCGCATGACAACCTCCCCTGTGGCCCTTGAGCGACAACACGTCCTGCGCCGTCGGATCCGCTGGATCGTCGCCGCGACGATCGGCTACAACCTCGTCGAAGCCGTCGTCGCCCTCACCGCCGGCACCATCGCGTCATCTGCCGCGCTGATCGCCTTCGGACTGGACTCCGCAATCGAGGTCCTCTCCGCCGCCGCGGTCGCTTGGCAGTTCACCCGCCGCGACCCGGAGCGGTGGGAGAAGGGGACGCTGCGGGTCATCGCCGTCGCGTTCTTCGCCCTCGCCGCCTACGTCACCGTCACCTCGTCGATCGCGCTGCTTGCCAGGGTCGAAGTCGAGCACAGCGCGCTGGGCATTGCGATCACCGCCCTGAGCGTGATCGTCATGCCGTTCCTCTCGTTCGCCGAGCGTCGCGCCGGACGCGAACTCGGCTCCGCGACCGCCGTCGTCGACTCGAAGCAGACACTGATCTGCGCCTATCTCTCGGCAGCCGTTCTGATCGGACTCATCCTGAACAGTCTGTGGGGGTGGTGGTGGGCCGACGCGATCGCCGGCCTGGTCATCGCCGCGTTCGCTCTTCGCGAGGGCCTGGAGGCTTGGCGCGGGGACGCATGCGCGACCTCAGTCGGCATGCTCCTCGAGGAAGAGCGCGATGACGACGGCCACGAGCACGACCACCACTGACCGCTAAGAGGGGCGGTCGTTGCGAAGACGCATTTTGCCCTGCCCGGGGAGGAATCGGCGCGGGTGACGACGCTTCGACAAGCTCGGGGACCGGGGTCGGCAGCCGTCACGACGCTTCGGCGCGCTCAGCTACCAGGGCCAGCCCGACCAGCACTCAGCCCCGGAACACCGTGTACACCTCGCCGACGACCGCGCGGCCCCCGAGGGCCGCGATCTCCATCAGCACGGCGGTGCCGACGACGTCGACGCCGAGTGCGGCGAACAGCCGGTGGGCGGCCACGAGCGTTCCGCCGGTGGCGAGCACGTCGTCCACCAGCAGCACCCGCGTGCCCGGTGTGAGGTCGTCGTGCACCTCGATAACGGCCTCGCCGTATTCGAGCGTGTACGAGACGGATGCCGCGGGCCGCGGCAGCTTGCCCGCCTTGCGCACCGGCACCAGGCCCACTCCCGCCGCGATCGCGACGGCGCCGGCGAGCAGGAAACCGCGCGCCTCCACTCCGGCCACGACGTCGAACGTGCCCGCGAAGGGAGCGGTCAGCGCGTCGATCGTGGTGCGCAGGGCTGCGGCATCCGCGAGAAGGGGAGTGATGTCGCGGAAGAGGATGCCGGGTTCGGGGTAGTCCGCGATCGTGAGGATCAGCGACTCGGCACGGCTGAGGTCGTCGGCGTGGGGCACGCGCCCACCCTAGCCGCGCGACGTTTCGCGCGATCGCTCAGCAGGATCTCCGCTGGTCGCGCGCGCGGCGCATGCAAGCGCTTGCAGTATTCTGGAACGATGACCACGCCCGACCTCGCCGAGCGCTTCGATCCCCTCTCCTCCCGCCGCGGAGCGGAGTGGTGGCGCACCGCTGTCATCTACCAGATCTATCCCCGATCGTTCGCCGACAGCTCCGGCGACGGAATCGGAGACCTGCCCGGTGTCACCGCGCACCTCGACGACCTCTCCGATCTCGGGGTGGACGCGCTGTGGCTCAGCCCGTTCCAGCGCTCGCCGCAGAAGGACGCCGGCTACGACGTCGCCGACTACTGCGACGTGGATCCGATCTTCGGCACCCTCGCGGACTTCGACGACATGCTGGAGCACGCCCATGGCCGCGGCATCCGGGTCATCGTCGACCTGGTCCCGAATCACTCGTCCGACCAGCACGAGTGGTTCCAGGCCGCGCTCTCAGCGGGTCCCGGAAGCCGCGAGCGCGCCCGCTACCTGTTCCGCGAGGGAAAGGGCCGCCGCGGCGAACTGCCGCCCAACAACTGGGAATCGGTCTTCGGTGGCCCCGCCTGGACCCGTGTGATCGAGGCGGACGGCACTCCGGGTCAGTGGTACCTGCATCTGTTCGACACGTCGCAGCCCGACTTCGACTGGTCGAACGAGGAGGTGCGCGAAGAGTTCCGCCGCATCCTGCGCTTCTGGCTCGACCGCGGCGTCGACGGATTCCGCGTGGATGTGGCGCACGGTCTGGTCAAGGCAGCGGGACTGCCCGACTACACGCCTCCGGCCGACGCGGCCTCGATGGGCGGCGAAGAGGACGACGTGCCGTACTGGGGTCAGCCCGGAGTGCACGATGTGTATCGCGACTGGCACGGCATCCTCGCCGAGTACGACGGCGACCGGGCGCTGTGCGCCGAGGCCTGGCGCCCGACGCCCGACGACACCGCCCTGTGGGTGCGACCCGATGAGATGCACCAGGCGTTCAACTTCCCGTACCTCACGACCGAATGGGATGCCGCCGAACTGCGCACCGTCATCGATGAGTCCCTGCGGGCCTTCTCCGCGGTGGGCGCACCCAGCACGTGGGTGCTGTCGAACCACGACGTGGTGCGCCACGCATCTCGCCTGGCCCTGACCGCCGAGAACCCGCAGGGTCACGGCATCGGCCCGCTCTCTGCGGGCAAGCCGATCGCAGCCCTCGGGCTGCGTCGCGCGCGGGCAGCCTCCACCGTCATGCTGGCCCTGCCCGGGTCGGCGTACATCTTCCAGGGCGAAGAGCTCGGCCTCCCCGAGGCCGTGGACCTCCCCGACGACGCACGTCAGGACCCGACGTGGTTCCGCACCGCGGGCGAGCGCTACGGCCGTGACGGATGCCGCGTGCCCGTGCCGTGGTCCTCGACCGAGCCCGCGTTCGGGTTCAGCCCGACGGGCGAGTCCTGGCTGCCGCAGCCTGCGTCGTGGGCTGTCCTCGCCCGCGACCTGCAGCAGGACGACAGCGCGTCGACGCTGTCGCTGTACCGAACGCTGCTTGCCGCGCGCCGCGCGCACCGGCTGGGTGCCGGCGCACTCGAGTGGATCGGAGGGTTCCCGTCCGACGTCCTCGCATTCCGCAACGGGAATGTGACGGTCGTCGCGAACATCGGCGACGCGGCGATCCCGCTTCCGCAGGGTAACGTGATCGCGGCGAGCGAGCCGCTCGACGGCGGGGAGCTCCCCGCCGACACGGCGGTCTGGCTCGAGAACGCCTGAGCCGGCCGCCGGGGGACGGGGTCGAAAGGGGACGACGTGGTCAGCATCGATGAGGTCGCGCGGCGCGCGGGTGTCTCCACTGCGACCGTCTCCCGTGCGCTGAGCGGGCGCGGTCATGTGTCCGATGCGACCCGCGAGCGGGTGGAGACGGCGGCGAAGTCGCTCGGGTACGTCGTCTCATCGTCGGCCTCGAGCCTGGCATCGGGCCGCACGCGCAACATCGGCGTGCTGGTGCCGTTCCTCGACCGCTGGTTCTTCAGCACGGTGCTCAGCGGAACGGCCTCCGCGCTCATGCGGCGCGGCTACGACATCACCCTCTACAACCTCACCGCCGACCGCGAGCAGCGCCGGAGCATCTTCGAGACCTTTCTGCGCCGCCAGCGCGTCGACGGGGTCATCGCGATCTCGATCGAGCTGGGCGACGAGGAGACGGAGCGCCTCCGCGAGCTCGGCCTGCCGGTGATCGCGATCGGAGGACCCAACCCGCGGCTGTCCACCCTCACGGTGGATGATGTCGCCGTCGCCCGTCTGGCCACCGAGCACCTGATCGCGCTCGGCCACCGCGACATCGCGCACATCGGCGCGAGCCCCGAGTTCGACATCGACTTCCACATCCCCACCCGCCGCCGGCTCGGCTTCGAACAGGCTCTTGCGGATGCCGGCATCCCGGCCCGTCCTTCCCTCTTCGAGCCCGCCGACTTCACGATCGAGGGCGGATTCCGCGCGGCCAAGCAGCTCCTCGGCCGCCCGGGCGAACGGCCGACCGCGATCTTCGCCGCATCGGACGAGATGGCGATCGGCGCGCTGCTGGCAGCCCGAGAGCTCGGGTACCGCGTGCCCGAAGACCTCTCCGTGGTCGGAATCGACGGACACGAACTCGGGGAGTTCTTCCGTCTCACGACCGTCGACCAGTTCCCGCTCGGGCAGGGGGAGCGTGCGGCCGACGCGATCCTCGACGAGCTCGAGGCGAAGGATGCCGGCACCTCGCGCGAGGAGCCGCGCCACCTGCCGTACGAACTCATCGTGCGCGGCACGACCGCCCGCCTCGAGCACTGACGCGCAGGATGCCGCGGCTAGGCTCAAGGCCATGACCCTCGACCTCGAAGCCCTCTACATCGACCTCCACCGGCATCCCGAACTGTCGTTCCAGGAGACCCGCACGGCGGGAGTTGTCACGCGGCACCTCGCCGAGCTGGGCGTCGAGTTCGAAGAGGGCATCGGCAAGACCGGCGTGGTCGGGATCATCCGCTCGGGCGAAGGCCCGGTCGTGTGGCTGCGCGCCGACATGGACGCGCTGCCCGTGAAGGAGCTGACCGGGCTGGAGTACGCGAGCACCGCGCGCGGCACCGACCCGGCGGGCACGGACGTTCCGATCATGCACGCGTGCGGGCACGACATGCACGTCACCGCGCTGCTCGGCGCGCTCGAGCGCCTGGTCGCGACGAAGGACGAGTGGTCAGGAACGATCGTCGCCGTCTTCCAGCCGGCCGAAGAGCACGGCGCGGGCTCGCAGGCGATGATCGCCGACGGTGTGCTCGAGCGCTACCCTCGGCCCGACATCGTGCTCGGCCAGCACGTCACGCCGCTGCCCGCCGGCACCATCGGGGTGCGCGGAGGAACGCAGATGGCGGCATCCGACGGTCTCACCGTCACCCTGCTGGGGCGCGGCGGGCACGGATCGCGCCCGCACTCCACGATCGATCCGGTCGTCATGGCGGCTGCCACCGTCATGCGCCTGCAGACCATCGTCTCGCGCGAGGTCGACCCTCGGGATGTCGCGGTGGTGACCGTCGGCTCGATCCACGCGGGACTGAAGAACAACATCATCCCCGCCGAGGCGAAGCTCGAGCTGAGCCTGCGCTACCCCGACGACGAGGCGCGCGCGCGCGTGCTCGCGAAGGTCGAGCGGGTCGTGCGTGCCGAGGCGCAGGCCTCCGGCGCCGAGGAGGAGCCGGTGATCGAGATCGACCACTCCCTTCCGCCCACGATCAACGACGTGCACGCGACCGCCCGCCTCACGCTCGCGTTCGACAACGCGTTCGGCGAAGGCACGGTCGTCGACCCCGGCATGTTCACGGGCAGCGAAGACGTCTCGTGGTTCGCACGCGAAGCGGGCGTGCCGCTCGTGTTCTGGTTCTGGGGCGGCGTCGACCTGCAGGAGTACGCCGACGCCAAGTCGGGCGGCACGATCGACCGCGACATCCCCACGAATCACTCGCCGTACTTCGCGCCGGTGCTGCGGCCGACCCTCGGTCGCGGCGTCGAGGCGCTCGTAGTGGCTGCGCGGGAGTTCCTCGACTAGCCCGAGGGCATCGGGTGGCAACGCCCCGCATGGGTTCCGTTAGGACGCGCCCGCCCCCGTGAATCCCGCGAGTAACATCGCTCGCCGTGACCACAGACAGCCGCGAGCGCGGCGCCGATTCGCCGATCGCCAAGCGCCTTATCCTCGGAGACCCGCTGACCTCGGCGAAGCTCGACGACCAGCTGCTGCCGAAGAAGATGGCGCTGCCGATCTTCGCGTCGGATGCCCTGAGCTCTGTGGCGTACGCGCCGCAGGAGCTGCTCATGATCTTGCTGACCGGCGGCCTCGCGTTCCTCGCGTTCAGCCCGTGGGTCGGCCTTGCCGTCGTGGTCGTGCTGCTGGTGGTCGTGATCAGCTACCGACAGCTCATCAAGGCGTATCCCTCCGGCGGAGGGGACTACGAGGTGGCGCGCACGAACCTCGGCGAGGTGCCCGGCGTGATCGTCGCCGCGGCGCTGCTCGTGGACTACGTCCTGACGGTCGCGGTGTCGGTCGCATCCGGGGTGGACAACATCATCTCGGCGCTCCCCTTCCTCGACGCGGGCCGGGTCGAGCTCGCGGTCGGGTTCGTCGTGGTGATCATCCTGGTCAATCTGCGCGGGGTGCGCGAGGCGTCACTGCTGTTCGCGATCCCCACCTACGTCTTCATCGGGTCGGTTGCCGTCATGATCGTGGTCGGTCTCATCCGCACGATCGCCGGCGACCCGCCCGTCGCCTCGAGCGCCGAATTCGCCGTCCAGGCGGAGAGCCTCACCCAGGCGGCGGTGATCCTGCTCGTGCTGCGCGCATTCTCGAGCGGCTGCTCGGCCCTGACCGGCGTCGAAGCGGTCTCCAACGGCGTTCCGGCGTTCCGCAAGCCCAACGTGCGCAACGCCCAGATGACCCTGACGCTCATGGGCGGGATCGCGATCCTCCTGTTCTCGGGACTGACCACGCTCGCGCTCGTCTCGGGCGTCCACTACGCCGAGAACCCCTGTCACCTGATCGGCTTCGATTGCGACAACCCGCAACCGAGCCTGATGGCGCAGGTGGCCGCCGCGACCTTCGGCATGGGCTCGATCCCGTTCTTCGTCATCCAGGCCGCGACCGCGTGCGTGCTGCTGCTCGCGGCCAACACGGCGTTCAACGGCTTCCCGCTTCTGGGCTCCGTGCTGGCGCGCGACGGGTATGCACCCAAGGCGCTCAACACCCGCGGTGACCGCCTCGTGTACTCCAACGGCATGATCATGCTCGGGATCGTCGCGATCTTCGTGCTCGTCATCTACCAGGCCCAGCTCACGACGCTGATCCAGCTCTACATCATCGGCGTCTTCACATCCTTCTCCATCGGTCAGATCGGCATGGTGCGGCACTGGCGGCGAGCGTTGCGCGAGCTCGATTCGCTGCCGCCGGATGCCGCACACCGTGACTCTGCGGCACCCGAGCGCCGCTCCGCACGGATCGGGCTCGTGATCAACGCCATCGGTGCGTGCATGACGATCTCCGTTCTGCTGATCGTCACCGTCACGAAATTCACCCACGGAGCCTGGCTCGTCTTCATCGCGATCCCGATCCTCGCGACGCTCATGATCGGCGTGCACCGCTACTACCGCGATGTGGAGCACGAGATCACCGTCGACGACGTCACGCACTTCGGAGCGGAGGGCGACGTCGCCCTCATCCTCGTCAACCGCCTCCAGAAGCCCGTGGTGAAGGCGCTCGACTACGCCCTCGCGGCCAAGCACCAGACGACGTTCGCGCTCCACGTGTCGGTGTCGCCGGAAGAGACCGCGAGGCTGCGGGAGCAGTGGGCCGCCCACGACATCCCGGTGCCCCTGATCATCATCGACTCGCCCTACCGGTCCTTCGCCAGCCCCGCGTCGACGTTCATCAGGAAGTACCGCGCGGAGCACGGCTCCTCGGTCGTGACCGTCTACCTGCCGCAGTACATCGTGGGGCACTGGTGGGAGTCGCTCCTGCACAATCGTCGGGCTCGGCGCATCGCCAATCAGCTCATGCTGATCCACGGCGTCTCGATCACGCTGGTTCCGTGGCTGCTCGATTCGAGCGAACTCATCTACGGACGCCGCTCCCGCCCGCTGCCCGGTCAGCAGCGCGCGGGGCTCCCGTTCCCGTCCGAGGAGATGAGCGCGACGACGGCGGTGCGCTCGAGTCTCGAGCGTGAGGAATGACCGCAGTGACGCAGGCGCCCGTCGTGCCGGCTCGTAGACTGCGGTTCATGACCACGGTGCAGCAGCCGGCGCGGCGGCACGCGCTCGTCCGGGCGTGGTGGTGGGCGCTGGACTATGTCTACGCCGCGGTTCGCCAGCTCGCCGTGGTCACCGCGCCGTGGACGCTGGGACGACCACGGCCCGTGCCCCGTGCGTGGCGGTCCGGGTCGAAGGACCTGCCCGAGATCATCCTGCTTCCGGGCGTCTACGAGCACTGGACGTTCCTGCGGCCCCTCGGCAATGCGCTCAACGCCGCAGGGCACCGGGTCAACGTCGTGCACGGCCTGGGCATGAACAGTCGCGGCATCGCGGAGACATCCGAGCGTCTGGGCCGAGCTCTGGCGAGCAGGCCGCCGCGCAGCGCCGGGCGCGTGCTCGTGGCGCACAGCAAGGGCGGGCTCATCGGCAAGCATCTGCTCGTCTCGTCGGGTGCCGCGGTGGCCGCTGCGGTCGAGGCGGCAGCCGGGGGAGACCCGGCGGATGCCGCGGCCGCCGCGACCGCCCCGGCCGACGACTCGTCGGGCCGGCCGCTGGGCCTCCTCGGGCTGGTGGCCGTGTGCACGCCGTTCCACGGGTCACCGCTCGCCGCCCTGTTCTTCGTCCCCAGCATCCGGGCGTTCCTCCCCGACGACGAGACGATCGTCATGCTCGGAAACGAAGAGTCGGTCAACGGCCGCATCGTGTCGGTGTTCGGCCACTTCGACCCGCACATCCCCGACGGCAGCGCTCTGTCCGGGGCCACGAACGTGCTCGTCCCGGCATCCGGCCATTTCCGTGTGCTCGGTTCGCGCCATACCCACGCCGCGGTGATCGACGGGGTGCGGATGCTGTCCTCCGGCGGACCCGAGCATGACCAGCGGTGAGAAGTTCGCCCTCCCGCGCATCTCCGGCGGTGCACTCGGCAGGCAGCGGGTCGTCCTCGGGTTCGTGATCGCGGTTGTCGGCGGGCCGCTGTTCACCTGGGTGCTGTACAGCTTCCGCACGCCCGAATCGATCACCACCGAGGTCCTCGCCTTCCAGCTGCTCGTCGTGATCGTCGCCCTCGTCGGCGGCATCTGGCCCGCGCTGTTCGCGGCGGTCCTGTCCGGGCTCACGCTGGACTTCCTGTTCGTCGCACCGCAGTTCACCGTCGCGATCTCCGACCCGCTGCATCTCTGGGCGCTCTTCCTCTACGTGGTGATCGCGATCCTGGTGAGCTACATCGTCGATCAGGCGGCCCGGCGGGCTCGCGTCGCCGACCGCGCCCGCGCGGAGGCCGAGCTGCTGGCATCGGTCGCCGGCAGCGTCCTGCGCGGGCAGAGCGCGGTGCCGGCGCTGGTGACCCGCACGCGAGAGGCGTTCGGCAGCTCCGGCGTGCGCCTGATCGACGCCGACGGCTCCGTCATCGCAACAGATGGCGAGCCGTTGCGGGACGGCCGCTTCACCACGGTGCCCATCGGCGACAGGTCGCACCCGCGCGCGATCCTCGAACTCCACGGCGCGCCCCTGCACGCGTCGGAGCGACGGCTGCTCGATGTCATCGTCGCTCAGCTCGGCGGCGCGCTCGAGCGCACCGACCTCACCGCGACGGCACGCGAAGCAGACGCTCTGGCGGAGATGGACCAGGTCCGCACCGCACTCCTGTCGGCCGTGAGCCACGATCTTCGCCGCCCCCTGGCGGCTGCGATCGCTGCGATCGGCGGCCTTCGGGCTTCGGGTCAGAACCTCTCGGAGGCGGACCGACGCGAACTTCTCGAGACCGCGGACGAGAGCCTCGCGACCCTCTCTCAGCTTGTGACCGACCTGCTCGACGTCAGCCGTGTGCAGGCCGGCGTGCTGGCCGTCTCCTTCGAGGAGGTGGATGCGGCTGCCGTGGTGCTCGGCTCCCTCGAGGAGCTCGGACTGGGACCGTCCGCTGTGGACCTCGCGCTCGATCCCGAGCTGCCTCCGCTGCTGGCCGATCCGGTGCTCCTGCAGCGGGTGCTCGTGAATGTGCTCGCCAACGCGGTGCGCTACGCGCCGCCCGCAACTCGGGTCAGGGTCGAGACGACACGCAGCCGCGGAACCGCCCAGGTGCGGGTGATCGATCACGGCGCAGGTGTGCCCGACGATCTGCGGGACGACATGTTCTCGCCTTTCCAGCGCCTCGGCGACGTCGACAACACTGCCGGACTCGGTCTCGGCCTCGCCCTGTCGAAGGGCTTCACCGAGGGCATGGGCGGCACCCTGAGGGCAGAGGATACGGCGGGCGGCGGCCTGACGATGGTCATCTCGCTGCCGCTCGCCGCCGTGCGGACAGGAACGCCATGAGGATCCTCATCGCCGACGACGACCCGCAGCTCGTCCGCGCGCTGCGCATCACGCTCGCAGCGCACGGATACGAGATCGTGGCCGCACCGGACGGTACGGCCGCCGTGACCCTCGCCGCCCAGCATCCCCCCGACATCGTGATTCTCGATCTCGGGATGCCGCATCTCAACGGCGTGCAGGTGATCGAGGCGCTACGCGGGTGGACCTCCGCCCCGATCATCGTGGTGTCCGGACGCACCGGCTCCGCCGACAAGGTCGAGGCGCTGGATGCCGGCGCCGACGACTACGTCACCAAGCCCTTCCAGATCGACGAGCTGCTGGCCCGGCTGCGTGCGCTCACCCGACGGGTGGGATCGGACCACGGGGATCCGGAGGTCTCCTTCGGCGACGTCACGATCGACCTCTCGACAAAAGCCGTTACCCGCGCCGGCGAACGCGTGCACTTGACCCCCACCGAGTGGCGGATGCTGGAGTTCCTCGCCCGCAGCCCCGGTGCCCTGGTCACGCGTCAGATGCTCCTCAAGGAGATCTGGGCCAGCGACCAGGTCAGCGACTCGGGCTATCTGCGGCTGTACATGTCGCAGCTGCGCAAGAAGCTCGAGGTCGACCCGGCCGATCCGAAGCACCTGCTCACCGAGTCCGGCATGGGCTATCGCCTCGTGCTCTGAGGCCCGCCCCGGCGTCGCGGCTCGGCGCGAGCGCGGCAGGTCCCTGCGAGCGCTGCGTCGTGCGACGGCGCGCTCGCAGGAAACCGCAGCATCCGATCCTCCCCGGCCCTCGTCCTCGGTGGACATTCCACCGACCGCCGTTGCCGAAGGGACTGCGAACGCCGCGCCCAGCAGGGTCGACGCATGTGGCTGAGCGCTCCTCCTCTGACGACCGTGTATCGCCGGCGCGAGAACGACGGCGAGCCCGTCAACGACCGGCGGCTGCGAGCCCGCGTCGACAGCGGCGTGATCACCAGGATCGCTCCGGGCTCCTTCGTCGACACGCGCCTCTGGAAGCACCTCACACCGCTCGCGCGGCACGCGCAGCGGGTCTGGGAGTCCGCTGTGCGATCGCGCTCGGAGTTGGTCTTCTCGCACTGGTCGGCCGCGGCGCTTCACGGCATCGACATCCTCGGGACGTGGCCGGCAGGTATGGATGTGAGCATCGCCGCGGCCGCGGGCGGACGCTCGAGTGGCACGATCCGACGACACACCCGCGACCTCGGTGAGGTCTGCACGAGCGGCTGGCAGGGACACCGGGTCACGTTGCCCTTGCAGACCGCGGTCGATCTGACGGCGTCGCTGCCCTTCGTCGAGGCAGTCGCGGTGGCCGATCAGGCCCTGTGGAGGCGGAGAGCGGGCGGAGCCCTCGTCGTGCGCGATGAGCTCCTCGCCGCCGCGCATTCACGTACCGGCCGGGGCTCGGCGCGCGCGACCCGAGCAGCCGACTTCGCCTCGCCGCTGGCCGACAGCGTCCGGGAGTCGCAGAGCCGAGTCATGATCTCGACGATGGGCTTTCCCGACCCGGAGCAGCAGGCTCGCTTCGTCCTCTTGAACGGACGCGAGGCCTTCACGGACTTCTTCTGGCGCGATCACGGGCACATCGGAGAGTTCGACGGCGCGGGCAAGTACCGCGACCCGGCCCTGCTGCAGGGACGGTCAGCCGAAGAGGTGCTGCTGGCCGAGAAGGACCGTGAGGACGAGCTGCGCAGGCAGGTCAGGGCGTTCTCGCGCTGGCGGCTTCCCGCGCTGAGATCCCCGCGACTGCTGTACGACATCCTCCACGGCGCCGGACTGCCGACGACCAAGCGCCGTCCGGGCCGCTGAGCGGCGGCATCCATTCGTCAGCTCCCTCGAGTGCGGCACATTCCTGCGAGCGCTGCGTCGCGCGTCGGCGCGCCCGCAGGAAACTGCCGCTCTCGCCTCCGCCCGCCCTCACGTCACGCCGCGGAGACGAGGCGATTCAGCCCAGCCCGGCGCGCTCCTCGTCGGCGACCGCGCCCGACACCGGCTTGCTCGAGAGACCCACGGCACCGGCATCAGGCGCCGTCGACAGGGCAGCGGCGACCGCGACCGACTCATCGATGTCGGGGTACTGCGGACGCAGCTGCACCGCGTGCTGAACCCTCTTCTCGCGCTTGGCTGTGCGGGCCGCGTAGATGAGGTTGAGCGCCTCGACCACGATCGCGAACGCCATCGGCGCGTAGATGAGCGCCTTGTCGATGTGCACGCCGAAGCCCTCGGCGATCAGGAAGACGCCGATGAGCAGGAGGAACGACAACGCGAGCATCTTCACGGTCGGATGCCTGTTCACGAAGGTGAAGATGAAGCGTGCGGCGAACAGCATGATGCCGAAGGACAGCACGACGACCGTGATGATCACGACGAGGTTCTCGGTCATGCCGACCGCGGTGATGACCGAGTCCAGCGAGAAGACGATGTCCAGCAGCAGGATCTGTGCGATCACCGAGGCGAACGTCACCTGCGCGACCTTCTTGCCCGAGCCGTGATCCTCCTCGGCGCCCTCGAGCTTGTGGTGGATCTCGGTCACCGCCTTGTAGACCAGGAACAGACCACCCGCGATGAGGATGAAGTCCTTCCAGGAGAAGCCCATGCCGAACAGGACCACGACGTCTTCCTTCAGCGTGATGATCCAGCCGGCGAAGAACACCAGGACGACGCGGATCACCATCGCGAGCGTGAGGCCGAGGTTGCGGGCCTTGGCCTGCTGCTCCTTGGGGAGCTTCGAGGCGAGGATCGAGATGAAGATGACGTTGTCGACGCCCAGCACGATCTCCAGCACGAACAGGGTCACGAAGACGGCGATCAGATCCGGCGTGAAGGCGAAGGAGAAGTCCACTCGGCCATCGTAGGCGGGCAGGATGCGGCCCCCGACCGGCTAGGCACGCGCGCCGACCCGGCCCATGACAGTGCGCGTAGCCTGGAAGGGTGAGCACTTCGACCGACACCCCGATCGCGCTCGATCCGGGCGCCCTGCGCGGCGACTTCCCCATCCTGGAGCGCTCCGTCGACGGCCACCCTCTCGTGTACCTGGACTCGGCCGCCACGAGCCAGAAGCCGCGCGCCGTGATCGACGCCGAAGTGGCGTTCCTGACGAACGAGAACGCGGCCGTGCACCGCGGAGCGCACACGCTCGCCGCCGAGGCGACCGAGCTGTTCGAAGACGCCCGCGCGACGGTGGCCGGCTTCGTCGGGGCTGCTCCCGAGCAGCTCGTCTGGACGAGCGGTGCCACCGCGGGCCTCAACCTCGTCGCGTACGCGATCGGCAACGCCACGCTCGGCCGCGGCGCACCGGCGAGCGCGCGCTTCGCCCTGGCTCCGGGCGATGAGATCGTCGTGACCGAGATCGAGCACCATGCGAACCTCGTGCCCTGGCAGGAGCTCGCGTCGCGCACGGGAGCGGTCCTGCGCCACATCCCCGTGCACGATGACGGTCAGCTGGATCTGGATGCCGCGGCATCCGTCATCGGCGAGCGCACGCGCGTCGTCGCCTTCCCACACGTCTCGAACGTGCTGGGCATCGTCAACCCGGTCGCCGAGCTGGTCGCCCTCGCCCGCGAGGTCTGTGCGGTCACCGTGCTCGATGCGTGCCAGTCCGCTCCGCATCTGCCCCTCGACCTGCCGGAGCTCGGCGTCGACCTCGCCGTGTTCTCGGGGCACAAGATGCTCGGGCCCTACGGAATCGGCGGTCTCTACGGCCGCGCCGACGTGCTCGAGGCCCTGCCGCCGTTCCTCACCGGTGGGTCGATGATCACGAAGGTCGGGCTCGACCGCACCGAATACCTGCCCCCGCCGCAGCGGTTCGAGGCCGGCACGCAGCCGGTGTCGCAGGCGATCGGCCTCGCAGCAGCCGTGCGCTACCTCGATGCGGTCGGGATGGATGCCGTGCACGCGCACGAGCGCACCCTCGAGCGCAGGCTCCGCGACGGACTGCGCGCGATCGACGGCGTGCGGCTGCTCGGAGATGCCCCCGAGGGTGTGGAGCGCGTCGGCCTCGCGGCGTTCGACCTCGACGGCGTGCACGCGCACGACGTCGGACAGTTCCTCGACTCGCGCGGCATCGCCGTGCGCGTCGGGCACCACTGCGCCGCTCCGCTGCACGCGCGCTTCGGCCTCACCGCCTCGGTGCGCGCCTCCACCGCGCTGTACAACACGGCCGATGAGGTCGACGTGTTCCTCGACGCCCTTGCCCGGGTGCGCCCGTTCTTCGGGGTCGCCTCATGAGCGGGCTCGAGTCGCTGTACCAGGAGCTCATCCTCGAGCACTCGAAGCGCCCGCATGGCCGCGGCATCGCGATCGCCGAGGGGCCTCACGCGACATCGCACCAGCGCAACCCGATCTGCGGCGACGAGATCACCCTCCAGGTGCGGATGAACCCCGACGACACCGTGCGCGATGTCACCTGGGACGGTGCCGGGTGCTCGATCTCGCAGGCATCCGCCTCGATGCTCGCGGTGCTGGTCGACGAGCGCGAGGGCCGGATGCCGCCCGCCGAGGCGACCGCGCTGATCGACGGATTCCGAACAGCGCTGCGCTCCCGCGGAACGATACCGATCGATGAGGAGACCTACGGGGATGCCGAGGCCCTCAGCGGAGTGTCGAAGTACACCGCGCGCGTGAAGTGCGCGATGCTCGCCTGGGTCGCGTTCGAGGACGCCCTGGCCCGCGCCTCCTCCTGACCCCTCCCACTACTGACCGCGAGACTGCAACCGAGCGTCGAGACTGCAGGCAAACCCTGCAGTCTCGACCACCCGTTGCAGTCTCACGGTCTGCGGGCGCCGCTCAGGCGTTCGCGAGGACTCCCTCGAGCCGGGCGTAGCTGGTCTCCATGCCGTCGGTCATTCCCGTCGCGAGCACCATGTCGCGGGTCTCCTTGTCGGGATACTCGATGAGCAGGGTGATCAGCGTCGCACCGTCCTCCTCCTGCAGGCTCAGGTCGTTGAGCGTCGACGGGAAGTCGGTGCCCGTCATGTGCTCGGTCGTGACCGACCGCCGCGGCTCCTCGATCAGCAGGGTCTCGCCGTCGAAGCCGAACGCCTCACCCTCGACGCCGTCGTCGGGCGCCCACGCGTAGCGATACCGACCACCGACGGTGGGATCGACCTCGCACTCCGTCATGCGCCAGCCGTCCGGTCCGAGCAGCCAGCGCCGCATGAGCTCGGGGTCGTGGTGCGCGCGCCACACGAGCTCGCGCGGCCCGTCGATCAGGCGGGTGATCCGCACGTGCGTGTCGTCGAGCAGTTCGGTCTGCGTGCCCTTGCCCTGCGCGTAGGCGCGAAGGCCCTGCAGGACGCGGTCGAGCTGGTTCAGTGCCATCGTCGTCCCCTCGACCGCACCGAACGACACGACCTGTTCCAGCGCGTCCGCAGACGTGAAGTGGGTCACGTTCGTCAGGCGCGTGCCGGTGTCGGTGGCGCCGAAGTCGAAGGTGACACGCATGACCGGCATGCCTTGGAGCGGCGCACCGTCGTCGTTCGCGAACGCGTCGAGCACCTCGAATCGCCGGGGCGCATCGATCGCCAGGAACTCCCACGACCCGCCGGTCTTCTCGCCCTGCGGACTGGTCATCTGATAGCGCGCGTGTCCGCCGACCGTCAGCTCGAAGTCGGTGAACGTGGCGGGCCAGCCGGGGGGTCCCCAGAAGAGCTCCAGCTGGCGCGCATCGGTGAACGCGTGCCAGACGCGCTCGACCGGAGCGGCGAAGTCGGCCACGAGCGTCATCGTGAGCGCTTCGGGATCGGTGGTGACGGCGGTGACGGGCATGTCACTCTCCTCTTTCTGTTGGCGGTTCATCGGGGCCCGGCGCGTGGGGCTGCGCGTCGAGCAGGGTGTCGAGGCGGTCGATGCGTGCCCGCCAGAGGTCCTCGTAACGGGCGAGCAGCGCGCGGGCGCGGGCGATCATGGTCGGGTCCGCCCGGACGAGCCGCTCGCGCCCCTCGGCGCGCTTGATGACGAGGCCGGCGGCCTCGAGCACGGCGATGTGCTTCTGCACCGCCGTGAACGACATGTCGTATGCCGCGGCGAGAGCCGACATGGACCGCTCATCCCCGATCGTGCGACGGAGGATGTCGCGGCGGGTCGCGGCCGCGAGCGCCTGGAAGATGCGATCGATCTCGTCATCGCTCAACTCACTCGAATCAATATATACAACCATTTGGTTGTACGTTAGCGGAGGGATGCCGGGAGCGCAAGGGGCGAGTGAACGGGCCGGGTGCGCCGTCTGGCCACGCGTAGGATGGTTCCCGTCCGGCGTCCCCGATTCCTGGAGCTGAGCCGCGTGACCACCCCCTCCCAGATCTCCACCGCTCGCCCTGCCGCGGACACCGTCTCGAACGCCGTCGTCACGCCCGAGCGCGAGCAGCCCTACGGTGCACTGGGCCTGAAGGCCGACGAGTACGCGAAGATCCGCGAGATCCTCGGTCGGCGCCCCACGAGCGGCGAGCTCGCGATGTACTCGGTGATGTGGTCGGAGCACTGCTCCTACAAGTCGAGCAAGATCTACCTGCGCCAGTTCGGCGAGAAGGTCTCCGAAGAGATGAAGACCCGCCTCATGGTCGGCATGGGCCAGAACGCCGGCGTGGTCGACATCGGCGAAGGCTGGGCGGTCACGTTCAAGGTCGAGTCGCACAACCACCCGAGCTACATCGAGCCCTTCCAGGGTGCGGCCACCGGTGTCGGCGGCATCGTCCGCGACATCATCTCGATGGGCGCCCGTCCGGTCGCGGTGATGGACCAGCTGCGCTTCGGCGCGATCGACCACCCCGACACGGCGCGGGTCGTGCACGGAGTCGTCTCCGGCATCTCGTTCTACGGCAACTGCCTGGGCCTGCCCAACATCGGCGGCGAGACCGTGTTCGACGCGGTCTATCAGGGCAACCCGCTCGTGAACGCCCTCGCGGTCGGAGTCCTCCGCCACGAGGACCTCAAGCTCGCCAACGCGAGCGGGGCCGGCAACCTGGTCGTGCTGTTCGGCGCCCGCACCGGCGGGGACGGCATCGGCGGAGCGTCGATCCTGGCATCCGACACCTTCGCCGATGGCGGACCCACGAAGCGTCCTGCGGTGCAGGTCGGAGACCCCTTCGCCGAGAAGGTGCTCATCGAGTGCTGCCTCGAGCTGTACCGCGACGACCTGGTCGAGGCGATCCAGGACCTCGGCGCCGCCGGCATCTCGTGCGCCACCTCCGAGCTCGCCGCGAACGGCGGCAGCGGCATGCGCGTCGACCTCGAGAAGGTGCTGCTGCGCGACCCGTCGCTCACACCCGAGGAGATCCTGATGAGCGAGAGCCAGGAGCGCATGATGGCGATCGTCTCCCCTGCGAAGCTCGACGCGTTCCTCGAGGTCGTCGGCAAGTGGGATGTCGAGACCAGCGTGCTCGGCGAGGTCACCGGCGACGGCCGCCTCGTGATCGAGTGGCATGGCGAGATCATCGTCGACGTCGATCCCTCCACCGTCGCGGTGGACGGACCGGTGTACGAGCGCCCGATCGCGTACCCGACATGGATCGACGCCCTCCGCGACGACTCGGCGAGCGCACTCGCCCGTTCGGACGACCCCGACACCCTTCGCTCCCAGTTCACCCGGCTCGTCGCGAGCCCCAACCTCGCCGACACGTCGTGGGTCACCAACCAGTACGACTACTACGTCATGGGCAACACGGCGCTGTCGTTCCCCGACGACGCCGGCATGATCCGCGTCGACGAGCACTCCGGCCTCGGCTTCGCGATCGCGACCGACTGCAACGGCCGCTTCTGTCAGCTCGACCCGTACGAGGGCGCCAAGCTCGCTCTCGCCGAGGCGTACCGCAATGTGGCCGTGACCGGCGCCCAGCCCACCGCCGTCACCGACTGCCTCAACTTCGGCAGCCCGGAGAACCCGGAGGTCATGTGGCAGTTCTCGCAGGCCGTCGCGGGACTGGCCGACGGATGCCTCGAACTCGGCATCCCTGTCACCGGCGGCAACGTGTCCTTCTACAACCAGACCGGCGACCAGCCGATCTTCCCGACTCCCGTGGTCGGCGTGCTCGGCATCATCGATGACGTCGCGCGCCGCGTGCCGAGCGGGTGGCAGGATCCGGGCGAGAACATCTATCTTCTCGGCGTCACCGCGACCGAGCTCAGCGGATCGGCGTGGGCGGGCACGGTGCACGGTCACCTCGGCGGGC
Organism: Microbacterium sp.; assembly: GCA_035630115.1. Classification (GTDB taxonomy): domain Bacteria; phylum Actinomycetota; class Actinomycetes; order Actinomycetales; family Microbacteriaceae; genus Microbacterium. Next base: position 8,769 of record DASQLG010000096.1, on the reverse strand, counting down.
GTCCGCCCGCGGTCGACCTCGGCAACGAGAAGAAGCTCGCCGACCTGCTGCACGCCGCCTCGCAGCAGTCGCTCATCTCCAGCGCACACGATCTGTCGGCCGGCGGACTCGCTCAGGCTCTGGCCGAAGGCGTTCTGCGGTTCGGCATCGGAGCGCGTGTCTGGCTGCGCGAGATCATGGAGCGCGACGGGGTGGATGCCGCATCCGCGCTGTTCTCGGAATCGACAGGTCGCGTGATCGTCACCGTGCCGCGCGAAGACGATGTGAAGTTCCGCGGGCTGTGCGAGGGACGCGGCTATCCGGTGCTGCGGATCGGGGTGAGCGATGCGCCCGGCGACGGCGGCGAACCCGCACTGGAGGTGCAGGACCTGTTCACCGTGCCGCTTTCCGAGCTGCGTGGGCTGTCGACCTCGACACTCCCGGCCGCCTTCGGTGCGACCGTCGCCGAGTAGCGGGCAACTAGGCTGATCGCATGGCGAGCGATGATGAGTACGGCGACTACAAAGAGACGCGACAGCGGCGGGTCAAGATCGTCGCGTGGGTCGTCATCGTCTCCCTCATCCTCGTGGGTGGCGGTGCCACCGTTCTGGCCCTCCTCTTCGGCTGACGGCCGTGTCTCGACACGCGCTGACGCGCTACTCGACAACCGAGCTGGGTGAGACACACCTGACCTGCGCGCGCTGACCTGTCAGTGCGCTGACCGACCCGACACGACGGACGACCCGGCGGTTACCATTGCCTGGTGGAGATGTTCCTCCTGTTCGTCGAGAGCTGGTGGTGGGCGGCTCCGGCTGCTGCAGGTGCCGGCGCCGCGACGTACGCCGGCGTGACCGCCAAGGGTCGCCGTGCGCGGCGACTCGAACTCGACGCGGCCCGGCGCGAGGTCGCCCTCGCCTCTCGGGCGCTCGTCTCGGCTCGAGCGCGCGTGCGCGAAGCGCAGGCCAACGTGCTGTCCGCCCGAGCAGCATCCCCGGCTCCGGCGCTCGGCCCCGCCTGGATGGGCAGCCCGGCCACGATCGAGGCGAAGCGGCAGCTGCAGCACGCGAAGCTCGTTCAGAAGTCCGCGGCGCTCGACCTGCGGGCCCGGCGAGCGCGCGTGCGGGCGACGACGGCGCAGTACCACGCGGCCACGGCCGCCGATCCCCTGCCGATCGAGAGGCTCTTCGCCGCACACGATGCCGTGGTCGCGCGGTGGATGTCGTACGAGACCGACGTCGCGAAGGCGATCGCATACCCCCAGCTCAGCGACACGCGGGAGCCTGCGACGCTGGCGTTCTTCCGCGCCTACCAGCAGGCGCAGCAGCTGCGCCCGGCATCCGCCCGCGAGCGCATCCCGCCGGAGCAGTTCCTCGCGTACCGCGACGCGGTGCGCACCCTCGAGGCCGCGTTCGACGAAGCCGAGCGGCAGGCCGGCGCCGCCCCTCGACCGCCGATCCCGCGCACCGTGGTCTGGCCGGTCCCCGCGTGGAACCCGCTGCGACTGCCCACCTCCGAGTGAGGCGTCCCGCTGGCAGGGTGCCCTGAGCCGGGACACGCTCCTGCGGCCGACGGTTACCATGACAGGGTGGAGCCCTTCTTCACCTTCCTCGGCAACTTCTGGTGGCTCGTCTTCCCCCTCATGGGCGTGATGGGTGGCCTCGGCGGTGCCTGGGAGCGCAATGCCCGCCGGCGGCACAAGCGGCGGCTCGAGGTGCTGCACGCGAAAGCCGAGCTCAAGGCAGCGGAGCGCGGGGGCACGGTGGCCGCGGCATCCCTCCCCCCGCTCGAGACGGCGACCGCGACGAGCTCCACCCCTTCCGCGGGTGGGCAGACGACGCAGGGCACGCAGCTCGAGCGCCTGTTCGCTTCACACGATGCGGTGACCGCACGGTGGCTCGACTACGAGCTCGACGTCGCCAAGCTCATCGCGTTCCCGGCGATGAGCGACGGCCGCCAGCCACTGACGGCCGCGTTCCTGCGAGCGAAGAGGGTCGCCGACGGCCTGCGGCCGCCATCCGCCAAGGCACGTCTCACGAAAGACCAGCTCACCGAGTACCGCAACGCGGTCGCCGACTTCGAGGTGGCGTTCGACGTGGCCGAGCGCGATGCGCGGCGCATCAAGGACTCGTCGTTCACGACCGGTGAGCGCAAGCGCCTCGACACCGCCAAACAGCTGCTCACGATCGCGATCGACCAGGCGGCGACGCCCGCCGAGCGCCAGATCGCGTACCGGCGCGTGCGCGAAGAGCTCGACGGACTGATCTCCCTGTCCGACGAGGCGATCGAGGTGCTCGAGGGCAAGGTCTCGCTCGAGCTCACGACCGGGTCCGTCGCGCAGGCGCCCATCACCGAAACGCCTCCGCAGGCGACGGCGCCGGATGCCGCACCCCCGCGACCCGCCCCCGCTCGTGCAGAGCAGCCCGCGCCCTGGCCCGTGCCCGCCCGCTCGTCCGACACCGCGCCCGGCCGCGTGGTGCGCCCCAAGTCGCACCCCTGACGCGACCCTGCCCCCGCCTCGGGCACGTGCGCTCTCGGCGAACTCGGCCACGGCCGGCCGACGCGGTGCTGAGATGGTCCCATGAGTGAGGAAGATGCGCTCGACGCGTACTCTTCGGCCGTCGTGCGGGTCGCTGAGACATTGCTGCCCTCTGTCGCCGCCGTCTCGGTGCGATCCGCGCGCGGAGTCGGCGCGGGAAGCGCGTCGGTGATCTCCGAGGGCTCGCATCTGCTCACCAGCGCGCACGTGGTCGCCGGAGCGGACCGCGCGGAGGTGGCCTTCTCCGACGGTTCGGTGCTCGAGGCCCGCATCGTCGGCAGCGACCCCCTGTCGGACCTCGCGGTACTCGAGGCAAACGGCGCCACGCCGCCCGCCATCCCCTGGGGCGACGCGTCGACGCTGCGCGTGGGTCAGCTGGTGGTGGCTCTCGGCAATCCGCTCGGAATGGCCGGGAGCGTGACGGCGGGCATCGTCTCCGCGCTCGGCCGGTCGCTGCCGACGCAGGCCGGGCGCGTCGTCGACGAGGTCATCCAGACGGATGCGTCGCTGAATCCGGGAAGCAGCGGCGGCGTGCTGGCCGACAGTTCGGGACGCATGATCGGAGTCAACACCGCTGTCGCGGGAGTCGGTCTGGGCCTGGCGGTGCCCATCAACCCCACGACCCGCGAGATCATCGACGCCCTGATCACCCGGGGGCGTGTTCGCCGCGCGTGGCTGGGCGTGGCAGGTGCTCAGGTGACGCTGACCCCCGAGCTGGCGGCGCGCGTCGGGTCGCGCACGGGAATGCAGGTGGCATCCGTCATCGTCGGAAGCCCGGCGGCCGAAGCGGGAGCTCGGCGGGGCGACATCGTGATCACGATCGACCACACGCCCGTCACCAGCGCGACCGGAGTGCAGCGCCTGATGGTCGAGCACGCGATCGGACGACGCATGGAGCTGACCGTGTGGCGCAACGGCGCCCTGGTCGACATCGTCGTCGAGCCCGAGGAGCTGCGCATCAGCTGATCGGCCACGGGCTCACTATTCAGTGTTGCTATCTACCGGTACTCAGTGTTACTGTCTACTGGTAGTCAGCAACACAGAGTAGAGGAGGCGCCGTGGGCAATCAGATGACGGAGATGCTCAAGGGCACGCTCGAGGGCATCGTGCTCGCCGTCCTGGCCGTGCGCCCCGCGTACGGCTACGAGATCACGGCGCGCCTGCGTGAGCAGGGCTTCGCCGATCTCGCCGAGGGGACGGTCTACGCGCTGCTCGTCCGCATCGAGCAGCGGGGGTTCGTCGACGTCGAGAAGATGCCCTCCGAGAAGGGCCCTCCCCGCAAGGTGTACTCGCTCAATCAGCGGGGCGCCGATCAGCTCGAAGAGTTCTGGAGTTCGTGGAGCTTCCTCGCAGAACGCATCGAACAGCTCCACGACCACGAAGGGAAAGAGTAGCCATGGCTGCGAAGTGGATCGAATTCCTCACGGGATCGCTCGACGACAAGAAGGCGTACCGGCAGTACAAGGCCCGCATTGCGGCGCTGCCGGAGCCCTACGGAACGGCCGCGAAGGCCTTCGAGCGGTACTTCATGTACAACGGCGGCATCACGGATGGCGACCCCGCCATGATGATGACGATGCTGAACGACTTCGCCGACCTCTGGGAGCGTGCGGCCGCCGATGGGATGCCCGTAGATGCGATCGTCGGCGAGGATCCGGTGGAGTTCGCCGAGGCGTTCGCCGCCGCCTACTCGGGCAGGCGCTGGATCGACAAGGAGCGTGCCCGCCTCACCGACACCATTCAGGGACTGGGCAAGAAGGACGCACGATGATGACCATCACGGATACCGCCATTCACGTCCGCGGACTGGAGAAGTCGTTCAAGGACGTGCACGTGCTGCGCGGCGTCGACTTCGACGTCGCTCGCGGCAGCATCTTCGCGCTGCTGGGCTCGAACGGAGCGGGAAAGACCACGGTCGTGAAGATCCTCTCGACCCTCCTCGCACACGATGCCGGCACCGCCAGCGTGACCGGGTTCGATGTCGCGCGGCAGGCGCAGAACGTGCGTGAGTCGATCAGCCTCACCGGGCAGTTCGCCGCCGTCGACGAGATCCTGACCGGCCGGGAGAACCTCGTGCTCGTCGCACAGCTGCGTCACATGCGCGACCCCGGCAAGATCGCCGACGACCTGCTCGCCCGCTTCTCGCTGACGGATGCCGGCGGTCGCAGAGCCGGGACGTACTCGGGAGGCATGCGACGCCGCCTCGACATCGCGATGAGCCTGATCGGCGACCCGCCGGTCATCTTCCTCGACGAGCCGACGACAGGCCTTGACCCGCAGGCGCGGATCGAGGTGTGGCAGACCGTGAAGGACCTCGCCGACAGCGGCACCACGGTGCTGCTGACAACGCAGTACCTCGATGAGGCCGAGCAGCTCGCCGACCGGATAGCGATCCTCCACCAGGGCCGGATCATCGTGAACGGCACGCTCACCGAGCTCAAGCAGCTGCTGCCCGCGGCGAAGGTGGAGTACGTCGAGAAGCAGCCGACGCTCGAGGAGGTCTTCCTCGCGATTGTCGGCGACCAGACGGACGGCAACGGCAGCGGCGACACCGATCGCACCGCCGCGCCGGCAGCCAACACGGAGAAGTAGGGACGACGACCATGGCAGCGCACTTCTACGGCGACACCGCCGTCCTGACGGGACGCTCGCTGCGGCACATCCTCCGCAGCCCCGACACGATCATCACCACGGCGGTCACCCCGGTGGCCATCATGATCCTGTTCGTGTTCGTGTTCGGGGGAGCGATCGACACCGGCTCCTACTCGTACATCGACTACATGCTGCCCGGCATCCTGCTGATCACGATCGCCTCGGGCATCGCGTACACCGCATACCGCCTCTTCATGGACATGCAAGGCGGCATCTTCGAGCGATTCCAGTCCATGCCGATCGCCCGCTCGAGCGCCCTGTGGGCGCACGTCCTGACGTCGCTGGTGGCCAACACGATCTCGCTCGTGATCGTCATCGGCGTCGCGTTCGTCATGGGGTTCCGCACCGGTGCCGGGGTTCTCGCGTGGCTCGCCGTGGCCGGCATCCTGATCCTGTTCACGCTGGCGCTGACCTGGCTCGCCGTGATCGCCGGCCTCTCGGCCAAGACCGTGGACGGCGCGAGCGCGTTCTCGTACCCGCTGATCTTCCTGCCGTTCATCAGCTCGGCGTTCGTGCCCACCGACACCATGCCGGCCCCGGTGGCGTGGTTCGCCGAGAACCAACCCGTGACCCCCATCGTGAACACGATCCGCAACCTGTTCGCGCAGCAGCCGGTGGGCAACGACATCTGGATCGCTCTGGCCTGGTGCGTCGGCATCCTGGTCGTCGCGTACTTCGCCGCGATGTCGATCTACCGTCGCAAGATCAGCTAGCCGCCGGCGGCTCGGGGGCTTCCCCACCCACCTCGTCGAATTCGCGCCGAAGATACTGCGGGGCCTGTACCCGCCACGCTTCGGTCACGAGCTCGACGAGGTGGTCGGGGTCGATCCCGGCCATGCGGAACGCGACCTTCGGCTCACTCCAGTCGGTCGTCCTGGGCAGGAACACGCCGGGTGCCATCTCCCTCAGCGCGAGTGCGTCGAGGCGGTCGGCGACTTTGACCCCCACGACGAGCTCGGCCGCGATGATGTCGCGGACATCCGGGGAGATGCTCGGCCAGGGGTGGCACTCCCACGCATAGAGCTTGCGGCGCACGAACCACGCCGCACCGCCCGTGGTCACGCGCTCCTCGCTGCCGGGCAGCTCAGCTGCGATATGACGCAGGTCGTCGAGGGTCGCCACGGCCACAGCGTATGCCCCACCCCCGACAGGGAAGTGCCACACTTTGAGCATGAGTGAACCGAAGACCCAGCCGACGGATGCGGACGTGCACGAGTTCCTGGAGGCGGCAGCGACGCCGCGCCGGCGCGAGGAAGGGCTGAAGCTCGCCGAGATCTTCTCCGGGGTCACCGGTGCGGAGCCGGTCATGTGGGGACCGACGATGGTGGGGTATGGCAGCTTCCGATACATCTCACCGAAGAACCCGCGCACGCGGGGGAACTGGTACAAGACCGGCTTCTCACCTCGCAAGGCGCAGTTGACCTTCTACGGATTGAACGACCTGCCGGCGGCGGCGGAGGTGCTCCCCCTGCTGGGCACGTACACGCTGGGCGCCGGCTGCGTCTACGCGAAGAAGCTCGAAGACCTCGACCTCGACGTGCTGCGGCGGCTCATCGCGATCGCGTGGGAGCGGGAGGACAGCCCTGAACCGTCGTAGGCGACGGTGGCTGTGGATACCGCTCGGCACCGTCACGGCGATAATGATCGTCGGGGCGGTCGTGACCTCCCTGACCCCGTGGCCCTCGGCGATGCTCATCCGGTCCGTCTTCGAGCGGAGCGCGGTCGCGACCGTCGCCGAGATGACGCCGTACGTGCCGAACGGCGAGCTGCGTGAGATGCACGTCGTCGACGACGCGACCGGGAACGCCGCGACGACGCTCGACGTATTCACCCCGGCGGCGGAGGGTGAACTGCTGCCCACGGTCGTCTGGGTACACGGCGGAGCATGGATCTCGGGCTCGACGGCGAACATCGATCCATACCTGCGCATCCTGGCCGATCAGGGCTACACGACAATCGGGGTGGATTACAGCGTCGGCCCCGAAGCGACCTACCCGACCGCAGTGATCCAGCTGAACGACGCCCTCGCGTACGTGCAGGATCACGCCGCGGAGCTCGGCGTCGACGCGTCGCAGATCGTGCTGGCAGGCGACTCGGCGGGTGCACAGCTGGCAAGCCAGCTGGCGACGCTCGTCACGAGTCCTCGATACGCGGACCTCGTCGGCATCCAGCCGTCGCTGGATCCGGAGCAGCTGGCCGGCGTGCTCCTGAACTGCGGGGTCTACGATCTTCGTGCGATGGCCGAGCTGGACGGCCTCGCCGCGTGGGGGTTCAAGGTCGCGCTGTGGGCGTACACCGGCACGAAGGACTGGTCCGAGCAGCCCGCGGGTGCCACCATGTCCACGATCGAATTCGTCACCGCGGACTTCCCTCCGACGTACATCAGCGGTGGCAACGGCGATGGGCTGACCTGGCTGCAATCCATCCCGATGGCCCAGCGCCTCGATGAACTGGACGTTCCCGTCACCGAACTGTTCTGGCCGGCGCCGCACGAGCCGGCCCTGCCGCACGAGTACCAGTTCCATCTCGACCTGCCCGAGGCGCAGGACGCACTGGCCGAGACGATCGCCTGGCTGGACGAGACGACGAGCAGCGCCCCCTGAGCCTTGTCGCGCTGCGCCGTCCGTGGTTTCGTTGCCGCATGGACACTGCGACTTCAGCCGACGGCACGCCGATCGCGTATCAGCAAGTGGGTGAGGGACCGGTCGTCGTCATCGTCAACGGCGGCCTCTCCACGGCATCCGACGCAGGCCGACTCGCGTCAGCGCTCGTCGAGGTGGGATTCCGAGCGACCACATGGGACCGCCGCAGTCGGGGATCCAGTGGTGACGCTCGCGGATCGGCGCCCGAGCGCGAGGTCGACGACCTCGCGGCGGTGATCGACGCGGTGGGCGGTCGAGCGATCGTGCTGGGGCATTCCTCGGGGGCGGTACTGGGTCTCTATGCCGCTTCCCTGGGTGTGCCGATCGACGCGCTCTTCCTGTCCGAGCCCCCGCTGCGCTTCGGCGTCGACGAGCCGCCGGACGATCTGGCCGAGAGGTTGCAGCGTCTCGTCGACCGCGGGGATTCCGCCGAGGCGATCATGACATTCCAGCTCGAGAATATCGGCCTGCCGAAGGTCATGGTCGATGAGATGCGAGCGAGCGACATGTTCGAGGGCCTCCTGCCGCTGGCACAGTCGACCGTCTACGACACGGCGCTGGTGGCGAAGGTCTCGACCCCGACACCGGAGATGCTCGCTGTCTCGCAGCCGGTCACCGTGCTCCGGGGCGAGCAGACCTTCCCTCTGCTCGTGACCGCTGCCGATCGACTGGCCGACGAGATCGACCATGCCGAGCTCGTGGTCGTTCCCGAATCGGTCATGCACCGTCCGGATCCCGCGTCCACGGCCCGCGTCATCCGTGAGCGCGTCTCGTGAGCGCCGCGACGCCCTGATCTGCCCGGCTACCGGGCGAGCTCCCCGTACGGAGCGATGCGCACGACGCCCTCGGCGGCCGAGGCGAGCTCGTCGTCATCGGTGACGAGGGCATCGGCCTGCAGCGACGCCACGGCGAGGTATTCCGCAGCGGCGATGTCGTCCCATCCGAGCCCGTCGGCGATCT
>DASQLG010000095.1:0-13079 GCA_035630115.1 Microbacterium sp. | reverse complement strand
TCGCGCTGCGCACGAACGACAGCGCGATCAGGTCGGCGCCGATGCGCAGCCCCCAGCGGAGGTCGGCCTCGTCCTTGTCCGACAGTGCCGGCACGGTGACCGCGACGCCGGGCAGGTTGATGCCCTTGTTGTTGGAGACGGCACCGGCCACGATGACCTTCGTCGTGACGACGGGGCCTTCGACCTCGACGACCTCCACGCGCACCTTGCCGTCGTCGATCAGCAGGAAATCTCCGGGGTTGACGTCGGCCGGAAGGCCCTTGAACGTCGTGGAGACGATCTCCTTGGTGCCGGCGATGTCCTCGGTGGTGATCTTGAAGATGTCGCCGACCGCGAGGTCGTGGGGTCCGTCTGCGAACTTGCCGAGGCGGATCTTCGGACCCTGGAGGTCGACCAGGACCGCGACGGGACGACCGGCGTCGTCGGCGGCCTTGCGCACGTTGGCGAAGTTCGTCTCGTGCACCGCGTAGTCGCCGTGGCTGAGGTTCATCCGGGCGACGTCGACGCCGGCCTCGATGATCGCGCGCACCTGCTCGTAGGTGGAGGTAGCGGGTCCCAAAGTGGCGACGATCTTGGCGCGTCTCATCGTATGTATGCTCCGGCGTGGGGTTCGGGGGTGGTGGCAGAAGGGCCGCGGCCAGCCTACGCGGGCTGCAGACCGATCGCGACATCGGTGGGGCGCACCGGCGCCGGCAGCGCCGTCTCGCCCATGAGGTACTCGTCGACGTGTGCGGCGGCCGCGCGACCTTCCGCGATCGCCCAGACGATGAGGGACTGACCGCGCCCCGCATCGCCGGCGACGAACACTCCGGGAGCGGTCGTCTGGTAGTCCTCTTCCCGATCCACGTTGCCGCGCGCGGTGAACTGCGCACCGAGCTGCTCTTCGAGGAGCGTGCGCTCGGGTCCGGTGAACCCCATCGCGATGAGCACGAGATCAGCGGGGATCTCGCGCTCGGTGCCGCTCTTGGGAACCCGGCGTCCGTCGACGAATTCGGTCTCGGCCACGCGCAGCGCCCTGACCTCGCCCGCCCCGTTGCCGAGGAACTCCACGGTAGAGGCGAGGTAGGACCGCTCGCCGCCCTCTTCGTGTGCGGATGACACTTCGAACACGAGCGGAGCCATCGGCCAGGGCTGGTGCTCCGGACGCGCACCGGGCGGCTGCTTGCCGATCGCGAGGTTGGTCACGCTGAGGGCGCCGTGGCGGTGAGCGGTGCCGATGCAGTCGGCGCCGGTGTCTCCGCCGCCGATCACGACGACGTGCTTGCCCTCCGCGGTGATCTGGTTGGGCACCGAGTCTCCTGCAAGCGCCTTGTTGGATTCGACCAGGTACTCCATGGCGAAATGGACTCCTGCGAGGTCACGCCCGGGGATGGGCAGCTCCCTCGGCAGGGTGGCCCCCGTGGCGACGACGACCGCGTCGTAGCGGGCCCGCAGGTCGCTCCAGGAGATGTCCTTGCCGATCTCCACGCCGGCGCGGAAGCGCGTGCCCTCGTCCTGCATCTGGCGCAGCCGCGACTCGAGATGCTTCTTCTCCATCTTGAAGTCGGGGATGCCGTACCGCAGGAGTCCGCCGATGCGATCGTCGCGCTCGAAGACGGCGACCGTGTGCCCGGCACGCGTGAGCTGCTGGGCCGCGGCCAGGCCGGCGGGGCCGGAGCCGACGACGGCGACGGTCTTGCCGGTGAGGCGTCCCGGCGGCTCGGGCTCGACCCAGCCGTTCGAGAACGCCTCGTCGATGATCGAGACCTCGATCTGCTTGATCGTGACGGCCGGCTGGTTGATCCCCAGCACGCACGAGCTCTCGCACGGCGCCGGGCACAGCCGCCCGGTGAACTCGGGGAAGTTGTTCGTGGCGTGGAGGCGCTCGATGGCTGAGCGGCCCTCTCCGCGCCAGGTCAGGTCGTTCCACTCGGGGATCAGGTTGCCCAGGGGGCAGCCCTGGTGGCAGAACGGGATGCCGCAGTCCATGCAGCGGCCCGCCTGGCGACGCAGGACAGCCGAATCTCCGGGCTCGTAGACCTCTTTCCAGTCCATGATCCGCACCGGCACAGGGCGACGGGGCGGCAGTTCGCGGTCCGTCACCTTCAGGAATCCCTTGGGATCAGCCACCGGTCACCTCCAGGATCCGGGTCCAGACGACGTCGCCGTCGGGGTCGAGCCCCTCCGCGACCGCCTCCTGGCGGGTCAGCAGCACAGCGGCGTAGTCGCGCGGCATGACCCGCACGAAGTTCTCCAGCTCGGACTCGAAATCGGCGAGAAGGGATGCCGCGAGCGTCGAGTCGGTCTCCGCCTGGTGCTGCTCGAGCAGATCGCGCAGGATCTCGGCGTCTCCCGAGCCCAGCTCGCCGAGCTCGAGCTCGCCCGTCTCGAGCGCTTCGCGGTTCACGAGCTTGCGATCGAGCCTGTAGATGTAAGCGCTGCCGCCCGACATCCCGGCACCGAGGTTGCGCCCGGTTGCGCCGAGGATCACCGCGAGACCACCCGTCATGTACTCCAGGGCGTGGTCGCCGACGCCCTCGACCACGGCGGTCGCGCCGGAGTTTCGGACGAAGAACCGCTCTCCCACGACGCCGCGCAGGAACATCGTGCCCTGCGTGGCGCCGTAGCCGATCACGTTGCCGGCGATCACGTTCTGCGAGGCGTCGAAGGTCGCCGCGCGCGGCGGACGGATCACGATCTGCCCGCCGGAGAGCCCCTTGCCGACGTAGTCGTTCGAGTCGCCCTCGAGGCGCAGGGTGATGCCCGACGGCATGAACGCGCCGAAGGACTGACCTGCTGAGCCCGTGAGGTTCACCACGATCGAGTCGGGCGGCATCCCGTTCTCACCGTGGACCACGGTGACGTGGTGCCCGAGCATCGTGCCGACGGCGCGCTCGGTGTTGCGGATCGGCAGGTCGAACGTGATCGTGCCGCTGTGAGCGACGACGTCACGGGCCGCTTCGATGATCGGCACGTCGAAGTGCTCGTCCAGCTCGTGCTGCTGCGGGCGGGTGTTGCGTCGCGCCTGGTCGTCGCTGAACGCCGGCCCGGTGAGGATGGGAGTGAGATCCAGTCCGCTGGCTTTCCAGTGCTCGACGGCACCGTTGATGTCGAGCACCTCATGGTGGCCGATGGCCTCGTCGAGCGAGCGGAATCCGAGCTCGGCCAGGTATTCGCGCACCTCTTCGGCGATGAATTCCATGAAGTTGATCACGAACTCGGGCTTGCCGTTGAAGCGCTCACGCAGAAGCGGGTTCTGCGTCGCGACACCCACCGGGCACGTGTCGAGGTGGCAGACGCGCATCATGATGCAGCCTGACACCACGAGCGGCGCGGTGGCGAAGCCGAACTCCTCCGCACCGAGCAGGGCGCCGATGATGACGTCGCGACCGGTCTTGAGCTGCCCGTCCACCTGCACGACGACCCGGTCGCGCATGCCGTTGAGCATGAGCGTCTGCTGAGTCTCGGCCAGGCCCAACTCCCACGGGGTGCCCGCGTGCTTGAGCGAGTTCAGCGGGCTCGCGCCCGTTCCGCCGTCGTGCCCGGAAACCAGGATGACATCGGCGAGCGCCTTCGCGGTGCCGGCCGCGACCGCGCCGATTCCCGACTGGCTCACGAGCTTGACGTGCACGCGGGCGCCCGGGTTGGCGCGCTTCAGGTCGAAGATCAGCTGCTTGAGGTCTTCGATCGAGTAGATGTCGTGGTGCGGAGGCGGGGAGATCAATCCCACGCCGGCGGTCGCGTGCCGCGTGCGGGCGACCCACGGGTACACCTTCGTCGGCGGCAGCTGCCCACCCTCGCCCGGCTTGGCGCCCTGGGCGAGCTTGATCTGGATGTCGTCGGCCTTCGTGAGGTACAGGCTCGTCACGCCGAACCGACCCGAGGCGACCTGCTTGATCGCGCTGCGCCGCTCCGGGTCCAGGAGCCGGTCGACGTCTTCGCCGCCCTCCCCGGTATTGGACTTGCCGCCGAGGCGGTTCATCGCGATCGCGAGGGTCTCGTGCGCCTCTTTCGAGATCGAGCCGTAGCTCATCGCGCCGGTGGAGAAGCGCTTGACGATCGATGAGACCGGTTCGACCTCGTCGATCGGCACGGGCTTGCGCACGCCCGACTTCAGCGCGAACAGGCCGCGCAGCGTCTTCAACTCGGACGCCTGATCGTCGACCATCTTCGAGTACTCGCGGAAGATGTCGTACCGCTTGGTCCGCGTCGAGTGCTGCAGGCGGAACACGGTTTCGGGGTTGAACAGGTGCGGCGAGCCGTCGCGGCGCCACTGGTACTCGCCGCCGGTCCACAGTCGCTCGTGCGCGCGGACGGCGGCATCCTCGGGGTACGCGTAAGCGTGCCGCGATGCGTTCTCCGCCGCGATGACATCGAGCGCGACCCCTCCGAGCTTGGTCTCGGTGCCGGTGAAATACGCATCGACGAAGCTCTGCGCGAGCCCGATCGCCTCGAACACCTGCGCACCCGCGTACGACGAGACGGTGGAGATGCCCATCTTCGACATGATCTTCAGAACGCCCTTGCCGAGCGCGTAGATGAGGTTCTTAACGGCCTTCTCGGGGGTGATGCCCGTGATGTAACCGGCGCGGACGAGGTACTCGACGGTCTCCATCGCCAGGTAGGGGTTGACCGCCGATGCGCCGTAGCCGATGAGCGTGGCGACGTGGTGGACTTCACGCACATCGCCGGCCTCCACCACGAGTCCGCATTTCATGCGCGTCTGGTTGCGGATGAGGTGATGGTGCACCGCGGCCAGCATCAGGAGCGACGGGATCGGGGCGAGGTCCTTGTTCGAGTCGCGGTCGCTCAGGACGATGAACTCCGCACCGTCCTCGATCGCCTCGTCGACCTCGGCGCACATCTGGGTGATGCGCTTCTGCATGCCCTTGTGTCCGGCCTCGACGCGGTACAGACCCCGGATCGTCACCGACGAGCGGCCCGGGAGCGCGGTGTCGATGTGCTGGATCTTGGCCAGCTCGTCGTTGTTTATCACCGGGAAGTCGAGAGTCACCGACCGCGCGTGGGCGGGACCCCAGTCCAGGAGGTTGCGCTCGGGTCCGAGCCCAAGAGCGAGGGAGGTCACGACCTCCTCGCGGATCGAGTCCAGAGGCGGGTTCGTCACCTGCGCGAACTGCTGGGTGAAGTAGTCGAACAGCAGGCGCGGACGCTGGCTGAGCACCGCCACGGGTGTGTCGCTGCCCATGGCGCCGAGCGGCTCGGCGCCGTGCTGGCCCATCGGGGTGAGCAGGATCCGCACCTCCTCCTCGGTGTAGCCGAAGGTGCGCTGACGCCGGGTGATCGACGCGATCGGGTGCACGATGTGCTCGCGCTCGGGCAGATCCGCCAGGCGGACCGTGCCCGCCTCGAGCCACTCGGCCCACGGCTCCTGCTCCGCCAGCTGCGACTTGATCTCGTCCTCTTCGACGATGCGCCGCTGCGCGGTGTCGACGAGGAACATCCGGCCGGGGCGCAGGCGGCCGCGCCGCTTGATGCGCTCGGGAGCGAAGTCGAGCACGCCGGTCTCGCTGCCGATGACGATCAGCCCGTCGGTGGTCTCGGTCCACCGTCCGGGCCGCAGCCCGTTGCGGTCGAGAGTGGCGCCGACCAGGGTGCCGTCGGTGAAGATCAGCGCCGCAGGACCGTCCCAGGGCTCCATCTGCATGGAGTGGTAGTCGTAGAACGAGCGCAGCATCGGATCGATGTCGGCCTGCTTCTCGTACGCCTCCGGGACCATCATCATGATCGCGTGGGGCAGGCTCCGCCCGGTGAGGGTCAGCAGCTCCAGCACTTCGTCGAAGGATGCCGAGTCGCTGGCACCTTCGGTGCAGATCGGCAGCAGCGGGCCGATGTCGCCCAGGAGCTCGGACTCGAGCTGGGACTGCCGGGCCCGCATCCAGTTCCGGTTGCCGTTGACGGTGTTGATCTCGCCGTTGTGGGCGAGCATGCGCAGCGGCTGAGCCAGCGGCCACGACGGGAACGTGTTGGTGGAGTAGCGCGAGTGCACCACGGCGAGCTCAGAGGCGAAGCGCTCGTCCTGCAGGTCGGGGTAGAACGGCTCGAGCTGCAGCGTGGTGACCATGCCCTTGTACCCGAGCGTGCGCGACGAGAGCGACACGATGTAGGCGCCGAGTTCGGTGCGGGCGCGCTTGCGGAGCCGGTAGACGCGGCGGTCGAGTTCGATGCCCGACAACGCGGGTGCATCGCCGACGGCCGGACGTGAGACGAAGAGCTGCTCGAAGACGGGTCGCGCGTCAAAGGCGAGCCTGCCGAGGTGCTCGTCCGCGGTCGGCACGTCGCGCCACCCGAGAAGGACGAGGTTCTCGCTCTCGGCGATCTGCTCGATCCCCGACTTCTCGGCCGCGCGGCGTTCGTCGTCGCGGGGCAGGAAGATCATGCCGGCGGCGTATTCGCCGACCGGCGGAAGGTCGAAGTCGACCACCGAGCGCAGGAACGCGTCGGGCATCTGCGTGAGGATGCCGGCACCGTCACCGGTGCCGGCGTCGGAGCCGATCGCTCCGCGGTGCTCGAGGTTGCGAAGCGCGGTCAGCGCGAGGTCGATGATGTCGTGCCCGGCCTCGCCGCGCAGGGTCGCGACCATGGCGAGCCCGCAGGCGTCCTTCTCGAAGGCAGGGTTGTACATCCCCTGCTTGGGGGGCAGCGTGCCGAAGGCGTGCTCTGCGGCGCTGTGATCGTGCCTTTCAAGACCAAGGCTCGAAGACATACGTACCGTCCTCACATTGATGCTCAAGATGGGACGACGTCGGCCCTGAACTGCGGAAGCTGAAGATCCACCGTTCGGCGGAGTGCTACTTCGAGGGGTGTGTGCTTGTGGCGGAGCCCTCGGTGAGTTCGTCCGTCGGTGGTTCGCTGACGTCGACGTACTCGCCGGTGTCCTGCGATTGTACCGTGCCTGCGGGCTTCCACTCCCGGCCGGGCACGTACGGCGAGGGCTCGTCGCCGGGATGCCGCCGTTTCTGCACGAAGAAGATGATAAGACCGAGGACGACGCCGATGATGGCGGCCCACACGTTGCTGCGCAGGCCGAGGATGATCTCGCTCGGATCGATGCGGATGGACTCCCACACGATGCGTCCCGCGCTGTACCAGATGAGGTAGAGCGCGAACAGACGGCCCCACTGCAGGCGGAACTTGCTGCCGACCCACAGCAGGAAGGCCACGCCGATCAGGTTCCAGATCGCCTCGTACAGGAAGGTCGGGTGGAACAGCGTGCCGGGAGCGAGGCCCGGCGCGAGCTGTTCGGCGATCTCGCTGTCGATCTCGAGGCCCCACGGCAGGTCGGTCGGCAGGCCGAACAGCTCCTGGTTGAACCAGTTGCCCAAGCGGCCCATCGCCTGGGCGAGCAGGAGGCCCGGCGCCAGAGCGTCGGCGAACGTCCAGAACCGGATGCCGGTCCACCGACAGCCCAGCCATGCCCCGATCGCACCGCCGATGAGGGCGCCGTAGATCGCGATGCCGCCCTCCCAGATGCGGAAGATCGCCCAGATGTCGGTGCCCTCGCCGAAGTAGAAGCCGGGGTGGGTGACCACGTGGAAGATGCGCGCCCCGATGATCGCGAGCGGTACGGCGATCAGGGCGATGTCGATCACGACCCACGGCTCGGCGCCGCGCTTGTTCAGTCGCCAGTTGGTCAGCAGCGTGGCGGCGATGATGCCGGCGATGATGCACAGCGCGTAGAAGTGGATGCGCAGCGGACCGAGGTCGATGTAGCTGACCGGCGGGCTCGGGATGCTGGCGAGTACGCCGTTCAGCGCGCTCAGGGGGGCGAACGTCATGCCCACGAGTCTAAGCGGGCCGTCGTGTCCCTGCAGACAGGGCTCTGGCGGTCTCGGCGAGACCCTCGAGGCCGCCCTCGCGCAGTGCGCGAACCAGGGCGGTGCCCACGATCGCGCCGTCGGCGTACTCCAGCACGCCCGCGACCTGCTCGGCCGTCGAGATGCCGATGCCGACGCACGCACGCAGCTCGCTCGCGCCGCGCGCGCGCATGCGGTCCACGAGTCGCCGGGCCGCGGCATCCAATTCGGTCCGCTCCCCCGTGATGCCCATCGTCGAGACGGTGTACACGAATCCGGTGGATGCTTCGATGATCAGGTCGAGGCGCTCGTCCGTCGAGGTCGGCGCGGCGAGGAAGACGCGGTCAAGGCCCGTGCGCTCGCTCGCGGCGATCCAGTCGGCCGCGGCGTCCGGGGTGATGTCCGGCGTGATCAGACCCGCACCGCCCGCCGCGAGCAGCTCGTCGGCGTAGTTGTCCACCCCGTACTGCATCACCGGGTTCCAATACGACATGACCAGCACGGGCACATCGACGCGGCTCGTGATCGCGCGGACAGCCGTGAAGATGTCGCGCAGACGGAAGCCGGCGGCCAGGGCGGCCTGCGTCGCCTCCTGGATGACGGTGCCGTCCATGACGGGGTCGGAGTAGGGCGGTCCGAGCTCGAGGACGTCGGCTCCGTTCTCAGCGAGCAGAACGGCCGCATCGATGCTGGTCTGCAGGTCGGGGAACCCGAGCGGCAGATAGCCGACGAACGCTCCACGGCCCTCGGCGTGCGCGGCGTCGATGGCCGCAGCGACGCGGGAGGTCACAGCTCGACCCCTTCGCCCGTGGCCTCGTCGGCCGGCGCCGGCACCGCAACGGGCGGTCCCTCGAGGATCGCATCGGCGTCGTACAGTTCGAACCAGCGCGCCGCTGTGTCCATGTCCTTGTCGCCGCGCCCGGACAGGTTGATCGCGATCACCGCGTCCGGACCGAGCTCGCGGCCGATGCGCAGGGCGCCGGCCAGTGCGTGCGCGGACTCGATCGCCGGGATGATCCCCTCGGTCCGCGACAGCAGACGCAGCGCCTCCATCGCCTCGGTGTCGGTCGCCGGGATGTACTTCGCGCGTCCGATCGCCGCGAGCCACGCGTGCTCGGGGCCCACTCCTGGATAGTCCAGGCCCGCCGAGATCGAGTGCGACTCGATGGTCTGGCCGTCCTCGTCCTGCAGGACGAAGGTCTTCGCGCCGTGCAGCACGCCGGGGCGACCCCGTTCGATGGATGCCGCGTGGCGGTGAGTGTCCACGCCGTCGCCGGCCGCTTCCACGCCGTACAGCTTCACCGACTCGTCGTCGAGGAACGCGTCGAACATCCCGATCGCGTTCGAGCCGCCGCCGACGCACGCGAAGACCGCATCCGGAAGCCTGCCGAGCTCATCGAGCAGCTGCGCCCGCGCCTCTTCGCCGATGATCTTCTGGAAGTCGCGCACCATCGCGGGGAACGGATGGGGGCCGGCCGCCGTGCCGAAGATGTAGTTCGTGGTCTCGACGCTCGCGACCCAGTCGCGGTACGCGTCGTTGATCGCGTCCTTGAGCGTGCGCGAGCCGGTCGTGACGGGGATCACCTCGGCGCCGAGCAGCCGCATCCGGGCGACGTTCAGTGCCTGGCGCTGCGTGTCGACTTCGCCCATGTAGATCGTGCACTCGAACCCGAACAGCGCCGCCGCGGTCGCCGTCGCGACGCCGTGCTGGCCGGCGCCGGTCTCGGCGATGACGCGGGTCTTGCCGAGCCGCTTGGTGAGCAGGGCCTGACCGAGCACGTTGTTGATCTTGTGGGAGCCGGTGTGGTTGAGGTCCTCGCGCTTGAGGAAGACCCGGCCGCCGCCCGCGTGCGCGGCGAACCGCGGCACCTCGGTCAGGGCGGACGGCCGACCGGCGTACGAGTGCAGAAGTCCGCGAAGCTCGGTCTGGAACGCGGGGTCGGCGATCGCATCCTCGTAGACGGCCGTGAGCTCGTCGATCGCGGCGATCAGCGACTCGGGCATGTACCGCCCGCCGAATTCGCCGAAGTAGGGTCCGGGCGCCTCGCGCAGACTCACTTCGACTCTTCGTTTCGGCGCTTCGACTCGCTTCGCTCGCTCAGCACGGCGCTCGCCCGCGGCTCGCTCAACGACCGTGACTCGCTCGGTACAGGCATGGATCCGGCCTCCAGGAAAGCGGTGAGGGTGGCGACGGGGTCGCCCGTCACGAGGGCTTCGCCGATGAGCACGACATCGGCGCCTGCTGCTCGGTAATGCGCGACATCCGCGGGCGTGAGCACGGCCGACTCGGCGATCTTGACCGCGTCGGCGGGAATCAGGCCGGCGAGCCGGCCGAACAGATCGCGGTCGAGCTCGAACGTCGACAGGTCTCGCGCGTTCACGCCGATCAGCCGGGCCCCGACATCGGCCGCGCGCGCGACCTCGTGTGCGGAATGCGTCTCGACCAGGGGCGTCATGCCGAGCTCCAGCGTCAGCGCGTGCAGACGTGCGAGCACGTCCTGATCGAGCGCCGCGACGATCAGCAGCACGAGGTCGGCGCCCGATGCCCGTGCCTCGAGCACCTGATACTCGGTGGCGATGAAGTCCTTGCGCAGCACGGGCAGCTCGACCGCGGCGCGCACGGCTTCGAGGTCGGCGAGGCTCCCCTTGAAGCGTCTGCCCTCGGTGAGCACCGAGATGGTCGAAGCGCCGCCCTCTTCGTAGAGCCGTGCCTGTCGTGCCGGGTCCGGGATCGCGGCGAGATCACCGCGCGACGGGCTCGCGCGCTTGACCTCGGCGATGATCTTGACCCGATCGGCCGGAGCAAGGAGAGCGAGCGCATCACGCGCGGCGGGCCGGGCGAGCGCTGCCCGTTCGACGGCGGCCAAGGGCCGCTCGGAGGCGCGAGCCTCGGCATCCTGCACCGCGCCGGCCGTGAGGTCGGCGAGCATGCTCAATGCTCTTTCGAGGTGTACTTCGAGCCGCCGACGCCGTAGCCGGCCTTGGACATGCCCCATCCGACGAGAACGCCGACGACGAGCAGGCCTGCGGAGGCCCACACCAGCCACGCCAGGTCGAACCAGTACGCGAGTGTGCCGATGACGAACGCCGCGAGCATGATGATGACGGCGGTCCATGCGGCGGGCGAGTGTCCGTGGCCGGGGTCGCCGGTGGGGTGGCTCATTGAATTCCTCCGTGATAGCGCGGGTGCGGCAAGTCTAGCGGGGTCCGGCCGTCGGATCGGCTGTCGGGTCGGTGCCGCGGGACAGGTCGTCCCAGGAATCGATCGCGTCGTGGGGACGGGATGCCGCCGCCTCGGCATCGGGCTCAGCCGGTGGCGCCGCATCCGAGTCGTACCTGCGCCCGCTCGTGCCCCAGCTCCTCGCGGTGACGAGGATCAGCACACCTGCCGCGAGCAGGATGACGGTCGCCGCGAGCGTGATCGCCGGCCACGGTGTCGCGGTGATGGACGCGACGAGGGCGTCGACTGCCTCGGCACCCGTGATGCCCGTCGCGGCCGTGACCGTCGACGCGACGACCGACACCGGAGGCGTGAACGCGACCTGGGCGCTCAGGAATCCGAGTGCTGCGGCGATCGCGAACGTGAGGACTCCGAAGACATATCGCAGAGCGAGCCCGACGATCGACAGCGCGGCGCCCAGCGCCAGGACCGCCAGACTGAGGGGTGCCAGTACGGGCACGGCGGCCGCGCCGGTCACGGCCAGTTCGGACCGCCCGCCGTCGTCCAGGGTCACGACGAGCCAGGTCTGCGTCGAGGAGATCACGCCGGTGGCGCCGACGGCGAGAGCGGCGAGCACGGCCGGCAGTCGAGCGCGTCGGATCACACCTCCACCGTAGTCACCCGGCGGTCAGGCAGCAGGCCGCCCCGCCCGGTGCCGTCAGCACGCGCACTTCCGCCGCCGTCGTCCAGAAGCCCCAGTAGTCGGTTCCGGAGCTGCGCACGGTGTAGCCCCCGAATCGCACGCCCTCCACCGACACCGGAGTGCCCGCGCGACGGATCGTGAGGTGTACGTGATCGAACGTCGCGCCGCCGCCGCATGGCACCGTTCGGCCGACGTCGCCGAGGTACGTGCCCGCGGTGACGAACTGCCCGACGAGGTGGTCCTGATAGTTGACGAGATGGTAGTACGTCGATTGCCAGCCGTTCGCGTGATTGATGCCGAGGTAGGAGCTTGCTCCGCACTGGATGCGGTAGACGGTGCCGTCGCCGATGGCGAGGACGCGCCGGTCGCCGCCGGCGAGAGGTCCGAAATCGAGTGACCCGCGCGCGCCGGGAGTGCCGCCGGAGTTCACGTGGGGAGCGCCCGCGGCCCAGCTCTGGCCGGTGGCGAACGGCAGCCGCCAGCGGGGCGCAGTGGCGCTGGACATGCTGGACCATCGGATGCCGCCGCCCGGTGCGGTCAGCATCAGATCACCGTCGTTCTGCACCACGAGTTCGTCTGCGCCGGTCGCGGACGTACTGGATTCCCAGATGACGTGTCCGTTCACGCTCTGCAGGAGCACGTTGCCATCCGGGTGTATCCGGAGAGCTCGCACTGACGGGTCGGTCGTCCCTGACGTCCACAGCGGGGTCGCTCCGCGGTACACGCCGAATCTGCCGTCGGTGCCGACGCACAGCCGGTGACCGGCATCCGCGGACGCCAGGCACTGCCCGGCCCGTACTTCCGTTGCCGTCGTGAGGCGGTCGCCGGTGGCGACCGGGTAGTCGCTGCCGATGAAGGCCGCCTGACCGGCGACCACGGACGAGACCGACGGGGTTTCGCCGAGGAGGACGATCCGGCCCGGCTTCAGGCGGGTCAGTTCCGCGATGATGTCGGGCGGCAGGCCCCACCCGGGGGCGAGGAGGATGGGTCCCCCGAGTCGGCTGGCGGCGGGTGCTGCGGACAGGGCGTCGGGGAAGACCTGCCCGCTGGCGATGAACACCACCGGCACGGTTCCGGGGAAGGTCTTGGCGCTGATCGCGGCGGAGGTCGCGTAGCGGTCGGGACCGGACCATCGCTCCACCACAGCGCCGGTGAGCTCGCCGAGGCGGCTCTGCACACCCGGTCCGACCGAGGGCTCGCCGCCGAGGATGATGATCCGGGCGGGACTGAGGCGACGCAGCTCGTTCTCGATGACCGTCGGAAGGCCCGCGGGGTCGGTGAGGAGGATGGGGCCGCCGAGGGCACTGGCGGCGGGCGCTGCGGACAGGGCGTCGGGGAAGACCTGCCCGCTGGCGATGAACACCACCGGCACGGTTCCGGGGAAGGTCTTGGCGCTGATCGCGGCGGAGGTCGCGTAGCGGTC
>DASQLG010000094.1:0-17211 GCA_035630115.1 Microbacterium sp. | reverse complement strand
CACGAAGGCGATGGGACCAGCGTCCACCGCTTCGGGTGCTATGTGGCCGATGCACAGGCCGGTTGTGCCGCCTGAGAATCTGCCGTCCGTCAAGAGTAGTACATCTTTTCCGAGGCCCGCGCCCTTGATGGCGGCGGTGATGGCGAGCATCTCGCGCATGCCGGGGCCGCCCTTCGGGCCCTCGTAGCGGATCACGACGACATCTCCCGCCGAGATCTCACCGGCCTCCAGGGCGTCCATCGCCGCGCGCTCGCGCTCGAACACGCGGGCCGGCCCCTCGAAGACGTTCGCGTCGAATCCGGCGGACTTGACCACAGCACCCTCGGGTGCGATCGAGCCGTGCAGGATCGTGATGCCGCCGGTCGCGTGGATCGGGTCGTCGAGGCGGTGGATCACATCACCGTCGATCGGGTCGGGGTCGAGCTCCCGCAGGTTCTCGGCGAGCGTCTTGCCGGTGACCGTGAGCGCATCGCCGTGCAGCAGACCCTCGTCGAGCATCGCCTTCATGATGACCGGGATGCCGCCGTGGCGGTCGACGTCGTTCATCACGTAGGTGCCGAACGGCTTCAGATCGCCGATATGCGGGGTCTTGTCGCCGATGCGGTTGAAGTCGTGCAGATCGAGGTCGACCTGGGCTTCGCGGGCGATCGCAAGGAGGTGCAGCACCACGTTCGTGGAGCCGCCGAGTGCCATCGCGAGGGCGATCGCATTCTCGAACGCCTCTTTCGTGAGGATGTCCCCCGTCGTGATGCCCAGGCGCAGCAGGTTGACGACTGCCTCACCGGAACGGTGCGCGTAGTAGTCGCGGCGACGGTCGGCGGCGGCCGGGGCAGCCGAGCCGGGCAGGCTCAGTCCCAGGGCTTCAGCGACCGAGGCCATCGTGTTGGCGGTGTACATTCCGCCGCAGGCACCCTCGCCGGGCGCGAACGCGCACTCGATGCGCTTGAGGTCGGCCTCGGTCATCCGGCCCGCCATGCAGGCGCCGACGCCCTCGAACGAGTCGATGATCGTGATGGCTTTCTCGGTGCCGTCACTGAGCTTGACCCAGCCGGGCGCGATGGACCCCGCGTAGAGGAAGACACTCGACAGGTCGAGACGGGCGCTGGCCATCAGCATCCCCGGGATCGACTTGTCGCAGCCGGCGAGCAGCACGGTGCCGTCGAGGCGCTCGGCCATGACGACGGTCTCCACCGAGTCGGCGATCACCTCACGGCTCACGAGCGAGAAGTGCATCCCCTCGTGACCCATCGAGATGCCGTCCGAGACCGAGATGGTGCCGAACTGCAGCGGGTATCCCCCACCGGAGTGGACGCCCTCCTTCGCCCCCTGCGCGAGCCTGTCCAGGCTCAGATTGCAGGGGGTGATCTCATTCCAGCTCGAGGCGATGCCGATCTGGGGCTTCTCCCAGTCCGCATCGCCCATTCCCACGGCACGGAGCATTCCGCGTGACGTGGTCGCCTCGATGCCGTCCGTGACGACGCGACTGCGAGGTTTGATGTCGATGGAGTTTTCGAGACCAGGCATCCTGGAAGTCTATTCCCGCCGGTCGGCCCGCATCCGCGCCAGCATGCTCAACGCGGCGGCCAATTCTTGGATGCTTCCCACACGGACCGAGGCAGCCGTCTCGCCTTCCCCGACTCGGATGCCCAGGTCGTCTGGACCAAGGCTCGCCAGCGCGTCCTCGTCGGTGACGTCGTCACCCGCGAACAGCACCGCCGTCGCACCGAGTCGCTTGCGCAGGGCCGCGAGCGCGGAGTCCTTGCCCTCGTGGCGGAAGGAGTACTCGACGATGTTGTGCCCGGTGCGGCGCCGCCAGTGCGGCGCGCGCTCCTGCACGAGCCGGTCGGCTGCGTCTCGCGCGGTCTGCGCGTCTTCGGCGCTGGCGACGCGGGTGTGGATGCCGAAGCCGAACGTCTTCGGCTCCACCCAGACACCCTCGAGGTCACCGACCTGAGCTGTCATCTCGTCGCGAAGCTCATCGCGCAGCGCCGGCGCGATCTCGTCGTCATCCGTCTCCAGCGCGCCCTCCCCCGGCACCCAGAATTCGGCGCCGTGCGAACCCGCCAGGAAGATCTGCGCATCGTCGGCGTGCTCGGCGATCTCGCGCAGATCGTGCAGGCTCCGGCCCGACACGAACGCGACCGGCGTGTCTGGCAGCGCCGCGAGAGCAGCGACGGCCGCGGCGGCGACCGGCAGAGCGCGCGCCTTCATCGGCTCATCCTCCAGCGGTGCGAGGGTGCCGTCGAAATCGAGCGCGACGAGGAGCCGATCGGATGCCGCGACGCGGCCGAGTGCGTGGCGCAGGGCCTGATCGTCGATCTTCACGTGCTTCCGGGCGTCAGACACTCTTCTCCTCGGGTGGAATCTGTCCAGGGCCTCGAGGAACTCCCGCGACCAATCCTCGACGCTGTGCTCGAGCACCCGCCGACGGGCGGCGCGCATGCGCCGCCCCTGCTCACCGGCCGTCATCTCTACGGCACGCATCATGGTCTCCTTGAGCCCCTCGATGTCGTGCGGGTTCACGCGCAGTGCCGTGCCGAGCTCGTCGGCGGCGCCGGCGAACTCGCTGAGGATGAGCACCCCGCGGTTGTCGACCCGCGAGGCGACGTACTCCTTCGCAACCAGGTTCATGCCGTCGCGCAGGGCGGTGACGAGCATGACGTCGGCCGCAAGGAACAGCGCCACCATCTCCTCGCGCGGGTACGCCTGATGCAGATAGCGGATCGCCGTGTGACCCATCGTGTCGAAGTCGCCGTTCGTGCGCCCGACGGTCAGCTCGATCTCATCGCGCAGCTGGATGTACGCCGCGACGCGTTCACGACTGGGGCTGGCGACCTGCACGAGCGTGACGTCGTCCACGCTGAGCCGGCCTTCGGTGAGCAGTTCGCCGTAGGCCTTGAGGCGGTGCCGGATGCCCTTCGTGTAGTCGAGGCGGTCGACCCCGAGGAAGATGCGCTTCGGGTTGCCCAGGCTCTCGCGGATCTGCCGGGCTCGCTCCTGCACGTCCGGGCGCCGCGCGAGCTCGATGTACGACGACGAGTCGATCGAGATCGGGAACGCCTTGGCCAGCGAGATCCGCGTGGTGCCGTCGGCCTCCGGAACCGTGATGCCCGACGCCTTGGTCTCGTAGCGCAGCTGCCGCCGCACGGCGCGCGCGAAGTTTCCGGCATCCGCCACCCGCTGGAACCCGACCACGTCGGCGCCGAGCAGCCCCTCGAGCACCTGCCGCCGCCACGGAAGCTGCGAGTACAGCCCGTATGCCGGAAAGGGAATGTGGTGGAAGTAGCCGATCACGAGATCCGGGCGCAGGTCCCGCAGCATCCGCGGCACGAGCTGGAGCTGGTAATCCTGCACCCAGACGGTGCCACCGTCTTCGGCTGCCTCGGCGGCGGCCTCCGCGAAACGGCGGTTGACGCGCACATACGCATCCCACCACAGGCGGCGGTACCGGGGCTCGGCGATGACGTCGTGGTACAGCGGCCAGATCGTGTCGTTGGAGAAGCCCTCGTAGTACTGCTCGACGTCTTCGGCGCTCAGGGTGACCGGAATGAGCAGCGTCCCGTCGACCTCGAAGGGCTCCTGCTCCACGTCGGGCTGTCCCGCCCAGCCGACCCACGCTCCGTCGGCCTTCCGCATGACGGGCTCGAGCGCAGTGACCAGGCCACCCGGCGATACCCGCCAGGCATCCTCGCCGTTCGCGTCGGTCGTGCGGTCCACCGGGAGGCGGTTCGCGACGACGACGAACTCGGCCTTGTCCACGCATGCTCCTGACCCCGGGAACTTCCAGGCTAACAGCGCCGCCTCTGCCTGCACGCGGGAGCAGGGTGGGCAGTCCCCGTCGGTTTTGTCAAGAGTCTGCGCCCGAGCGGACGGCCCGATAACGTTGTGGGCATGCGCAGGTACCTCTTCGGAACAGGGATCATCACGGCCGTCATGGGTGGCATCGCCCTGCTGCGCGGATTGCGCAGTGAGGAGCGATTCACGTGGCGGGTGGGTCTCGCCTGGTTGAGCTGGGGCATCTCACTCGCTCTCGCGATCGGCACCATCGTCGACACTCGTCGCGCGTCGGTCGGCAGGCTGATCGACACGGATTCGCCGGTCGCCCCGAAGGCTCAGAAGCTGTTCAAGCGACGCCTGGAGCGCTAGTGGCCAGGTCGATCTCGTAGTGCATGAACCCGGTATCGGCCGCGACCCGATCGTAGAGCCTGCGTGCCGTGTGGTTCCGCCGCTGCGTGAGCCAGTAGACCTTCTCGCAGGCGGACTGCTGCGCCCACGAGCGCACGTGCTCGATGAGAGCCGCACCCGTGCCGCCGCCACGTGAGTCTGGGCGCACGAAGAGGTCTTCCAGGTAGCAGTACGGACCCATCGACCACGTCGACGGATGGGTCAGCCAGTTCACGAAGCCGACGGCCTGACCGGCGTCGTCGCGAGCGATGACGCCGAACACGGGCTCGGCAGGGTCGGTCAGGCGTGCGAACGTGAGCTCGGACTGCTCGGTCGACAGCTCCGTCTCGTAGAACTCGAGGTACCCCCACCAGAGTGCGAGCCACTCGGCGTGGTCTTCTGAGGTCAGAGGGCTCAAGGTCGTCATGATGCCGACCCTAGACCCGCAGTGACCTCGCGTCAGCGGGTGAGGATGAGCGCGTCGCCCTGACCGCCACCGCCGCACAGCGCGACCACCGCCGTGCCGCCTTCACGACGCACGAGCTCATGCACCGCATGCACGACGAGCCGGTTGCCCGACGCCCCGATGGGGTGACCGATCGCGATGCCGCCGCCGTGGATGTTCACCACGTCGTCGGACAGCCCGAGCTCGGTCTGCGACCGCGCGACCACCGCGCCGAACGCCTCGTTGATCTCGACGACGTCGAGTTCGGTCGGGGCGATGCCCTGCTTCCGGCAGGCCTTCTCGATGGCGCGGGCCGGCTGCGCGTGCAGCGAGTTGTCGGGGCCGGCCACCTGACCGGACGCTCCGACGACCGCGAGCACAGGCCAGCCGTTCTCGTCGGCATGCGAGCGGCTGGTCAGCACGACCGCCGATGCCCCGTCCGAGATCTGCGACGAGTTGCCCGCGGTGATGGACCCGCCCTCGGCGAACGCGGCGCGGAGCTTCCCGAGCGTCTCGACCGTGGTCTCGGGGCGGATGCCCTCGTCCTTCGTGATCAGAGTCGGTCCCTGAGCCTGTCGAAGGGCGCCCTTGCGCTGCGGAATCTCGACGGGCACGATCTCCGCGTCGAAGACCCCGGCCTCGGTCGCAGCGGCGGCGCGCTGATGCGACCGGGCGGCGACGGCATCCTGAGCCTCGCGGGTGACCTCCAGCCGACCGTTGTGCCGTTCGGTGGAGGCGCCCATGCTCTCCCGGTCGTACGCGTCGGTGAGCCCGTCGTACGCCATGTGGTCGATCACCTCGACCGAGCCGTACGTCCAGCCCTCACGCGAGTTCATGAGCAGGTGCGGGGCGCGGGTCATCGACTCCATTCCGGCGGCGACGACCACGGTGGCGTCGCCGACCGCGATCATGCGCGCTCCGTCGATGATCGCGGTCAGACCCGACAGGCACACTTTGTTGACGGATCCGGAGTGCACATCCCAGGGGATGCCCGCGCCCACAGCAGCCTGGCGTGCGGGATTCTGCCCCGAGCCGGCGGGCAGCACCTGGCCCACGAGCACCGCGTCGACCGAGTCGGGGGCGATGCCGCCCTGCTCGAGCGCTCCACGGATGGCGATGCTTCCGAGCTGCACCGCGGTGAGGGTTGCGAGCTGACCCTTGAGCCGGCCCTGCGGGGTGCGCGCGGCGGCAACGATGACCACGTCGTCGGTATTCATGAAGCCACCTTAAGCGCGTCCGAAACGGTCAGCGACGGCTCGGTGGCGGCGACGACCTCGTCGACGCTCACCCCCGGCGCCGTCTCGATCAGCACGAGTCCGGCATCGGTCACGTCGATCACGGCGAGGTCGGTGATGATGCGGTCGACGACTCCCCGGCCGGTCAGCGGCAGCGAGCAGTCGTTCACGATCTTGGCCGAGCCGTCCTTGGCGACATGCTCCATGAGCACGATGACCTTCGCCGCGCCGTGGACCAGGTCCATCGCGCCGCCCGGTCCCTTCACCATCTTTCCGGGGATCATCCAGTTCGCGAGATCACCGGACGCCGAGACCTGCATCGCACCGAGGATCGCGGCGTCGATCTTGCCGCCGCGGATCATGCCGAAGCTCGTCGCCGAGTCGAAGAAGGCCGCACCGGGCAGGGTCGTGACCGTCTCCTTGCCGGCGTTGATGAGGTCGGGGTCGACGTTCTCCTCGGTCGGGTACGGACCGACGCCGAGGATGCCGTTCTCGGACTGCAGCACGACGGTCATCCCCTCGGGCACGTAGTTGGGCACCAGGGTGGGCAGGCCGATGCCGAGGTTGACGTACGAACCGTCGGAGAGCTCGGCGGCCGCGCGGGCGGCCATCTCATTGCGGGTCAGGGCCATGGTCATGCTCCTTCGGGGATGTCGCGCGACAGCGCTTCAGCGACCGAAACGGTGCGCCGTTCGATGCGCTTCTCGATGTCGCTGCCGACCTCGACGATACGGTGGACGTAGATGCC
The DNA here is from genome assembly GCA_035630115.1 of Microbacterium sp. GTDB lineage: Bacteria > Actinomycetota > Actinomycetes > Actinomycetales > Microbacteriaceae > Microbacterium. The sequence goes on along the minus strand of DASQLG010000094.1, from coordinate 10,619 downwards.
GGGCAGGTGGATGCAGTCCGGGTCCAGTTCGCCCGGCTCCACGAGCTCCTCGACCTGAGCGATGCAGACCCGGCCGGCCATCGCCGCCAGCGGGTTGAAGTTGCGGGCCGCCTTGTTGAAGACGAGATTGCCGAACCGGTCGCCCTGCACCGCGTGCACGAGCGAGTAATCGGTCACGATCGCCTCCTCGAGCACATACTCGCGGTCGACGCCCGAGACGTCGAAGGTGCGCACGTCCTTGACGGGAGAGGCCACCGCAATGCCGCCCGAGCCGTCGTAGCGACGGGGAAGTCCGCCCTCGGCCACCTGCGTGCCCACTCCGGTCTGCGTGAAGAAGGCGCCGATCCCGGATCCCCCCGCCCGCAGCTTCTCGGCGAGCGTGCCCTGGGGGGTGAGCTCGAGCTCGAGCTCGCCGGAGAGGAACTGCCGCTCGAATTCCTTGTTCTCTCCGACGTACGACGACGTCATCTTCCGGATGCGATGGGCGTTCAACAGGATGCCGAGACCCCAGTCGTCGACCCCGCAGTTGTTGCTGACGATGCTGAGGTCGGTGGTGCCCTGCGCGAGCAGCGCCTCGATCAGCGCGATCGGGTTGCCCGAGAGGCCGAACCCGCCGACGGCGAGCGACGCGCCGTCCGGGATGTCGGAGACGGCTTCGGCGGCGGACGGGGAGGTCTTGTCGATCACGGGCGACTCCTGTGTCTGGGGGGATCTGTCCAACCCATCCTGCGTCTTGCGCCTGTGCCGGGTCACGGATGCCGTTGCCATGTGGATGATAGCCGGTCTAGTGTCCATATCGTGGACGCACCTCGAGAACGGGCGGTACCCGGCGCACAGTCGGTGGCTCGGGCGGCACGCCTGCTGCGGCTTGTGACCGGCGCGGGCGATGAGGGCCTCGCCGTCGCCGAGCTCGCCCGGCGGGCGGAGCTCACGCGGCCGACGGCTCACCGACTGCTCGCAGCTCTTCGGCACGAGGGACTCGTCGACCAGGACGAGCGGACGGGACGGTGGATGCCGGGGCCCGAGCTGTATCTGATGGGCACGGTCGCGGCATCCCGGTACGACATCACCGCAATCGCGCGCGACATCGTGCGCTCCCTCGCGGTGCGCACCGAGGAGAGCGCGTTCCTCTCGGTGCGCCGCGGTGACGAGACGGTGTGCCTCCTGCGCGAGGAGGGGAGCTTTCCGATCCGGTCGTTCGTGCTGTCGGAGGGCGTGCGATTTCCGCTCGGCGTCGCGTCGGCCGGCCTGGCGATCCTCGCCTTCCTTCCGTCCCACGATGTGGACGCATACTTCGAGCGGCATCCCGAGCTGTCGACCGAGTGGGGCGCGGCGCACGGAGAGCAGCGGTTGCGGGCTCGGCTTCGTGAGACGCAGTCGCGCGGGTACGCCCTCAACTCCGGACTCATCGTCGAGGGCAGCTTCGGACTCGGCGCGGCGGTGTTCACGCGCGAGGGGCATCCGCAGTGGGCGCTGAGCCTCACGGGCGTCGAATTCCGCTTCGGCCCGGATCGGCTCGCAGACCTGGGCCGCACGCTGCTGGCCCACGCCCACCAGCTGACCACTCGGGTCGCCGCCAGCGGACGCTGACCTCAGCGCGTCACCGCGCCGAGCTGCTGCCGCACCACCGCCGCCACGGCATCCCCGCCCCGCTCGGAAAGGGCGATCGTGTAGTGGTTGACATCGGGGATCGCGACGTGGTCGAGGGCGGGATACGCGGCGAGCAGGCCCGGCAGCCGCTCGGCGGCATACAGCGCGGGAAACTGGTCGAGCAGTCCCCGCTCAGCCGTGAGCAGCACGGTCGGATGCCGCAGGTGGGCCAGCGCGTCGGCGATCGCGGTGCCGGTGTTCTGGTCGACCGTGTCCTCTTCGAGCGTCGCGTAGCTCGTCGAGGGCCGAAGCTCGGGCTCGTCTCCCACCAGGTCGTATGCGAGGTACTCCTCCAGCTCGCGCGTCCAGTCCCGCCGGAACGCGGGGTGCGCGCGCCAGAAGTCGAGATAGGCGTCGACGGTCGCGAAGCGCATCGCGAGACGCTCGGCGGTCGGGCCGAGCACGAGCTTGATGACCTCGTCGACGGACATTCCCGCGGGCAGATCGAGCGGCAGGCCGCCGTCCACGAGCACGAGGCGCGAGACGCGCTCCGGGTGCAGATCGCCCAGCACGAGCGCGACGAACGCACCCATCGAGTGCCCGACGACGACGGCGCGCTCCACGCCGAGCGCGTCGAGCACGGCGATCAGATCGCGGGCGTGCGCATCGAGGCCCGCCGGACCCTCCAGATCGTTGCTGCGTCCGCGCCCGCGCAGGTCGGGCGCGATCACGCGCGCGTGCGGCAGTCGCTCCGCGACGAGGGGCCAGGAGAGGTGGGATGCGGTGACCCCGTGGATCAGCAGCACCGCGGGTGCGGCATCCGACTCTTCGCCGTCCGTCGAGGGCTCCCAGAGCCCGACGCGCATCTCTCCCCCGTTGACGGCGACATCGACCGTGCGATAGCGGCTCACGGCGGAACTCATCGAGCCGTCCACCCGCCGTCCATCGTGTAGGAGGCTCCCGTGACCATGCCGGCCTTGTCGGAGACGAGCCAGCCGGCGAGGGACGCGACCTCGTCGGCCTCGACGAGGCGCTTGATCGCGGTCTCGGTGAGCATGATCTTCTCCACCACTTGGCTCTCCGGGATGCCGTGAACCTTCGCCTGGTCGACGATCTGCTTCTCGACCAGGGGTGTGCGCACGTACGCGGGGTTGATGCAGTTGCTCGTGACGCCGTGCGGTCCGCCCTCGAGCGCGGTCACCTTCGAGAGGCCCTCCAAGCCGTGCTTCGCCGACACATAGGCCGACTTGAACGCGCTCGCGCGGAGGCCGTGCGCGCTCGAGATGTTCACGATCCGGCCCCAGCCCTTCGCGTACATGCCCGGCAGTGCGGCGCGGATCAGCAGGAACGGCGACTCGAGCATGAGGCGGATCAGCAGTCGGAACGCTTCGGGGTCGAACTCGGCGATCGGGCTGACGCGCTGGATGCCGGCGTTGTTCACGAGGATGTCGACGTCGAGCGTCAGATCGTCGAGCGCCGCCGTGTCGGACAGGTCGGCGACCCAGGCCTCGCCGTCCACTGCGGATGCGGCGGCATCCGCCGCGTCGCGATTGAGGTCGGCGATGATGACGTGCGCGCCGCGGGCGGCGAACTCCTGCGCGCACGCGAGTCCGATGCCGCTCGCGCCGCCGGTGACGAGGGCGCGCTTGCCCGCGAGGTCCTGATCGGTCATTGCGCTGCCTTACGTGTGTCGGTGATCCGCGGCGCCAGCGCGTTGTCGATGAAGCGCATCATGTCGTCGAACACCTTCGGCTCGAGCACGGTGGGTGCCGCGCCGTCGCCGTCGCGCTCCCACAGCAGGAAGCGCATGCCGATCAGCTCGCCCATGCCCATGAGGGCCCACGCGGTGACCTCGGGGTCGAGCGCGCGGTCGACATCGCCGGCGTCCTGGGCGGCGCGGAGGCCGGCCTCGTAGCCCTCGACGATGCGCGTGTAGTGCAGCCGCAGCGTCTCGGGCGAGACGAACTCGGCCTCGCGGACCACCCGGTACAGGGCGGGATGCTCGGCGGTGAAGCGGAAGAACCCGGTGAAGCCCGCGCGCTCGGCCTCCAGACGCGAGGACGCCCCCGCCATCGCCTCCGACATCGAATGGCGGACGCGGCGATTGAGGTCGATCACGAGCGCTTCGAAGATCGACTGCTTGCTGTCGAAGTAGAGGTAGAAGGTGCCCAAGCCGATGCCCGCGCGCTCGGTGATCTTCACGATCGACGCCTCGTGGTAGCCCTGCTCGGCGAAGACGACCTCGGCGGCCTCGAGCAGGCGCCGACGGGTCGCCTCGCCGCGCTTGGTGAGCGGGCGTCCGGTCGCGGGCGAAACGAGCCCGGGCTCGGCCTCGATCAGCTCATCGGGAATGGTCATGGGCCGCACCTTCCACTATTCGCCGCGCGCGATCCCTGAGGCGGGAGCGCGCGAGCTTCTCGATCGTCGAGCGCGGCAGCGACTCGACGAACTGCACGTGCACGGGCACCTTGAAGGCGGCGAGGTTGCGGCGCGCGTGCGCGAGCACCTCGTCCGCCGACAGCAGAGACCCGGCGACCGGCACGACGAACGCGACGCCGCGCTCCCCCCACACGGGGTCGGGCACGCCGACGACAGCTGACGCCTCGATGAGCGGATGCAGCCCCAGCGCATACTCGACCTCGGCGGGTGCGACGTTCTCGCCGCCGGAGATGTAGATGTCCTTGAGTCGATCGACCACGCGGTACACCCCGTCGTCGTCGCGGTGCACGATGTCTCCGGTGCGCAGCCACTCCCCGGCCATCGCCTTCGCCGTCGCCGCGTCGTCGCCCAGGTACCCGGCGAACACGCTCGGCCCGCGCACCCACAGCTCACCCGTCGCCGCTCCCTCGAGCGGCAGCAGCGTGTCGGGGTCGGCGACTCGCACGGAGACGTGCGGGTAAGGGCGTCCGACGGCGCCGACGTGGGTCGCGGCGTCCGCGGGCGCCAGGTGCAGGACGTTCGGTGCGGCTTCGGTGAGGCCGTAGCCCTGTGTCAGCGCGACACCGCGCTCCGCCCACCGTGCGTGCAGCGCGGGGGGCATGGTCGCCCCGCCGACGAGCGCGAGTTGCAGCGACGAGACGTCGGTCGCGGCCCAGTCGCGGTCGTCGGCGAGCATCGCGTACTGGGTCGGCACGCCCATCATCGCCGTGACGCGTCGTTCGCGGATCAGCTGCAGCGCACGTGCGGGCTGGAACGAGCGCTCGAGCACGACCGTCGCACCCGCCCACCATGCGAGCAGCGGCTGGCAGTTCCATGCCGCCACGTGGAACTGCGGGAGCATCGCGAGCACGACGTCGTCGGAGGTCAGTGGCAACGCATGCGCGAGAGCGAGGTTGTTCCAGAAGCAGTTGGCGTGGGTCAGCACCACACCCTTGGGCGAGGCCTCGCTGCCCGAGGTGAAGATCACCAGCAGCGGATCGTCGTCGCGGACGGGTCGCGCGGGCATCGGCGCGCGACCGCGCGGGACGGATGCCTCCACCTCGGTCGAGCCGAGTGCCGCCGTGGGCGGTACGACCTCCAGCGCGTTCAGAGCCTCGCCGGCCAGTGAGGCGTACTCGTCGTCGATCAGCACGAGCGCGGGGTCCGAGCGCTGCAGCACGTCGGCGAGCTCGCGGGGGGTGTTGCGCCATGACAGCGGGACGAAGGCTACTCCGGTGAGGGCGCAGGCGAAGAAGGCCACGACGTGATCGGTGGAGTTGCCCGATATCGTCGCGATGCGATGCCCCGGGCCGTAGCCGCCACTGCGCAGAGCGTCGGCGAGGTCGCTCGCCCGCATCGCGAGCCGTGCATAGTCGATCGTCACGCCGCGGTCGTCGATCGCGGTCCGCCGCGGCGACTGCGCGGCGCGATCGGCGAGCCATCGGCCGACCGTGTGCGAGCCGTCTTCCAGACCCCAGCTCATACGCGCACCTCGACCGGCGCTTCGGCCTCGGCATCCGCGTCGTCCATGCTGCGCAGCGACAGGCGCACCTTCTCGCCGCGGCGTCGGCGCCACCACGCGTCGATCGTGCCGGCGATGCCTCCGGGCAGGAACATGACGACGAGGATGAACAGCACGCCGAGCAGGAACAGCGGCTCGGACAGGGGGATGCGCAGAACGTCGGGGAGCCCCGCCACGACCTCGGAGCCGGCGATGACGGTGAGACGCTGATCGAGAAGGGTGTACAGCACGCCCCCCACGATGGCACCCCAGCGGAAGCCGACGCCACCGAGCACGACCATCACGAGGATCGTAATCGTCAGGTCGGCCGAGACCGCCCTGGGCACGGTGCCCGACTGGAGCAGCATGTAGGCGACACCGGCGAGGCTCGCCAGCACCGCGGCGATCACGAACACGATGAGCTTCGCGCGGTACGGGCGCAGACCGAGCACGCGCACGCGCTGCTCGTTCTCGCGCGTCGCGCGCGCCAGGTGGCCGAGGCGCGAGGTGTCGACCCAGAGCACCACGAGGTAGACGATCACGAGCACCACCAGCGTGAACCAGTACAGGTTGCGGGTGTTGATGACGCCGATCAGGAAGTCGGGAACCAGCTCGGTGGTGAGGCTCAGCCCCTCTTCGCCCCCGGTGACGCCGGAGTTGCGGCGCACGAGCACGGAGCCGGCCTGCGCGAACGCAAGTGTCACCATGGCGAACGGGATCCCCGAGACGCGCATGGCGACGGCTCCCGTCGCGAATGCGATGATCATGCCGCCGATGAGCGCGATGAAGATTCCGGGCCACAGCGGCACGCCGAGGTGCTCGAGCGCGATCCCCAGCCCGTACGCGCCGGCGCCGAAGTAGAGCGCGTGGCCGAAGGACAGCATTCCGGCCGATCCCAGCAGCAGGTTGTACGACAGCGCCAGCGCGGCGAACACCATGCACAGCGACAGAAGAGCGAGCGTGCCCGGCATGTAGGTCGGAGTGGGCAGGATGCCGGGGATCGAGATGTTCAGGAGCGGGAGGATCGCCATCAGCAGCACGAGTGCGGCGCCGACGACAACCGGGATCCAGCTGAACCCGCGCCTCGGTCCCTGAGCTCGTTGAAGGGTCATGCCTTCCTCCCCAGGATGCCGGAGGGCCGGACCAGCAGCACGAGCGCGAGAAGGATCACGACGATGAAGTCGCCCGTGCCGCTCAAGTACGAGTTCGCGAACTGCTGCAGCACGGCGACCAGCACCGACGCGATCGCCGCGCCGGTCAGCGAGCCGAGACCGCCGATGACCGTGACGATGAACGCGAAGATGAGCAGCGTCGACCCGAGGTGGGCCGAGACGAAGGTCGTGTAGTGCATCGCGAGCACTCCCCCGATGCCCGCCGCCGCGCCGCCGATCGCGAAGACGAGCGTGAACGATCTGCGCACGTCGATGCCGAGCGCCGTCACCATCGAGCGGTTCTCGACGCCGGCGCGGATGATCATGCCGTAACGGGTCTTCTGCAGGAAGATCACGAGCGCGGCGAGGACGAGCACGGCGGCGATCATGAGCACCCAGTACGTGTTCGGGATGCGGGCGCCCAGGACCTCGGTGGTCTGCTTCAGCCACGGCGGGCCGGCGATGTTGATCGGATCGGTGCCCCAGATGCCTTCGAACAGCGCGACGGCGGCGAACGAGAGGCCGACCGTGACGAGGACCTGCTCGATGTGCCGTTCGTACAGAGGGCGGATGAGGACGAGCTCGGTGAGCGTCGCGAAGGCCGCGCCGACGAGCGCGCCCACCAGGATCGACAGGAGGAACGATCCCCAGGATGCCGTCCCCAGCGCCTGTGCGACGAGCCAGCCGATGAAGGCGCTCAGCGTGAGGAAGGCTCCGTGCGCGAAGTTCAGCACGTGCATGAGCCCGTAGATGAGGCTGAGCCCGGAGGCGACGAGGAAGTAGAGGGCGCCGAGTCCGACGCCGGTGATGAGGGTGAGGACGAGCATGCTCACGCTGCGCCCACCTCCGCATGCACGCCGAGCAGCCTGCGTGTCAGGTCGTCGTCGTCGAGGATCTCGCTCGCGACGCCGGTGTGCACCACGCGTCCGCCGCCGATCACGATCGCGCCGTCGGCGAGCCGGCGGACGACGTCGAGATTCTGCTCGACGAGCAGGATGGGGACGATCTTGGAGGCCTCCAGAAGCGCTGCGGTCACTTCGGCGACGATCTTCGGCGCGAGGCCCTTCGTGGGTTCGTCGACGAGCAGGAGCTTGTTGTCGTTGAGCAGCGCCCGGGCGACCGACACCATCTGCTGCTGCCCGCCCGAGAGCGTGCCGGCCATCTGCGCGCGGCGCTGCACGAGGTCGGGAAACAGCGCATCGACGAACTCACGGCGCGGATTCTTCTGCCGCTCTGCGAGGGCGAGGTTCTCCGCGACCGTGAGCTTGGCGAAGACCTCCCGATCTTCGGGCACGTAGCCCACGCCTCGCTGAACGATGCGATGGGTGGGGAGGCCATCGATGCGCTGGCCGGCGAGGGTGACCTCGCCGCGGCGGGAGATCAGACCCAGGATGCCGCGGAGCGTCGAGGTCTTGCCGACGCCGTTGCGGCCGAGGACCGCGGTGATGCCGGTGGCAGGCACGGAGAATGTCACGTCCTCCACGACCTGCTGGCCGGCGATCGAGCAGCGCAGGCCGCGGACCTCCAGGATGGCGGCGCCGATATCGGTGCTCATGCGGCGGTCGTCCCCAGGTAGGCGCTTTGGACGAGCGGGTTGGCCATGATGCTCTGCGGCGTGTCGTAGGCGATGATGCTGCCGAAGTACATGACGGCGACCTTATCGACCAAGCCCATGAGGACGTCGATGTGGTGTTCGACCATCAGCACGGTGCAGCCGTTCTCTCTCTGCATGTCGCGGATGTTGTCGACGAGCCCGGCGACGTCGCCCGACCCGACGCCCGCCATCGGCTCGTCCAGCAGCACGATGCTCGCGTTCGTCACCAGGAGCACGGCGATCTCGAGCTTGCGCTTGTCGCCGTGCGAGATGTCGCCCGCCGGGGTGTCGAGCTTGTGCCTGAGTCCGACGGCCTCGAGTTTCGAGAGGGCCAGCGCGGTGGCGGCATCCGTTCGGCGCGGGAATCGCAGGAGGGAGTAGTCGCCCCCGAGGGCGACCTGCGCGGCGAGTCGCACGTTCTCGAGAACGCTCAGCCTCGGAAAGAGGCTCGAGGTCTGAAAGGTGCGCCCCAGTCCCGCCCGCGCCCTGGCGGGCACGGACGCCTTCGTGATGTCGTCGCCGTTCAGCAGGACGCGTCCTGCTGTGGGCTTCATGAGGCCGGAGATCACGTTGAACAGCGTGGTCTTTCCGGCCCCGTTGGGCCCGATGACGCCGACGAGCGAGCCGGCGGCGACATCGAGTTCGACATCCGTGAGGATCGTCGCGCCGCCGATCTGAAGGCCAAGGCCCTCGATGCGGAGCGCGGACGGGACGGGGGTGCTCATATATCCGGTGCTACTTCGCGGCGGCCGGCGGTGCGACCTCGTCGGCCGCTGCCGTGTCGACCAGTTCGGGGATAAACGTGTCGCCGTCGGCGACGAGCTTCGCCTGGTACATCTCCTGGATGAGGGCGTGGTCTTCCGCGCGCACCGTCATCGCGCCCTTGGGGCCGTCGAACTCGAAGCCTTCGAGGGCGGCGATCATCGCGTCGACCTCTCCCTCGCCCTCCTGGATCGCGTGGACGATCATGATCGCCGCGTTGAAGCCGTCGGGGCTGAACAGGTCGGGCGTGCCGCCGGCCTCTTCGACCAGCTCGACCATCGTCGTGTTCACGTCGTTCTCATTCGCACCCGGGAAGTAGTGGTTGAGGAAGCTGATCTTCTCGGAAGCCTCGCCGTACGCCGCGAACGTCGCGGAGTCGCCCAGACCGGTCACGACCGGGATCTCATCGAGCACGCCCTGCTGGCTCATCGCCTGCCACATCGCTCCGGACGTGGCTCCGGCCCATGCGACGAAGACGAGGTCGGGGCTGCCTGCCAGCACCTGCTGGGCGAAGGGCGTGAACTCCGTGACGTCCTCGGCGACGAGCACAGAGTTGACCGTGGCGCCCTTGGCCCCGAGGATCGCCTTGACGGCGGCCTCATTGCCCTGGCCGAATGCGCTGTTCTGCGCGAAGACCGTGATGGTCTTGCCCTCGACGTCGTCGAGGAAGGTTCCCGCGGTCGCGACATCCTGCGCGCTCTGGCGGCCGGAGCGGAATGTGTACTCGTTGATACCCGTGATGGCGTCGGCAGCAGCCGGGCCGGAGACGAACAGCACCTGGTTCTGCGCCGCCTGCTCGGCCACGGCCAGGGCGACACCGGATGACGCACTGCCTCCGATGATGTTCACCCCTGCTCCGATGAGCTCCTTGACGGCGGTGACGGCCTTGTCGGGGTCACCCGCGTCGTCCTTGTACTCGACGGTGATCTTCGTGCCGTCGATCTCGCTCGTGCCCTCGGTCGCGTAGTCGAGACCGGCCTTGAACCCGTCGAGGTACTGCTTGCCGTAGCTGGCCAGTGGTCCGGTCTCACTCGTGACGATGCCGACCGTGACCTCGGCAGGACCGCTCGGCGTCTCGGACGCGTCGCCGCCGGGTGCTGCGGTCTGCGGCGCGCAGGCCGCCAGGACGAGCGCTGCCGTGGCGACCACGGAGCCCAGGAGCAACTTCTTCGTAACCCGCATGTGCGTGCCTTTCACCGTTGGAAGGGATTACCTGAAACCTGATTCAGGTAGTTGCCACCGTAGGAACCTGCGGGCTCGGTGTCAAGTCGGCGCGTCGAGGCTCACGTCGATCCGGTCCTGACCGCGGTCGGTCGACCAGATCGCGGCCAGCCCACGATCGCCGTGATGCGAAGCGCGGACCGCCCGCTCATCGGCCCAGCCGTTGAGGCGATGGCCGGCATGGCCCTTCACATGCTCGAAGACGACGTCGGGCAGCCCGGCGGCGCGACGGGCATCACGCGCGGCGATGAGCGCCGCGAGGATGTCGGCGTTCTTCGTCGGCGCACCGGCGCTGGTCTTCCAGCCGCGGCGCGCGTGCGCGTCCATCCAGGTCCGGTACGAGTTGATCGCGTACATCGAGTCGGCCTGGATGAGCAGGTGC
>DASQLG010000093.1:0-17943 GCA_035630115.1 Microbacterium sp. | reverse complement strand
GAGTTCTTCTCGATCCAGACGTGGCTGCTCGCCATCGGCGGATCGATCATCGTCCTGCTCATCTACGGCCTGATCGTGAACCGCAAGAAGGCCTGACCTTCTCGAGGGCGTCGACGGGTGCACGGCATCCGTCGGCGCCCTTTCGTGCGCCCGGTGCACTTCGCGCCGCCACCGCGCGACGGAGGACCATCGCATGACCATCGACGACGCCCTGGTAGGACGGCTGATCGACGAGCAGTTCCCGCGCTGGTCCGACCTGCCGATCCGCCAGGTGCGTCCCGGCGGCTGGGACAACCGCACCTTCCGGCTCGGGAACGAGCTGCTCGTGCGACTCCCGAGCGCCGACGGCTATGTCGAGGCCGTGGCGAAGGAGCAGCGCTGGCTGCCGGTCCTGGCGGCGAACCTGCCGCTCGAGATCCCCGAGCCGGTCGGACTCGGCGAGCCGACGGCGGAGTTCCCCCGGCCGTGGTCGGTGTACCGCTGGATCGACGGCCGCCCGGCCGGTGACGCGCCGATCGACGATCTCACGGGGTTCGCCCGCGACACCGCCGCCTTCCTTCGGGCGCTGGCCGGGGTGCAGACGCCGGACGGGCCGCTCGCCGGCACGCACAGCTTCTGGCGCGGCGCCCACCCGCGGGTGTACGACGACGACGTGCGGCGCTGCATCGGCCGACTCGACGGCGTGATCGACGTCGACGCCGCGCGGCGGGTGTGGGAGGCCGCGCTGAGCACCGAGATCACCGCGCCAGCGGTGTGGTTCCACGGCGACATCGCCCACGGCAATCTGCTGCTGCGCGGTGGTCGGTTGGCCGCCGTGATCGACTTCGGCACATCGGGCATGGGCGACCCGGCATGCGATCTGGCGATCGCCTGGACGATGTTCGACGCTCCGGCGCGGGCCACCTTCCGCACGGCCCTCCCGTGGGATGACGCGGTCTGGGCGCGCGGTCGCGCCTGGGCACTGTGGAAGGCGATGCTGGTCGCCGCCGGCGACACCGGCTCGCACGACCCGGAAGGCGAAAGCCGGAAGGCCCGTGCGGTGATCGAGCGCATCCTGTCGGAGGCCTGAGGCTGGGACCCCGCGGACGCGTGACCCCTCCCGGCCTGACCTCAGGCGCGACCCGCGCCGCGCAGGGACGCGACGAACTCGAGTTTGTCGAGCACGGGCGACGGGATGACGAACGGGTACAGGTCGTCCTTGCCCATCGACCGGTTGATCATGTTCAGCGCGGAGGACATCGGAACCCACACCCCCGTGACGAGGTCGCGGAAATGCGAGAACGCGTCCACGCCCGCGACGGCGGTGAGCCCGTACTCGGATGCCGTCTCGATCGTGTCGCAGATGTGCAGGAAATGCGCCCAGGTCTCGGCGAAGTCCTCGTACGGGTGCATCGTGGCGTAGTGGGTGAGGTGGGTCAGCTCCCACCCCGCCGGCGCTCCTTGGGCGTAATGGCGATCGATGGCGGCCTGATAGTCGAGGGTCTCGTCGCCGAACAGCTCACGCGCGCGCTCGAGGCGCTCCGGATCGCCTGCCACCTCGACGAGCTGCCATTCGTAGTAGTGCCCGACTTCGTGCCGGAAGTGACCCAGCATCGTGCGGTACGGCTCATCCAGCTCGCCGCGCAGACGCTCCCGGTAGGCCGGGTCGCTCTCAGCGAGGTCGATCGTGATCACCCCGTCGTCGTGCCCGATGACGACACTGCGATCCGTGCTCGACAGCAGGTCGAAGCACAGGCCGTTCACCGGATCGCCGCCGATCGCGGCATCCTTTCCCGTGACGGGGAAGCCGAGAGTGTCGAGTTCGACGATCAGATGTCGCTTCGCCCGCTCGGCGACCGGGAAGTTGCCCACCCCCGCGACGTCCGCGTCGTTCGGGCGCGTCCGCGTCAGCGAGCAGCTGAAGCACTGCCCGCCCTCCAGGGGGGCGAGCCACGTGCAGCCCGAGAGGTTCAGGTTGCGGCACACGTGCCAGATCAGCCCGGACGCGTCGACGTACCGACCGTCGAGTCCGACCGGCACGATCTCGCCCTCGTCGCGGGAGTAGCCGAGGCCGACGCCGCACGAGACGCAGATCGAGTTCTCGAAGTAGAGCGGGCTGCTGCAGACGCGGCATCGGTACGATTTCACCCGCTCAGGCTTGCACACTCCGGACGAGGGAACCTCACCCTTGCGGCGGCTCCTCGAGTGGTGCAACGTCGACCGCCACACGCAGCGTCGACTTCTTCGCCTCGGTGAAGATCACGCCTTTCACGGGTGGGACATCGCCGTAGTCTCGGCCCCATGCCACCGTCACGTGCCGGTCCGAGACCCACTGGTCGTTCGTCGGGTCGAATGCGAGCCACTGATCCGAGCCGGGAAGCCACGCCGCCACCCATGCGTGCGAGGCGTCCGCGCCGACGAGCCGCGGCTTGCCCGGAGTGCGCCGGGTGGCGAGGTATCCGCTCACGTATCGTGCCGCCACTCCGTGACTTCGCAGGCACGCGAGCGCGAGGTGCGCGAAATCCTGGCACACGCCGGCACGCTGCTCGATCACGTCGGCGACCGTGCTCGTGACGGTCGTGGCCGTCTTGTCGTAGTGGAAGTCGGTCTTGATCCGGTGCATGAGATCGGTGACGGCTTCGCCGATCGGACGACCGGGCGTGAGGGATGCCGCGCCGTACTCCCGCGCGGCGTCGACGTGGGCCGCCTTCGCCGACTCGAGGGCGAAATCGGTCGCCGCCCATGCGCCGCGCGACGCCGTCGGGTGCATCAGCGGGCGCGCCCGCTCCCACGGCTGGGCGAGGGCGTCGGCGTCGTACTCCGTGGGCACGACCGTGACTTCGCTGAGCGCGTCGATCGTCAGGCGCACGTGCGGTTCGGTGACGTGGAAGTACGAGACGACGTTTCCGTAGCAGTCGACGTCGTCGGTGATGTCGCCCGGCGCCGGGTCGATGGTCACGGTGCGCGATGTGACCTCCTGCCACGGAAGCTCGCGCGGACGGCACCGCGCGAGACCGTAGCTGCTGCTCACGTCGTCGTCGTAGGAGTACGTGGTGCGGTGAGAGACGCGGTACTTCATCACGAGATCCCCACCACCTCGGTCAACGACAGGGACGAGAGCGGCTGCGGCAGAGGCCCGGCGGCGAAATGCAGATGGACGATCGCATCGCCGAGTCGGTGCAACTGGGAGTGCGTGTCGGCGAGGAACTCCTCCAGGCGCGGCCGGTGCCCATCGGTGCGCGCCGTGAGCGCGGCGATGTCGGCCGCCTCCAAGGCGTCTTCGAGGTGCTCGAGCAGGCGCTCGGGCCGCGTGGAACCGGTCGATGCCGCCAGTCTCGACAGGTGGAAACGCAGCCGCGCGAGCGAGAAGGCGATCGAGCGCGGGTTGTCCGGGTCGGTGAGGAGCAGCTCGAGCACGTCGGGGACGCGGACGTTGCCGCGGAAACGGCGGCGGTGGGTGACCGAGCTCTCGGCCGCCATCAGCACGCCGCCGAGAACCGCGCGCTCCACCCCCACCCCGAGCGAGACCGTCGCTGTCGCCGCGAGCAGTGTGCACACCTGCAGAGAGCGCTCGAGGTAGCGCCCGGCCTCGATCGCATGCCAGCCGTCATCGCGCATCATGTTGGCGGTCACGCCCTGGAGCGACAGGATGCCGCCGAGCATGCGACTGGCCGACTCGGCGATCTGCGGTCGGCTCGATCCCCGCAGCGCCTTCATCGCCCGATCGGTGCTGCCGAACGCCCTCCAAGTGTCGCCCGACAGCTGATCGCGCACGCCCTCGAGCGCGTCGCGCAGCCGCTCGAGCGAGTGGGCGGCCGAGCCTGCCCGGTCCACATCCAGCAGCAGCGAGCGCTGCTCGAGATCGTGGTCGAGCCACCGCGTGCCGCACAGCCGCTGCGAGACGCCGAGGAGCGCTTCCAGCGCCGCCCCGCCCTGCGTCGTCGAGCTGTAGTCGAGCTGCTCCTTGTAGGCGCTCGAGGTGATGACCAGGCGGACCAGGTCTTCTGCGCGCTCGGTGTAGCGGCCAGACCAGAACATGTCTTCCACGGCGCGCGGCGACAGCACGGGCACCGCACGGGCGAGGGGTATCGGCGCGACTTCGACGATGCCCTGGTCGGGATCGCCCGTTGCGCCCTTGAGCACCCAGACATCCTTCGTACTCGGGGCGGCCTTCCGATCGTCGACGAGAGTGGCGAGGCCACCGACGAGCGGTCGGTAGATCACCCCGTCGCGGACGGTGAACGCCCTCAGGACGAGCGGATTGGGCTTCGCCCGGCCCGAAGCCCGACCGGCGTCGCCCCACGACGGCGCCTGCGACAGCGGCATCCGCTCCTGCCCGACGAAACGGTGCGGAGCCGAGAGGATCCGGTTGCGCAGCTCGGCGGAGCCGAGCTCGGCGAGATCCGCGGCACGGCCGTCGATCTCGCGCACGATGACCCTGGACCGGTCGCTCCTGACGGCTTCGAGCACCGCGTCGAGCCCGTCCGGGTCACCGCACCACTGCGTGGAGACCGACGGCAGACGCAGCTGCTCGCCGAGCAGTCGCTCGCAGACGGCCGGCATGAACGGCATGAGACCCGGGTTCTCCAGCACGCCGGCGCCCAGCCCGTTGACCAGACGCACGCGCCCACGCCGGACGACCTCCGTGAGTCCGGTCACGCCGAGCTGCGATCCGGACCGCAGCTCGAGCGGGTCGCACCATTCGGCATCCACGCGACGCAGGATCACGTCGACGCGCTCGTGCGGCGGGTGCTGCGGGAAGCCAGCCGGCTTCATCCAGACCCAGCCGTCGAGAACCACGAGGTCTTCGCCCTGCACGAGGGGGAAGCCCAGGATGTTCGCGATGAAGGCCTGGTCGTACGCTGTTTCGGAGTGCGTGCCGGGAGAAAGCACGACGACCCGCGGATCGGCGATGTCGACGGGAGCAGCCTGCAGCAGAGCCGAGCGCAGGGCTGAGAAATACGGCTCCATGCGGTGGAGACCGGCCTCCTCGTAGAGCTCCGGCAGGACGCGCGACAGCACGCGCCGGTTCTCCATCGCAAAGCCCAGGCCCGAGGGTGCTTGAACGCGGTCGGTGAGGACCCGCCACTCTCCGTCGACATCCCGCCCGAGGTCGGTGCTGGAGAGGATGAGCGGATTCGGGTCGAAGCCGCGCGCGCGAGCGATGGGCCGCGTGTAACCGGCGTGGCCGAAGACGACGGCCGCCGGGATCACACCGTCGGCGAGCAGCCGCTGCTCGCCGTAGATGTCGGCGAGAAGGGCATTGAGCAGTTCGGTGCGCTGCGCGAGTCCCACCTCCAAGCGAGCCCACGTCGCGGCATCCAGCACGAGAGGCATCGGGTCGAGCTGCCAGGGCTGTGAGCCCGCCGCCGGGGTGCCGTAGGTCGCCCCGTCGTCGGCGAGGAGCGTCGTGATCTCGCCGTCGATGCGACCGAGCTCGGCGGAGGTCAGGTCGACCGCGATCGCCGCCATGCCCTTCCAGGCCGGCCGCAGCCCGCCGTCGGGCCCGACGACCTCGTCGAACCGCGCACCCGGTCCCGGCGCGAACGGCAGCGTCGGCTGCGCGATCGAGGCCGCATAGTCGCGGAGCAGACTCATGTGGGCAGGCTCACTCGACCGGAACCCTGCGCAGGTCGAGGGTGTGCGGGTAGTCCGGGCTGAACGCACGGCGCGCCGATTCGCGCAGCACCGCGACGTCGAGACGGCCGCCGGTGTGCCCGTGCGGGTCGAACCGGCTCGCGCGCCGTGCCTCGGCCTCGTTCGAGTTGATCGGCGGGTGGTCGTACGACCGGCCGCCGGGGTGGACGACGTGGTAGGTCGCCCCGCCGACGCTCACCCCCGACTCGATGTCGACCACGTCGAACACAAGGGGAGCGTGCACCGGGATGGACGGGTGAAGGGCCGACCACGGCTGCCAGGCGCGGTAGCGCACACCGGCGTAGTACTCGCCGGCGCGACCGGTCGACGTCAGTGGCACGGGAACACTCTGACACGTCACGAGGTGGGTGCGCGGATCGAGTCCGGCCACTTTCACCTGGACCCGCTCCACCGACGAGTCCACGTACCGCGCGGTGCCGCCCTCGGTGACCTCTTCGCCCAGCACGTTCCACGGCTCGATCGCCTGCCGGAGCTCCAGCTCGATGCCGCCGGCGAGGTGGGTCATGCCGATGCGCGGAAAGCGGAATTCGGTGAACGCGTCCAGCCATTCGGCTTCGAACGAAATGCCGTGCTCGCGCAGGTCGCCGACGATCTCGCCGATGTCGGCAGCGGCACCCGCGGGCAGGAGGAAGTCCTCGTGCAGGCGCGTGCCCCACCGCACCAGCGGCGCGGTGTGCGGCTTGTCCCAGAACATGGCCACCAGGCTGCGTACCAGCAGGGCCTGGACAAGGGCGAGCTGCGGATGCGGCGGCATCTCGAACCCGCGCAGCTCGAGCAGCCCGAGCCTTCCACGGCTCGAGTCCGGGCTGTACAGCTTGTCGATGCAGAATTCGGCGCGGTGGGTGTTGCCGGTGAGGTCGGTGAGAAGGTGTCGCAGCGCCCGGTCGATGAGCCAGGGCGAGGACTCCTCGCCCTGTTCGCGCGCCGAGGAGGTGAGCCGGCGGATCTCCTGCAGTGCGATCTCCATCTCGTACACCGCTTCGGGGCGGCCTTCGTCGAACCGGGGCGCCTGGCTGGTGGGACCGATGAATCGTCCCGAGAACAGGTAGGAGAGGCTCGGGTGCCGCTGCCAGTAGGTGATCAAGCTCGCCAGAAGGTCGGGCCGGCGCAGCAGCGGTGAATCGACCGGCTGGATTCCGCCGAGCGTGATGTGGTTGCCACCGCCGGTGCCGGTGTGCAGTCCGTCCAGATCGAACTTCTCCGTGGCGAGCCGGCTCTGCCGCGCTTCCTCGTACAGCGTCACCGTCAGGTGACGCAGGTCGTCCCACGACGACGTGGGCTGCACGTTGACCTCGATGACGCCGGGGTCGGGCGTGACGACCAGCTGGGTCAGACGCGCGTCGGGCGGGGGGCCGTACCCCTCGAGCACGAGTCGGCAGCGGGTCAGCCCCGCGGCTTGCTCGATCACGTGCAGCAGGTCGCAGTATGCCTCGAGCGTGACCGTCGGCGGAAGGAAGACGTGCACGTACCCGTCACGCGCCTCGAACGTGAGGGCGGTCGTGCGGGCGTCCTTCGGGTCGACGACGGTGACCTTCGGGATGCCGGGAGAAAGCGGCGGTCCGGCCTCGAGGTACGACGGCTCACCCGGGTGTTCGGGGTCTTCCCACGAGATCGAGTCGAGGGGCAGGCGCAGCCCGACCGCGCTCGACCCGGGGATCAGCACAAGCCTCCCGCGGCGGAAGCTCCACGCCGGGCTGGTCCACTCCTCCTCGGTCGTCAGCGGCAGCACCCACCCCGTCTCCGTGCTGACGGTGCGATCCAGCTCGGCCACATCCACGCCGGCGGCCTCGTCCAGGTCGGGGCGCGGCCCCTCGGGCCGGCGGATCTCCGCGGCGATCTCGGCGAACGGATCCTCGTAGGCCGGCAGCAGCCGACGATCCGGGATGCCGAGCAGCGCCGTGACCGCGCGGCCGAGCGCCTCGGCGTTCGAGCGCGCATCGGTGTCGGCATCCGTCCCCCACGGATCGGCGAGCAGGTCGGGGTCCTGCCACAGGGGCTCGCCGTCGGTGCGCCACTGCATCGCGATGTTCCACCGCGGCAGCGGTTCGCCCGGATACCACTTGCCCTGCCCGCGATGGACGACCCCGCCGAGCGCGTAGGTGGCGCGCAGCCGCTCCGCGAGGATGCCGGCGAGCTCGCGCTTGTGCTCGCCGTCGGCATCCGTGTTCCACTCCGCGCTCGTCGCGTCATCCAGCGCGACGAACGTCGGCTCGCCGCCCATCGTGAGGCGCACGTCACCGTCACGCAGGCGCTCGTCGACCGCACCGCCGAGCGCGTCGATGCGCGCCCACTGGCGGTCGGTGTAGGGCTTGGTCGTGCGGGGGTCCTCGTGGATGCGGATCACTTCGTTGCGGAAGTCGAACGTCACCTCGACCGGCTCGGTGCTCCCCTCGATCGGAGCGGCGCTGGACGGATGCGGCGTCGCGCTGAGCGGGATATGCCCCTCCCCCGCGAACAGGGCGCTGGTCGGGTCCATGCCGACCCAGCCCGCCCCCGGGATGTAGACCTCTGTCCACGCGTGCAGGTCGGTGAAGTCGACCTCGGTGCCGCTCGGCCCGTCGAGGGCTTTCTGATCTGCGGCGAGCTGCACGAGGTAACCCGACACGAATCGGGCGGCCAGGCCGTACTTGCGCAGCAGGCTGACGAGCAGCCAGGCGCTGTCGCGGCAAGATCCGATCGCGCGCTGCAGCGTCTCGTCGGGCGTCTGCACACCTGCCTCCATGCGGACGTCGTAGGCGACGTCGCGGTGCACGGCCGAGTTGACACCGGCGAGGAACTGCACGGTCGCGATCCCGTTCTCGGGAAGTGGCGGCAGCGACTCTTTCCAGATGCCGGCCTGCTCGCTGTCGTCGACCGGCCGAAGGTACGGCGCGAGGTCGGCCTTGAGGCTCGGCTCGTACTCGAACGGGAAGTACTCGGCGTACTCCTCGATGAAGAAGTCGAAGGGGTTGATCACCATGAGGTCGGCCACGAGGCTCACCGTGATCGTGAGGTGATCGATCCGCTCGGGGAACACGAGCCGGGCCACCCAGTTGCCGAACGGGTCCTGCTGCCAGTTGATGTAGTGGTTCGCCGGGCTGACTTCGAGCGAGTAGGCCTCGATCGGCGTGCGGGAGTGCGGAGCGGGCCTGAGACGCACGACGTGGGGCGTGACATTCACCGGTCGGGCGAACGTGTACCCGGTGTAGTGCGTGAGCGAGACCTTTGTGGACATTCCCACAGTGTCGCCCAAAACTGTTGCGTCCGCGTTTCGTGTGTCGGCATCCGGCCGGCTCAGAGCGGGCCGAACCGCGCGGACTGCTCCGCGGCGACGGCGGTCGCCGCGTCCCGAGCCGTCCGGAGGGCCCTGGCGTCGGCAGCGAACCGGCCGGCGGTGCTGGCGCCCCCTCCGTGCTGGTCCGCCAACCGGAGATCGGCGCGCAGGTTGATCGACGCGCCCCCGATCCCGGCCGCGAGCGCCTCCGCGGCCACGACAAGGTCGGCGGCCAGGGCTGCGCTCGTGATGTCGGCCAGGGCGTGCAGTTCGTCCACCAGCGCCACTCCGACGCGGCCGAGCGCGACCGACGATGCGGCGCCGCCGATCGCCGCCTGCACGATCGCGCGGTCCCGCCGAGGACCCTCGTTCGGCTCTGCCATGGCAGAGCCGAGCTCGGCACTGCGCACCCCATCCTGCTCCGCCGCGCGCAGCGCCTCCTGACGCAGGACGATGAGACGCTCGGCGCTCGCCGCGGCGCGGCCCTCTTCCGGGTTGTAGCCCGCCACCATGCGCAGCAGCGCCGCAGACACGGCGAGCATCACCCCGGACGCGGCACCGCCTCCCGGGGCGCCAGTTGCCTGGGCGAGACTGCGAAGCCACTCATCGAGCGGATGAGTGGTCGCCACGCGATCAGCGATCTCATGCTCGGACTCGTCCACGCGGCTACCTTCCGAGTCTCAGGGACGGACTGCTCGTCATCGTGGTCCTTCCGTGCGGTCCGACTCGCGATCGATCTCGAGCGCGACGATAGCCCCGCCGTGGCGCCGTCGGCGAGGCACTGGATCAGGCGCGTGAGACGTGCTAGCGACCGGGCGCGCCGGCCCCGCCACGGGCGAGGGTGACGGGGCCGAAGGCGGTGCGAGGTTGCGTTCAGCGGATGCCGGCGAACACCGTGGCTGCGGCATCCACTGTCGTGTCTGCGTCCGCAGCAGCCAGCGCCACCATGACGTCGTCGGTCAGGTCGTCGACGTGTTCGAGGCCGACCGAGAGCCGGACGATGCCGGCGCCGGGCTTGGCGTGCCCGGCGACCGGACGATGCGTGAGCGAGGCGGGGTGCTGCACGAGAGAGTCGATGCCTCCGAGAGAGACGGCGTGCTCGATCAGTTCGCACGCCTCGGTGAACCGGGCCGCTGCGTCGTAGCCGCCCGCGAGCTCGATCGCGACGATCGATCCCGGTCCGGCGAGCTGTGTGCCGAGAAGGCCTTTCGGGTCCTGCCCGGGCATGCCCGGATAGAACACGCGAGCCACCGCGGGGTGTGCGCTGATGCGTTCGGCGAGCATCTGGGCCGTCGCCTGCTGAGCGTGCACGCGGAGCGGAAGCGTGCGCAGGCCGCGGTGCAGCAGATACGCCGCCATCGGATGCAGCAGTCCACCGGTGAGGGCACGCACCTGACGGAGCCTCTGCACCCAGTCTGCGTCGGTCGCGACGACACCGCCCATGACATCCCCGTGGCCGCCGAGGTACTTCGTCGCGCTGTGGAGCACGAGCGTGGCGCCGTGCCGCGCGGGCTGCTGGAGGACGGGCGTGGCGAACGTGTTGTCCACGAGCACGGGGACCTCTCCCGCCGCGGCGACGACCTCCGCCAGGTCGACGAGTTCGAGGGTCGGGTTGGCGGGAGTCTCGACGATGACCAGCCCGGTGTCGGGCCGGATCGCCTCGGCGATGCCGTCGACACCCGCCCACGTGACGCTCGTTCCGAGCAGACCGCTCTCGAGGACGTGATCGGTGCCGCCGTAGAGGGGGCGCACCGCGACCACGTGTGGCCGGCCGGCGGTGACCGAGGCGATCAGACACGCGGTCAGCGCCGCCATGCCGCTCGCGAAGGCGACTGCCCCCTCGGTCGCCTCGAGGTCGGCCAGGGCGTCCTCGAACCGGGCGACCCCGGGCTGCCACAGCCGCTGGTAGACGGCGCTGCGCCCGGGAGCCAGGTCGTGGCCCGTCGAAAGCTCCTCGTACGCGAGGCCGCCGGTGTCGACGTCGGGCAGCGGGTAGGTGGTCGAGAAGTCGATCGGGGGAACGTGCGCGCCGCTCTCGCGAAGGCCCGCCATCCCTGCGTGCACGGCGCGGGTCTCGAGCCGGTGGTGCCTCTTGTCCATGCCGACCAGAACAGCAGAAACTTTCTTCGACGGCAATCGACCTTGAAGGATGCCGCCACAGGCGTACTCTTGATCGAAGAAGCTACATCCATCGTGCGGCGAGGGGGCCCCATGACGCAGGTCCTTAATCTCGACCGGACAGACCGGGCGCTGCTGCGCGCGCTGACGGCGAACGCACGGGCATCCGGAGCTTCCCTCGCCTCCACTCTCGGCATCGCCGAGTCGACGGTCTCGCTGCGCCTGCGGAGGCTCCAGACGAGCGGCGTGATCCGCCGGTATCGGGTGGATCTCAACCCGCTTGCGCTCGGCGCGACCGTGCAGGCGCTCATCGCGATCCGCCTCGTCAAGCACGCGCGCGAGGAGATCGAGGCGTTCCGCCGCGCGGCGCCGAGCCTCCCGGGCGTGCTGAGCCTGTTCCACATGGCCGGCGCCGACGACTTCCTGCTCCACGTGATCGCGCGAGACGCATCGGAGCTGCGGGAGTTCGTGCTGGCCCACCTCACCGGACATCCCGCTGTGGCGCACACCGAGACGAACCTGATCTTCGAGCATGCCGACGGCGACGGCTGGGAGCGACTCATCGGCTGAGGGGAGATGCGATGTCGCCTGCGACTCCGGAGGATGCTGTGCCCGACGATGCTGCGGCGGCCGAGGACGAACCCACGGCGGGGGCGTTCGCCGAGAGGATGTTCGCCTCCGCGCTCGGCTACGCCGACATCCTCGCCGCGCACCTCGGCGACCGACTCGGCTGGTACCGGAGCCTCGCGGCGGAAGGACCGAGCACTGCGGCACAGCTCGCCGAGCGCACCGGAACCTCCGCACGCTATGCCCGCGAGTGGCTCGAGCAGCAGGCCGTGACCGGCGTGCTCCACGTCGAGGGCCTGGACGGCTCCGTCGCGGACCGCCGCTTCCGCCTGCCGGCCGGCGCCGCCGAGGTGCTCACCGACGAGAGCAGCCTCAACTACCTCGCACCGGTGGCGCGGATGTTCGGCGCCGTCGGTCCCGCGCTGCCCGACCTGCTCACCGCCTACCGCACGGGCGCGGGTGTCAGCTGGGCGGACTTCGGCGCCGACGCGCGTGAGGCGCAGGCCGATGTCAACCGGCCGTGGTTCGACGAGCTCCCGCGCGCATTCGCCCTGGTGGAGGGCGTCCACTCCGTGCTCACCCGCCCCGGGGCGCGCATCGCCGATGTCGGCACCGGCGCGGGGTGGTCGTCGATCGCCCTGGCCCGGGCCTACCCCGACCTGCACGTCGACGGCTTCGACGTGGATGACCCGTCGATCGAGCTCGCGCGCGCCAACGCCGCACGGGCGGGGGTCGCCGATCGCGTTCGCTTCCACAACGCCGACGGCGACGCGCTCTCCTCCTTCGGGCGATACGACGCCGCGTTCGCGTTCGAGTGCATCCACGACATGCCCCGACCAGTCGATGTGCTGGCGGCGATGCGGCTGGCGGTCGGTGACGACGGTCCGGTGATCGTGATGGACGAAGCGGTCGCCGAGACCTTCGCGGCGCCCGGCGACGACGTCGACCGGCTCATGTACGCATACAGCCTGTTCGTGTGCCTGCCGGACAGCCTGTCGTACAGCCCGAGCGTGGGCACCGGCACGGTCATGCGGCCCGAGATCCTGCGCGGCTACGCCCGCGAAGCGGGGTTCGCCGATCTCGAGATCCTCCCCATCGAGGACTTCGCGTCCTTCCGGTTCTACTCGCTCACGCGCTGAACGGGTGCGCCAGCCGACAGCACGCACCAGGATGAGAGCATCGCCGCTGACGGCGAGCCCGTGAGGAGCATCCGATGACCTGGACCATGCCCGCCGAGTTCGCGCCGCAGGAGCGCATCTGGATGGCCTTCCCCCGCGCGGGCAACACACTCGGCGACGACGCGACCTCGGCCGACGAGGCCCGCGACGCCTGGGCAGCGGTCGCGAATGCGGCTGCCGGCTTCGAGCCGGTCACGATGGTGGTCGACCCGTCCGCAGTGGCCGAGGCCCGACGCCGGCTCTCGGCGGAGGTCGATCTGCTCGAGGCTCCACTCGACGACTTCTGGATGCGCGATATCGGACCCACCTTCGTCGTCGGCGACGACGGTGTGCTCGGGGCGGTCGACTGGACCTTCAACGGCTGGGGCGCGAACGCGTGGGCAACCTGGGAACGCGACGACAAGATCGCGGGGTTGGTGGCCCAGTCCGCGGGCGCGGTGCACCTTCCGTCTGCGCTCGTCAATGAGGGCGGCGCCATCCAGGTGGACGGCGAAGGCACTGTGCTGCTCACGGAGACCGTGCAGCTCGACCCGCGGCGCAACCCCTACGCCACGAAGGAGCGCGTCGAGTGGGAGCTGCACCGGACCCTCGGGGCGACGACCTTCATCTGGCTGCCGAGCGGCCTCACGCGAGACTACGAGTCCGGCGGCACACGCGGCCATGTCGACATGGTGGCATCGTTCGCGCGCCCCGGCGTCGTGCTGCAGCACTGGCAGGACGACCCGTCGCACCCCGATCACTCCGTCGTGCGCCGGATTCGCGCTGTTCTGGAAGAGGCGACGGATGCGGCGGGCCGGCGTCTCGAGTTCATCGATCTCCCCGCCCCGCGGACCCTCCGCGACGAGGACGGCTATGTCGACTGGAATTACGCCAACCACCTGGTCGTCAATGGCGGGGTGATCGCATGCGGCTACGGCGAACCCGAGGCGGACTCCCGGGCGGCGGGCATCCTCGCCGACGCCTACGGTCGCGAGGTGGTGACCATCGACGCACGGCCCGTCCTGGCACGGGGTGGCGGCATTCACTGCATCACCCAGCAGCAGCCCTCGACCTACCTCCCGATCGTCGACCGTGTGCAGCGCCAGGGCGCTCAGACAACCGAGCGGTTCGCGTGACGACCCGCCGATTCCCCGTCGCCGAGGCGACCATCCCCCAGCTCCGCGCCGCGCTCGAGTCAGGCGCGACCACGAGCGTCGCGCTCGTCGCGACCTACCTCGCGCGCATCGAGGCATATGACCGGAACGGCATACGCCTCAACGCCCTTGTGGAGCTGAACCCCGACGCGCGCGCCGACGCAGAGGCTTCGGACCGGCGGCGGCGTGAGGGCACGACCCTCGGACCGCTCGACGGCATCCCCTACACCGCCAAGGACAGCTACATGGTGCGCGGCATGACGGTGGCGTCGGGCTCTCCCGCGTTCGCCGACCTCGTCGCCCGACGCGATGCGTTCTCGATCGAGCGGCTGCGCGACGCCGGATGCGTCTTCATCGGCCTGACCAACATGCCGCCGATGGCCAACGGCGGTATGCAGCGCGGGCTCCACGGCCGCGCCGAGAGTCCGTACAACGCCGACTACCTCACCTCCGCCTTCGGGTCGGGCTCGTCGAACGGATCGGGCACGGCGACGGCGGCATCCTTCGCCGCATTCGGACTCGGGGAGGAGACGTGGTCGAGCGGCCGGGCTCCGGCCTCGAACAACGCGCTCTGCGCCTACACGCCCTCGCGGGGGGTGATCTCGGTGCGCGGCAACTGGCCGCTCGTGCCGACCATGGACGTCGTCGTGCCGCACACCCGCACGATGGCCGACCTGCTCGAGGTGCTCGACGTGATGGTGGCAGACGACCCCGATACCCGGGGCGATCTGTGGCGCACGCAGCCCTGGGTTCCGATCCCCCGCGCGTCCGCTGTGCGACCCGCGTCGTATCCCGCTCTGGCCGCGGATGCCGCGACGAGTCTCGCGGGCAAGAGGTTCGGCATCCCGGCGATGTATATCGGTCAGGATCCGGATGCCGGCACGGGGCCGGGAATCGGCGCCTCGACCGGGCAGCGGATCGAGCCTCGCCCGGCCATGCTCGACCTCTGGGCGCAGGCGCGCGCCGACCTTGAGGCAGCCCGGGCGGAGGTCGTGCTCGTCGACTTTCCCGTCGTCAGCAATTACGAAGCAGACCGCGAAGGGGCGCCGTCGATCTTCGATCGCGGCATCGTGCCGACCGCCTATTTCGACGTCGAGATCTGGGAAATGTCGATGTGGTCGTGGCACGACTTCCTGGCCGCGAACGGTCAGCCGGGGCAATCGTCGCTCGCCGAGGTGGACGGGCCGATGATCTTCCCGCATCCGGACGGCGCCCTCCCCGACCGCTATGGCTCTTTCGATCTCGACATCTCCGAGTACGTCACGCGAGCACGCGCCGAGGGCGTGACCGATCCGCTCGAAGGGCGGCGGGCCGAGCTGATCCGCGCCGGGCTCGAGGGGCTCGAGCGCACCCGTCGCATCGATCTCGAGGAGTGGATGCTGAGCCTCGGCCTCGACGCGGTCGTCTTCCCCGCGGTCGCCGACGTCGGTCGCGCCGATGCCGACGTGAACGAGGAGTCCGCCGTCGGCGCGTGGCGCAACGGCGTCTGGGTCGCAAACGGCAACCTCGCCATCCGGCACCTCGGCATCCCCACGGTGACGGTGCCGATGGGCACGATGGCCGACATCGGGATGCCGGTCGGCCTCACGTTCGCGGGGCCCGCGTACGCCGACAGCGAGCTGCTGCGGTGGGCGGCGGGCTTCGAGTCGCTGCGGCAGCGGCGCACGGCACCGCCGCGCACTCCCGAACTCTGACGTCCGGCCGCGCCGACAAACCACTTTCACGCTCAGACCCACTGCCGCGCGCGTCGTCTCACACGAAAAGTGGTTTGTCGGGGCGGGTTCCCCGGGAAACGGCTCCCTACGCCTCGCGCAGCAGCTGCTCGCGAACCTGACGGCGCAGCACCTTGCCGATGAGCGAGCGGGGCAGCTCATCCACCTCGAAGTACCTGCGCGGCACTTTGTACGCCGCCAGGTGCTGCCGGCAGTAGTCGCGCAGGGCCTCCGGATCCAGCGCCGCGCCCTCGCGCAGCACGACGGCGGCCACGACCTCTTCGCCGCCCTTGCGAGGGAGAGCGACGACGGCGGCCTCGGCGACATCGGGGTGACCCTGCAGCGCCTCCTCGACCTCGGTCGGGGCGACGTTGAACCCCCCCGTGATGATGATCTCCTTGAGCCGGTCGACCACCGTCACGAATCCGTCGGGCGAGACGGTGACGATGTCGCCGGTGCGCACCCACCCGCCCGGGAGCAGCGTCTCCGCCGTCTCGTTCGGCCGCCGCCAATACCCCTGGAAAACCTGGGGACCGCGGATGAGCAGTTCACCCGACTCTCCGAACGGGCGATCCGCACTCGCGTCGGCAGGGTCGACCACGCGGATGTCGGTGCTCGGGAACGGCACGCCGACGGTGCCCGGGCGCCGCGACGGCCCGATCGGGTTGCCGAGCGCGACCGGCGAGGTCTCGGTCATGCCGTACCCCTCGACGAGCAGACCGCCCGTCGCCTCCTCCCAGCGAGCCACCGTGTCGACCGGCAGGCTCATGGCCCCCGAGATCGCGAACCGCACGCTCTTGAGGTCGACCGTGCCGTGCTCGGCCGCACGGGCGAGCTGGTCGTAGATGGGCGGTACCGCAGGCAGGAAGGTGGGCGGGCTCTTCTTCGCGGCGTCCGCCACGAGCGTGGCGTCGTACTTCGGGAACAGGACGAGCTTCGCGCCGATGCTCATGGCGAATGTGAGGCACAAGGTCATCCCGTACGCGTGGAAGAGCGGGAGCACCCCGTAGAACGTCTCCTCGCCCTCGAGCAGCCCCGGCACCCATGCACGCCCCTGCATCGCGTTGGCCCGCAGGTTGCGGTGTGTGAGGATCGCTCCCTTGGGGGTGCCGGTCGTGCCGCTCGTGTACTGCAGAAGTGCGATGTCGTCGAGGGAAGGACGCGGATGCCGCCGGCCCAGCCGCCTGCCGTCCACGAGCTTGTGCCAGGTGAGCACGCGGCGTGCCTTCGGCGTCGCGGTCAGCTGGGCGCGGGCTGCCCGCGCCTTCGCGATGGGCAGCCGCAGGGCGATGCGGGTGGTCCACGGCATGGCCTCGGTGATGTCGACGCTCACGATGCGCTGGAGCTTCAGGTCGGCCGGGAAACCGTCGACGGTTTCGTAGACCTTGTCCCAGACGACCGCGAAGCGCGCCTGGTGGTCCTCGAACTGGTGCCGCAGCTCGCGCGCGGTGTACAGCGGATTGTGCTCGACGACGATCGCTCCGAGCCGGAGGATGGCGTAGAACGCGACGACGTGCTGGGGGCAGTTGGGAAGGACGATCGCCACCCGGTCGCCATGCGTGACTCCGAGCCGCCGCAGCCCTTCGGCGGCCCGGTCGACCTGCTCGCCGAGCTCGCCGTACTCGGTCGTCGCACCGAAGAACTCCAACGCCGTCGCCGTGCCGTAGCGGGCGATGCTCGCCTCGATCATGTCCGAAAGGGTCTGGGTGACCTCGTCGATCGACTCGGGAACTCCCGGCGCGTACGCGGTCAGCCAGGGTCGTGAGGCGTACGGATTCTGCGCGTCCATCCTGCGAGCCTGACACACTCTGCGGGACGGAGGGCGTGCGTGCTCAGCCCACGCGAGTGCTCAGTTCCTCTGTCTGCGCAGCGGCCGGCTGCTCCGATGGAGCGCCGGGTGCGGCATCCGTCCCGGACGAATCCGCAGCCTCGGCATCGTGTGCGTTGACGGTCTCCAGGGAGGGCGGTGCCGCGTCGTAGGCCGCCGCGAGTCGGCGATACGGACGTGACGCGAATGCGAGGAGCACGACGACCAGCAGCACCGCGCTCGCGAGGAGGAAGACCAGCGCGATTCCCCGCGCATCTCCGTCGCCGAGCAGCCAGCCGAAGGCGTCCTGGCCCTGCGTGGACTCCATGAAGGGAATCAGCCAGAACTGCGCGATCGGGCCCACGATGAACGCGGAGATCGGGGCGGCGGCCGATTCGACGCTGGCCGCGAAGCCGAAGACCCGCCCCTGCTTCTCGAAGGGCACGACCCGCTGGATGATCGTCTGCTCAGCCGCCTCGGCGATCGGCATGATCGTCATGAAGATGAGGATGCCGAGGGCGTACAGCCACCACCACTC
>DASQLG010000092.1:0-24979 GCA_035630115.1 Microbacterium sp. | reverse complement strand
TGGATGTCGGCGATCACCGGGATCTGGCTCTTCTTCGCGATGATGTGCAGCACATCGGCGTCGTCCTGCGACGGCACGGCGACACGCACGATCTCGCAGCCGGATGCCGTCAGCTCGGCGATCTGCTGGAGCGTCCCGTTGATGTTCGTCGTGGGGGTCGTGCACATCGACTGGACGCTGACCGGAGCGTTGCCGCCGACGAGCACCTTGCCCACTTTGATCTGCCGGGACCTGCGGCGGGGGGCGAGTGTTTCGGGGACCTTGGGCATCCCGAGATTCACGGCTGGCACAGGCCCAGCCTACGCCGCCGGAACTGGGGGAAGCCCGCACGCACGGCGCCGCGCGACCTCCGGCGGCCCGGTCCTTCTATGGTAGGTTCGGCCCCATGCTTGCGAACCGCACCTGGTGGCCCGCCTCCTGAGGCGGTGTGTTCGCGCGACCACAGACCGCCTCCGGGCGGTCTTCTTCGTAGGGCGACCGCCCCCACGACGAGAGACCGACGATGACCGGGTCTGCAGTGCCCCCCTCGACCGAACTGACCACGCTGATCGGGCTGGCCGAGCGCGGCATCCCGTTCGCCCTCATCGCGCGGGACGGCTCGACGATCGAGCGGCTCACCGGCGACGTGATCGACGTGGAACTGCTCGCCGACATCCCGCTCGAGGACGCCCACGGCTCGCCGCAGGAGGTGCTCGCACTCGTGCCCTTCCGTCAGGTGCGCGAACGGGGCTTCGAGTGCCATGACGACGGCGCACCGCTTCGCTGCCTGATCGTGCGCGACCGCGTCGTGATCGACCGCGACGAGGCGCTTGCCCAGCTGCCGTCGGCACCGGTACCGCTCACCGATGCGGGCTTCGACATCGCCGACGACGACTACGCCGCGATCGTGCGGCGCGTGATCGCCGAGGAGATCGGGCTCGGAGAGGGCGCGAACTTCGTCATCCGCCGGGACTTCACGGCCGGCGTGAGCGCGGATGCCGCGACCGCGGCCCTGACCTGGTTCCGGGCTCTGCTCGAGCACGAGCGCGGAGCGTACTGGACTTTCGCGGTCGTGACACCGGGGCACGTCGCCGTCGGCGCCAGCCCCGAGGCGCATGTCAGCGCTCGCGACGGCGTCGTGACGATGAACCCCATCTCCGGCACGTTCCGCCACCCTGCCGGCGGGGCGACGGTCGGGACGCTCACGGAGTTCCTCGAGTCGACGAAGGAGACCGAGGAGCTCTTCATGGTCGTCGACGAGGAGCTCAAGATGATGAGCGCGGTCTGCTCCGACGGCGGTCGGATCACCGGCCCGCATCTGAAGGAGATGTCGCGCCTCACCCACACCGAGTACGTGCTGCGCGGTCGCAGTCGCCTCGACCCGCGAGACATCCTGCGCGAGACGATGTTCGCGCCCACCGTCACCGGCTCGCCCATGCAGAACGCGTGCACGGTGATCACTCGCCACGAGACGACGCCGCGCGGCTACTACTCGGGGGTCGCCGCGCTGTTCACTCCGCGGACGGACGCGATCCTCTCCGGCGAGTCCACGCACGACCTCGACGCTCCGATCCTGATCCGCACGGCCTATCTCGAGGGCGGCCGGCTGCGAGTGCCGGTGGGTGCGACGCTCGTGCGCCACTCCGACCCCTACGGCGAGGTCAGCGAGACGCACGGCAAGGCAGCCGGAGTGCTCGGCGCGATCGGCGCCGTTCCCCGCGACCGCACCGCAGCGCCCGCCGTTCCCGCCACGTCGATCGATGCCGACGCGATCGACGAGGACGCGCCCTCCGCCGAGCCGCGCCCGCTCGCCGATGACCCCGACATCGCGTCACTGCTCGCATCGCGCAACGCCCGCCTCGCATCGTTCTGGCTGAACCCGCAGGCAGCGCTCATCGCGGGCGGACCCTTCCAGGGGCGCTCGGCCATCGTGGTGGATGCCGAGGA
Organism: Microbacterium sp.; assembly: GCA_035630115.1. Classification (GTDB taxonomy): domain Bacteria; phylum Actinomycetota; class Actinomycetes; order Actinomycetales; family Microbacteriaceae; genus Microbacterium. The sequence continues at coordinate 23,053 of DASQLG010000092.1, read as the reverse complement.
TCGCTTCACGACGATGCTCGCCCATCAGCTCCGCCACCTCGGCCTGCGTGTCGAGATCGTGCCCTGGAGCCGGGTGACCGACGCCCAGATCGAGGATGCGGAGCTCATCGTCTCCGGACCGGGACCCGGCGACCCACGCGACCCGCGCACGCCGCGCATGCATCGGATGCGCGAGGTCGTCGCCCGGCGCCGCGCGTCGGGCAGGCCGCTGCTGGCGGTATGTCTGAGCCACCAGATCCTCGCGGACTCGCTCGGCATCGAACTCGCCCCCCTCGACGCGCCTCACCAGGGGTTGCAGAAGACCGTCGACGTGTTCGGGATGCCGGCATCCATCGGCTTCTACAACACGTTCACCGCCCGAGTCCCTGCCGGGACGACCGAGGTGGACGGTGCGGAGGTCGCGGCCGATCCGACGACGGGCGACGTGTACGCGCTCCGCGGATCGGGATTCGCCTCCGTCCAGGGGCACCTGGAGTCGATCCTCTCCCGCGACGGGATGACGACCCTGGAGCGGCTGGTCTCGACCGCGCTGTCCCCCGTCGACGCCTGATCCCTTCCCGCGCTGGTCTCGCGGCGTCTGGAGGCGGCTCAGCTGCCGATGCGACCCTCCAGCAAGCGGCGCTCCGCGTGGTTCGCCGTGAGTTCGAGGGCGCGCAGGTCCTCGGCGAGAGCCTCATCCTCCCGCCCGACTCCCCCGAGCATGCGTGCTCGCACCGCGTGCCAGAGGTGGTAGCCGGCCAGGGAATCCCCCAGCGCATCCACTTCCTCGAGAGCCGCACGCGGCCCGTCGATCTCCGCGAGTGCCACCGCCCGGTTGAGCCGCACGATCGGGGATCTGTCGTAGGCCAGCAGCATGTCGTAGAGCGTCAGCACCTGCAGCCAGTCGGTCTCACCGCCGGTCGGCGCGTCGGAATGACAGGCGGCGATGGCGGCGTGCAGCTGCCATCGTCCTGGCCGGCGCTTCATCGCGGCGCGTTCGAGAACCGCCTGCGCTTCGGAGATGAGCCGACGGTCCCACTGCGTCCTGTCCTGATCGGCGAGCAGCACGAGTTCACCGTCGACCGCTCGAGCGCCTTCGCGCGCACGGTGCAGCAGCAGCAGCGCGAGCAGCCCCAGCGCCTCCGCCTCCCCCGGAAGCGCGTGCGCGATCACGCGAGCGAGCCACACCGCGTCTTCCGCGAGGTCGCGATCCGCCGCCGCGTCACCGCCCGCGACGAGATGCGCCTCGCTGTACATGACCGAGACGACGGTCAGAACGATGTCCAGGCGCGCCGCGCGCTCGGAGCCCTCCGGAATTCGCAGCGGAATGCCGGCGGAGCCGATCTTGCGCTTGGCTCGCACGATCCGCTGCGCGACGGTCGACTCCGGAGAGAGGGTCGCTCGCGCGATCTGCGAGGTCGTGAGGCCGCAGATCGCGCGAAGAGTCAGCGCGAGCTGAGCGTCGGGCGACAGCGCCGGATGGCAGCAGCCGAACAGGAGCGGCAGCCGCTCGTCGGGTTCGCCCGGGTCGACTCTGGGTCCCGGGTCGGGATCTGCGAGCACGGCGAGCTTCTCGCGGTACCGCTTCTCCCGTCGCAGCCGGTCGAGGGCGTTGTGGCGGGCCGCCTGCGTGAGCCATCCGCCGGGGTTGGGCGGCACCCCGCGAAGGCGCCAGTCGCGCACGGCTTCTTCGATCGCCTCGGCGACCGATTCCTCCGCGAGGTCGAGGTTGCCGAGCCACGCCGTCAGTGCGGCGACGATGCGCGCGGACTCGTCGCGGAGCACCCGGGCCAGGAGGCGATCGGATGCCGCGGCCCGGTGCTCACCCGAGTCCGCCGCCGCGGCATCCGGCTCGCTCACTGCTCCATGTGGCTGTAGTCCACGACCATCGGACGGATCTCGACGGAGTTGCCGGGAAGCTCGAGCATGGGCCAGGTCTTGACCATCTCGATCGCTGCGTCGAGGTCGGCGACGTCGATCACACTGAAGCCGCCGATCACCTCCTTCGCCTCGGAGAACGGCCCGTCGGTGACTACCGGCGCACCGCCGCTGTGCGTGATCGTCGTCGCTGTCGTGACGGGCTGCAGCTCAGCGCCGGAATCGGTGATCGCTTCGCTGTGCGTGCCGAACCATTCGTAGACGCGGCGATAGACCTGCTCGGCGTGCTCAGGCGAGACCGCCGCATCGAGCTCGGGAGTGGAGGTGAACATGATGACGTACTTCACGGTGGGTGTCCTTTCGTCAGGGGAACCGTTTCATCCCTACAGCGAACGGACAAGCCCGAAATCGACACCCGGTGGGAAATCCGTCTCAGAAGAGCGAGACCGGATTGAAGATGTCGGCCAGGATCAGGATCGCGCCCATTCCGATCAGGGCGATCACCACGACGAAGGTCACCGGCACGAGCTTGGTCGCGTCGACCGGCTTGGGCGGCGGTCGGTGCAGGAGCTTCGCCCACGCCCGCTTGATGCCGTCCCAGAGGGCCACGGCGATGTGTCCGCCGTCAAGCGGCAGCAGAGGGATGAGGTTGAACACGAACAGCGCGATGTTGAGTGCTGCGAGGAGACTGAGGAACCCGGCGACGCGATTGAGGATGGGAGCGTCCGCGGCGGCGACCTCACCCGAGAGGATTCCGGCGCCGACGACGCTCAGCGGGCCGTTCGGGTCACGCTCGCCCCCCGTCACGAGTGTCACCCCGGTCTCGTAGACCTTGACCGGCAGCTGCCACATGATCCCGGCGACGGCGCCGACCCGCTCGACGGCGGCGGCGGGCCCCGCCCAGATGGGCTGATGGAGGTACTCGACCTCCTGGCGGATACCCGCGAAGCCCACTTCCTGCGTCTGGACATCGCCGTTCGCGTCGAGGACGGGCTGACCCGCGGCATCCGTCACCAGCTGCTCGATCGCGACGGGAGTGAGCGTGATCGACTGAGGCACGCCGTCGCGCTCGATGACGATGGCCAGCGGCTCTCCGGGCGACTCGCGGATGAGCGCGGACGCCTCGGCGAACGTGCCGATCGGCTGACCGTCGACCTCGACGATGACATCGTCGGGCTGCAGACCCGCCGCGGCGGCGGGTGCGACCGGGTCGGATGCCGCGCATTCGGTGCGGTCGGCATCTGCGGGGATGACGCACTCGCTCACGCTGGAGACCGTCGTGGTCGCCGTCTGCACGCCGATGCCCGACAGCAGGATCGCGAACAGGACCATGGCGAACAGGAGGTTCATGACCGGCCCACCGAGCATGATGACGACGCGCTTCCACACCGGCAGCTTGTAGAAGACGCGCTCGTCCTCGTCGCCGGCGAGTGTTTCGTCGTTCGCGGCTCGGGCGTCCTGCACCATCGTGGCGAAGAAGCCGCCGCCGGCGCGGCCGTTGCGGTGTTGAGCAGCAGAACCCGGTCCCTGAGCCTGTCGAAGGGTGGGCGATGGCGGGTACATGCCCGCCATGGAGATGTAGCCGCCGAGCGGGATGGCCTTGAACCCGTACTGCGTCTCGCCCACCTTGCGCGACCACAGGGTCGGGCCGAATCCGATCATGTACTGCCCGACGCGCACGCCGAATCTCTTGGCCGGAACCAGGTGCCCGAGTTCGTGCAGCGCGATCGACACGGCCAGCCCGACGACCATGAGGACCACTCCGATGACGAACGCGATCGCTTCCACACGCACACGCTACCGCCGACGCCTTTGAGTTCGCCGAGCAGGTGCGGATGAGAGGATGGATGCGCCATGGCGACAGACGCTCCTTCTCACCTGCCCCCCGTGCTGCGGCCGGACGATCCCCCGGCGCACACCCTCGAAGACCTCGCCGCCCGTTTCGGCCGCGCGACCCGGGGCGACCTCGGCGGGGTCACCCTGACCGGGCTGACGCTCGCCACCGCCGACCTGCGTCCCGGCGACGTGTTCGTCGCGGTGCGCGGGGTGAACCGCCACGGCGCCGAGTTCGCGGGCACCGCCGCCGAGAACGGCGCCGTCGCGGTCGTGACGGATGCCGCCGGTGCCGACACGGCCGAGGCGACCGGGCTGCCGGTGGTCGTGGTGGACGACCCTCGCGGAATGCTCGGCGACCTGTCGGCGTGGGTCTACGGCACCGGTCGCGACGATGACCTTCCCCTCCTCTTCGGCACCACCGGCACCAATGGCAAGACCAGCGTCTCTCACCTGCTGGAGGGGATCCTGGGCCAGCTCGGACTGGTCACGGGGCTGTCCTCGACGGCCGAGCGGCACATCGCCGGTCAGGTCATCGTGTCTCGCCTCACGACGCCCGAGGCTTACGAGATGCACGCTCTGCTCGCGCTCATGCGCGAGCGAGGAGTAGAGGCCGTCGCCGTGGAGGTGAGCGCTCAGGCATTGAGCCGCCGCCGCGTGGACGGACTGGTCTTCGACGTCGCCTCCTTCACGAACCTGAGCCACGATCATCTCGACGACTACGCGGACATGCGCGAGTACTTCGAGGCGAAGCTGCCGCTGTTCCTGCCCGACCGCTCCCGCCGCGCGGTCATCTCGCTCGACTCGGCCGCCGCCGCTGAAGTCGTCGCGCGGTGCGAGGTCCCGTTCGTCACCGTCGGAACCCCCGTCATCGCGACGGATCCCGGCGCGGCGGCGGACGCCGACTGGGTCGTGGAGATCCTCGACGAACGGCAGACCGGCACGGAGTTCCGTCTGTCCTCGACCGACGGCCGCTCACTGACGACGATCGTGCCGGTGATCGGGCGCCACATGGCCGCCAACGCCGGGCTCGCGATCGTGATGATCCTCGAGGCCGGTTACACGTGGGATCGCCTCGTCGACGCGCTCTCTCGCGACGGCGGCATCCGGGCGTATCTGCCCGGCCGCACCGAGCGGGTGTCGGGCGAGCGCGGACCCGCCGTCTACGTCGATTTCGGCCACTCCCCCGATGCGTTCGAGAAGACCCTGGCGGCCGTCCGGCGCGTCACACCAGGCAAGGTGCTCATGCTGTTCGGTGCCGACGGCGACCGCGATGCGACCAAGCGCCACGACATGGGCCGCACCGCCGTGGAGGGCAGCGACATCCTCGTGGTGACCGACCACCACCCCCGCTTCGAGAACATCGACTCGATCCGCGCGACGCTGATCGAGGGCGCGCGGCGCGCGCGGCCGGATGCCGAGATCCACGAGTTCTCGCCGCCCGAGGTGGCGATCGTCGAGTCGGTCGCTCTCGTCGGCGACGGCGATGCGATCCTGTGGGCGGGGCCCGGTCACCAGGACTACCGCGACATCCGCGGCGTCCGGACGCCGTACTCGGCGCGCGAACTCGCCCGTCGCGCGCTTCGCGATGCGGGCTGGCCGGTGCCCGAGCCGCACTGGCCCGTACCATACGCCGACTGACGGGCGCTAGGCCGCTGCGATCGCCCGGTCGGCGGCACCCCGCGCCCAGCGCTCGGCTTCGGCGAGCGATTCGCGGGTCACCGTGCCGCCCGACGTCTTCTCGGGATCGTGGGCGTCCACCACGCGCTCGATGAGCTCCACGATGCCGAGGAAGCTGAGGCGGCCCTCGTGGAATGCGTCGACGGCCTGCTCGTTGGCCGCGTTGAAGACGGCAGGGTAGGTGCCGCCGGCGCGTCCGACTTTCTTGGCCAGGCGCACTGCGGGAAAGGCGTCCTCATCGAGCGGTTCGAACGTCCAGGCAGCCGCGACCGTCCAATCGATCGGCTTCCCGACCCCGCCCACCCGGTGCGGCCAGTCCAGCCCGAGCGAGATCGGCAGGCGCATATCCGGTGGTGAGGCCTGCGCGATCGTCGACCCGTCCACGAACTCGACCATCGAGTGCACGACCGACTGCGGATGCACGACGACGTCGATGTGGTGGTACGCGACATCGAAGAGCAAGTGGGCTTCGATCACCTCGAGGCCCTTGTTGACGAGCGTCGCGGAGTTGGTCGTGACCACCCGTCCCATGTCCCACGTGGGATGGGCGAGTGCCTCGGCCGGAGTGACATCGGCGAGCGATGCGCGTGAGCGGCCACGGAACGGACCACCGGATGCCGTCAGCACGAGTCGCCGGACCTCAGCGCGATCGCCCGAGCGCAGGGCCTGCGCGATCGCCGAATGCTCCGAGTCGACCGGCACGATCTGGCCGGGCCGGGCGATCGCGGTCACGAGTTCGCCGCCGACGATCAGCGACTCCTTGTTCGCCAGCGCGAGCGTGCGACCCGTCTCCAGGGCCGCCAGCGTCGGACCGAGGCCGACCGAGCCGGTGATGCCGTTGAGGACCACGTCGGCCTCGACATCCCGAACCAGCTGCTCGGCCTCATCGGCGCCGAGCGCGGTGTACTCGACCTGGAACTGTTCGGCCTGCGCCATCATCGCGGCGCGATTCGCGCCCGCCGAGAGGCCGACGACCTCGAAGCGGCGGGGATTGGCGCGGATGACCTCCAGCGCCTGGGTGCCGATCGAGCCGGTGGATCCGAGGACGATGACGCGGCGCATGAAGTCAGACTAGTGACTTCACGCGCCGCATCCGTCGTCTACTGGGGGGCGGCGGCGGCGTGCTGGGCGCCCAGGATGTCCACGACGAACACGAGCGTCTCGCCCGCGAGCTCGTGGTCGGACGAGCCCTCCGCGCCGTAGCCGAACTCGGGCGGAATGACCACGACGACCTGCGACCCCACGGTCTGGCCCTCGAGCGCCTGCCGGAATCCGTCGACGACACCGGTCGTCTCGAACGAGGCGGGCGCCCCGGACTCCCAGCTGGAATCGAAGACCGAACCGTCAGACCACTTGATGCCGGTGTACTGCACGAGGACCGTGTCGCCGGGCGCGACGGTCGCACCGTCGCCCTTCTTGAGCGTCTCCAGCTCGACCGCGGTCGGGGCGTCACCGCCGGGCAGCTCGATCGTCGGGGTGCCGTCTTCGGCCAATTCGACGGTCGGCATCCCGTCCACCGGCTCCTGTGGCTCGCCCCACGCGGCGGTGGGCACGATGTCGAGGAAGTCGAACACGTACACCTCGCCGGCGTTGGGGTCGGTGGGCGGGAAGGTCGCCACGACGCGGGTGCCCGGGGATGCGCAGCCCAGGACCTGGCCGATCGGGTTGTCCGGCGAGATCTGCGACGGCAGCACGGGGGTATCGCCGTAGCCGACCGATCCGATCTTCTCTCCGGTTTCGGCGCTGAACGCCGTCAGCGCGAACGATACGAGCTGGCCGGACTCGACCGGGTCGCCCGCGCCTTCGTCGACAACCGTGGTCTGCAGCTCCGCGATCTCGAGAGGGAATTCGAAGGTCGCGCTGGACTCCTCGCCCACGGTTCCCTCGACGGTGACCGCGTCGGATGCGGCGCCGGACGGTGCGGCCGCGGCGCACAGGTCGGCCGGCGGAGGGCCGGACGGGCTCGCCTCGGTGTCGGGAGCGGCCGCGGCGCAGCCCGCGAGAAGGACCGCGGACAGCGCGACGGCGGACAAGGCGGCGAACGGGCGAATGCGCACAGTGAACCTCAAGACGAAAAGGAAGGGGAGCCTCCATCTTCGCCTATGTTTCCTCTGTCCCCGCTGAGAAACCGTCATGCCCGCGGAGGAATGGATTCGGGAGTACCCTCAACGGGTGACTTCCGAGGAGACTCCCGAACCCCGAGAAGCCGACTCCCCCAGCGAGCCTGCCGTCCGGCAGATGGGTGCGACGTATGGTTTCGGGCGCTTCGTCGTCGCTCCTCTTGCGCGGCTGGTCTACCGCCCGCACGTCGAGGGCAGAGCGAATGTGCCCAAGACGGGGCCGATCATCTTCGCCAGCAATCACCTGTCATTCATCGACTCGATCGCGATACCGGTCGCGGCGCCGCGACCCGTGCATTTCCTGGCCAAGTCGAGCTATTTCGACGGTTCCGGCATGTCTGGGTGGTTCTCGCGGCAGTTCTTCAGGGCCATCGGCGCCGTTCCCGTTCAGCGCGGCGCCGGGCAGGCGGCTCTGGATGCGCTCGATCAGCAGCGTCAACTGCTGGAGGAGGGCAGCGCGGTCGCGCTCTACCCCGAAGGCACCCGGTCACTGGACGGACGGCTGTACAAGGGGCGCACCGGCGTGGCGTTCCTGGCACTGCAGACCGGCGCCCCGGTCGTGCCCGTCGGGCTGATCGGCACCGACCAGGTCATGCCCGTCGGTGCGCGGTTCCCCTCGCTGACCGAGAGGGTCACCGTCAAGTTCGGCCGGCCGCTCGACCTTGCACACCACGGACCGGCCCATTCGGGCAAGGCCCGGCGCCTGGCCACCGACGACATCATGGCGGCCATCCACGCGCTCTCCGGCCAGGCACTCGCAGGCACCTACAACGAAGCGCCCGCGCACAACCCGATCGAGCGCATCAAGCAGGTCCTCCCCCACGAGCGGCGCTAGAGACCGCGATCGCGGGCTCGTGCCGCACCGGGAAGTTCACGGAGTTGGCGATGAAGCACCACTCGTGCGCTGTGGCGTGTGCGGACGTGGCGGCATCCACCATCGATTCGTCGGCCACGATCACGTGCGGCCGCAGGACGACCTCGCGGAATGCACCTCCGCCGCGTCCGTCTTCCACCATGACGCCGGAGGCATCGTCCTGGTAACCGACCACGATCACTCCCGCCTGCACGCACGCATGAAGATATGACAGCAGATGGCATTCACTGAGCGCCGCAAGCAGGAGGTCCTCGGGGTTCCACCGCGTCGGGTCGCCCCGGAAGGGCTTGTCGGAGGACGCGTGCAGGTCCGGCTTGCCCGCGATCTCGATCGTCACCGCCCGGTCGTAATCGCGATAGCCGGTCGTCCCCGTGCCCCGGTCGCCCGTCCACGTGGAGCGGACCTGGTAGCGATGCTCGCCGAACATTCCCCCAGTCTGACACGCGGGAATGCGCCGAGCTCCGGCGGTAGGCTGGCGTCGTGCCGCAGACCTTCGCCGCAGCCGACGCCGTCGAACTGGCCGTCGTCGAACGCAGCGGGTTCATCGAGTCCCGTCACGTCGGCTCCGCGATCGTCCTCGATCCCGACGGCACGCCGGTCGCCGCTCTCGGCGACACCGTGACGCAGATCCTTCCCCGCTCGAGCCTCAAGCCGGTTCAGGCGCTCGCCTGCCTCACCGCCGGCGCCCCGCTCGACGAAGAGCGCCTCGCCCTGGCGACCGCCAGCCATGCAGGCACCGACCGGCACGTCTCCGTGGTGCGCGACATCCTCGACGCCGCCGCGCTCGGCCAGGACGCCCTCGGCTGCCCGCCCGCCTGGCCGAGCGACCAAGCCACCCGCGACGTGGTGGTGCGCGAGAGCGGAGAGCCGACGCGCATCCGCATGAACTGCTCCGGCAAGCACGCCGCGATGCTGCTCACGTGCGTCGTGAACGGCTGGTCGACCGACGGCTACCTCGAGCCGGCGCATCCCCTGCAGGTGCACATCCGCGAGGTGGCGGAGCGGCTGGTCGGCGAGCGGTCGGCGACGACGGCGATCGACGGATGCGGTGCACCCGTTTTCGCAATGAGCCTGGCGGGTCTCGCGAAGGCGATCCACCGGATCGGCACCTCGTCCGAGCGCTCACCGTTCGCCCTGCACCGCAGTGCCGGAGCGCTCGTGCGCGCCGTGCGGGAGAACCCCTGGGCCATCGACGGCCCCGGGCGTGCCGACACCGTCGTGATCGAACGGCTCGGTCTCTTCGCAAAGGGCGGAGCCGAGGGCGTGATGGTCATGGTCGCGCCGAACGGCACCACGGTCGCCCTGAAGATGCTCGACGGCAGCGGACGCGCCGCCACGGCCGTCGCGCTGCGCCTTCTCGAACGCGAAGGCGCCCTCGCGGCATCCGACGTCGCCGATGCGATGACGAAACTGTCCCTGTCGGTTTCCGGCGGGGGTCAGGTTGTCGGGGCGATCCGCCCCACTCTCTAGAGGCGCTCCCATCCGGAGCGGAAAGGACCACGCGATGAGGATCTGCGTCCCCACCGAAGTGAAGAACAACGAGTATCGCGTGGCACTGACGCCCGCGGGCGTCCACGACCTCGCGCAGGCGGGGCACGAGGTGTTCGTGCAGCGGGGCGCGGGCGAGGGCTCGTCGATGCCGGATGCCGAGTACGAAGCGGCCGGAGCGACCCTGCTCGACGACGCCGCCGACGTGTGGGCGCGCGCCGAACTGCTGCTCAAGGTCAAGGAGCCGATCGCGAGCGAGTACGGCTACTTCCGCGACGATCTGGTGCTCTTCACCTATCTGCACCTCGCGGCGGACCGTCCGCTCACCGACCGGCTCGTCCAGGATCGCGTGACCGCGATCGCCTATGAGACCGTCCAGCTGCCCGGCGGCGGCCTGCCGCTGCTCGCACCCATGAGCGAGGTCGCCGGCAGGCTCGCCCCGACGGTCGGCGCCGCCACGCTCATGCGGTCCGCGGGCGGCCTGGGGCTGCTGATGTCCGGCGTACCGGGCACCCGGCCGGCACGAGTGACGATCATCGGCGGCGGCGTGGCCGGCGCCAACGCGGCCATCATCGCCGCGGGCCTCGGCGCGGACGTGACGATCTTCGATACGAACATCCAGCGTCTGCGCTTCCTCGACGACCACTTCCAGGGACGCATCAAGACCGCGGCATCCAATCCGCTCGATCTGGACCGCGCGGTGGTCGACTCCGACCTCGTGATCGGGTCCGTCCTGATTCCGGGCGCAAAGGCGCCGAAGCTCGTGACGAATGGCATGGTGTCGCGGATGCGTGCCGGCAGCGTGCTCGTGGACATCGCGGTCGACCAGGGCGGATGCTTCGAAGACACGCATCCGACGACGCACGCCGACCCGACTTTTCCGGTACACGGGAGCGTCTTCTACTGCGTGGCGAACATGCCCGGCGCGGTGCCGAACACGTCGACCTCCGCACTCACGAACGCGACCCTGCCCTACATCCGGCAGATCGCGCGTCGCGGGTGGAAGGATGCCCTGCGCGCGGATGCGGCTCTCGCTGCGGGACTCAACACCGTGGGCGGCGAGATCGTGAATCCGGGCGTGGCGACTGCGCACGAGCTCGGACTCGCTGCTCTCGAGGCCGCGCTGGCCTGACCGCGGCCACCGCGCCGCCGACAGCTGATCGGCGGGAGCGGTCAGATGCCCCCGTCCACCGAGCGAACATACTCGGTGGGATCGTCGGGCACCAGCACTTCGGTATCACGGTTGAGGCTCTCGCCGCGGAAGAACGGCTTCGAGCGCGGGAAGGCGAACCAGACGAGCATCAGCACGACGCCGAACGCGAGCGCGCCGATGCCGAGCACGAAGGTGCCGCCGATGCCGAGCAGGACCGTGTAGCCGTAGTCCACGTCGTACATGTCTATCGCCGACTGGACGAACGCGTAGGTGAGCATCAGCGCACCCAGCAGGGGGAGGAGTCCTCTGTAGAAGAAGTTCCGCACCGAGCTGAAGAGCTCGCGGCGGAAGTACCAGACGCACGCGTAGCCGGTGATGCCGTAGTAGAACGCGATCGCAAGGCCGAGCGACAGGATCGAGTCCTGCAGGATGTTGTCGCTGATCAGCGTCATCCCGACGTAGTAGATCGATGCGACGACTCCCATGACGAGTGTCGAGAAGGACGGGGTCTTGTATCGCGGGTGCACCGTCGCGAACTTCCGCGGCAGCGCCTTGTATGCGGCCATCGCGAGTGTGCCGCGCGCGGTCGGAAGGATCGTCGTCTGCGTGGAGGAGATCGCCGAGATCATGACCGCGACGACGAGCACCCAGCCGACCGGGCCGAGGAGTCCGTCCTTGATGGCGAGGAAGAAGTCGTCCGCGTTCGCTTCGTTGCCCAAGCCCGTGCCCGTCTCGCCGAGTCCCGCGTACATCATCGCGGCGACCGTGACGCCGACGTACGTGACCAGCAGGATGACCGTGGTGAGCAGGGCCGCGCGACCCGGGATGCGCTTGGGATCTTTCGTCTCCTCGTTCAGCGCGAGGCACGTGTCCCAGCCCCAGTAGATGAACAGCGCGAGCAGGATGGCCTCGACGAAGCCGCTCCACTCCGTGAACGCGAACGGGTTGAACCACGCCCAGTCGAACGGCGTCGGGTCGGGCGCGGTTCCGGCGAAGAAATGCCACAGCGCCGCGACGACGAAAATGGCCAGCGCCAGGTACTGGATGCCGAGCAGGATGTTCTGGATCCGCTCGCCGATCTCCACGCCCCGCCAGCTGACCCACGTCATGGCCGCGATGAAGACGACCCCGGTCGCCGTCACCAACGGCACGTTGTCGGAGAGGAGGGCGTCTTCGGAGGTGCGCAGGATGCCGTCGATGAGCGCCCAGAAGTAGATGCCTGCGATCTGGGCGAGGTTGGCCAGGACCACCATGCCGGCGACCGCGACGCCCCATCCGCCGAGCCATCCGACCCAGGGACCGAACGCCTTGGTCCCCCACGTGAAGGTGGTCCCGCAGTCGGGGACGGCGTTGTTCAGCTCGCGGTAGGCGAAGGCGATGAAAAGCATCGGGATGAACGCGATGACGAACGCGATCGGGGCCTGCGCGCCGACGGCGAGGACGACGAAACCCAGGGTCGCGACGAGCGAGTACACCGGCGCCGTCGAGGCGAGCCCGATCACCGTCGAGCCCCACAGGCCGAGCGTGCCGGCTGCGAGACCTTTTCCGTCGGGTCGGGTCAGGTCGATCGGGGTTGTGGCCACACAGCGAACGTAGGGGCGCGGCATCCCGCGGTCAAGGACCGCACTGGTGCCCCAGCGATGGTGTCCTCGATCACGAGGGCAGAATGATGCGGCGGGGCGCACCGCCCGCGCTCATCAGCCAGGCGCGTCCACGGCCCGGATCGCAGTACGGGGGCAGCCCGCGTTCGCCGGTCAGCGGCCGGAACTCCGCCGCGCAGGACGCATCGATGACGAGATCATGGTCGGATCGCATCGAGGTCAGGGTCCGCCAGTGCCGCTGCCATTCCTCGGCGTCGCCGGCCACCACGAGCGGTCCACCCGTCGGCCACTCGGCCTCACCGGCGAAGTCATCCAGGGACAGGACGCGGGCTCCCTCCCGCTCCCACGCCGCCACCGCGGTGCGGGCGCCCGGCGATCGCCGCATGATGAAGCCGGAGAGGCGTGAGCGCGGCTGCCAGGGCACCACCGGGTGGGCAGCGGGCAGGTGGCGAGGCGTCGCGACGGCGACCTGCACCGCTCTTCCGTCGAGCCGGCCCCGGCCCGGTGGAGTGCCCGGCGCGTAGTGCGAAGCATCGCCTCCGGCCGCGATGTGCTCGGCCCGCGAGGTCGCGGCCAGCACCAGTCGCCGAGGCAGGAGCTCGGCCAGCCGTGCGGCGCCGCCGGCGAGCCTCTGCACCGCAGCAAGCACGAGGATCTCGGCTTCCCCGGCGCCGCGGACGAGCCGCTCGAGTCGCTCCGTGAGTTCCCGCGCGTAGTCGGCGGGCAGGGCGGCTCCGAGGATGTCGAGGTCGTCGATCACGACGATCGACCCGGGCGCCGGCACGCGATCGGCAAGGGCCGCGATCGCGTCCCACCCCCCTTCGCCGCTTGCCGGAACCCAGACGACCTCCCCCTCGGCCTGCGCCGCGATGGTGCGCAGTGCGGTCGTCTTCCCACTGCCGCCGGAGCCGATCGCGAGCAGCCCTCGCTGATCGATTCGGAGGCCGACCGGACGCTGCCGCTGACGGTCGGGCTCATCGGCCAGGCCGAGCAGCAGGGTCTCGTCCGGCCTCCCCGCGGTCGCCTGGAGATCCTCGAGGTCGATGCGGCCGGGCAGTTCGGGCAGCCACGGCCGGCGCGGCCGCGGTCCGTCGGTCGCGGCGACGATCGCAGCAGCATCCTCAGCCGACGACAGAGCGATCCGCACGCGCCGCGGGGACACGTCGGCTGCGGTGCGCACCAGCGCGAGCCCGCGGGCACCCGCGCCGCCGGGGAGCGCGGCGGCTTCATCGGTTCCGATGATGGCCCGGCTGTCGGTCGCATCGGTGACCCGCAGGCTGATCCTGAGCGGGCAGTTGGCGAGGAGGTTCTCCCGCACCACGCCGGAGGGTCGCTGGGTGCCCAGCACCAGATGCATCCCCAGTGCGCGCCCGCGTGCCGCGATGTCGGTGAAGACGGCATGCAGCTCCGGATGATCGCCGAGCAGCGCGGCGAATTCGTCGACCACGATGACCAGGCGTGGCAGGTCGACGCTCGGGTCGAGGATGTCGCGCGCCCCGGCGCGAGCCAGCTCGCCCTCACGCCATCTCACCTCGGCGCGCAGGCTCTCGATGGCCCGTCGTGCCCCCGCACCGTCCAGATCGGTGATCACCCCTGTGACGTGCGGAACGCCTCGGAGCGCGTCGAAGGCCGTGCCCCCTTTGAAGTCGGCGAGGAGGAAGCTCACGTCACGGGTGGAGTGCGCAGCGCACAGCGCGAGGATCCAGGTGACGAGAAGCTCCGACTTGCCCGATCCGGTCACGCCGGCCACGATCGCGTGCGGCCCGTCGGTGACGAGGTCGAGCGGGAACGACTCCCCCGCCTCGATGCCGATCACGGCGGGCAGCCCTCCGCCCACCGTCGGAGGCGCATGCTCCAGCAACGGACCCAGCAGGACCGGTTCCGATGCGTCGTGGATACCGAGCACGCCCGAGGCGCGCTCCGCCAGGTCGGCTGCCAGGCTCTCCGCCTGGCTGAGGCTGAGGGCCTCCACTGCGACCTCGCGCACGTCGCCCGCCACATCGACGAGCGCGGCACCGAGCGAGGAGACCGTGACGACGACCCCGCAGCCCGGTGGCCGCGCACCAGGCGCATCCGCGCGGACGATCACGATGTCCGCGCCGGCAGGAACGGGATCCCCCGGAGAACCCAGGACGAGGGTCCGGCCGCCCGACGACCGCCGCTGCGGAAGGCGCTCCGCCCACGCGTTCTCGCCCCGCAGCGCGCCGGTGATGCGGAGCTCCCCGGGCGGGACGCTCATGCACAGCTGCACCACGAACGCGCGCACGACCGCCCGCGCCAGGACGACGCTTCCGACCACGGCGATGCCCGAGGCCGTCGGCACGACGATCGGCGCACTCTCGAGGCGCGCGGCGCGAGCACGCAGCTCGATCGACTCCGGCTCGTTGCCGCCGCCCGTCACCCGGAGCTCGCTCGGATCGGCGCCGGACCCGACGACGATGGCCTCGCCGCGGCCATTCATCGGGCGCCAGATCTCCCCATCGCGTGCGGCGAAGGCGGCGACATCCGGGTGCCGCGCCCACCGTCGCGCTCGCTCGGCCGTGTGCCGCTCGGCGATCTGTCGGTCGATCGCCGAGCGCGCGTTTCGCGCGGCCGCCGCGGCGCGTCGACGATCGCGGCGCGCGGCGCGCGCACCGTCCGCCATCGTCGCTCCGGCGATGAGCGGGCCGAGGGCCGCGAGCCACAGTGCGAGCACGGATCCGGTGACGAGCCACAGCGCCACGGCCCCGATCACGGGGACGATCGACGCGAGCAGGGGGACGGCGGGCCGGGAGGGAGCCTTCCACGGCGGCGGCAGCTCCAACGGCTCGGCAGAGGCCGCGGGCAGGTACCCGGGCGCGGGAAAGACGGAGCGCGGAGCGGGAGCGAAAGTCGCGGTCACCCGCCCAGTCAAGCCCGGCGACTTGTGCCGGGGATACCGTCCGGACCACGCCGTGGAGGGCGCGCGCCGGGGTCAGGCTGGGGAGGAGTCGGCGACCGGGACCGTGTCGCGCCCGGCGCCCGCGGCCGCGCGCACCGAGACGTCGAGCACGATGATCGTGATGTTGTCACGTCCGCCGTTCTCCAGCGCGGCATCCATCATCGCCGCGACGGCGTCGGCGGGGTCGGCATTCGCTGCGAGGAAATGCTGGATGCCGTAATCGGTGAGTTCCTTGGTGAGGCCGTCCGAGCAGATCACGAAGCGATCCGCGTCTACGACATCGAGACGCACGTAGTCAGGCGTCACCGTCTCGCTCGGCCCGACCGCGCGGGTGATCACGTTGCCGTACGGGTGGTTCTCGGCCTCTTCGGGACTCAGTCGGCCGGCGGCGATGAGCTCCTGCACGACGGAGTGGTCGGTCGTGATCTGCTCGATCACGCCGTCGCGAAGCAGGTAGACGCGGGAGTCGCCGATGTTGAGGGTGACCCACTGCGGAGGGCCGTCGCTGAGATCGAGGTACACACCCGTGAGCGTCGTACCCGTACCGTCGTCGGTGGTCTCCGGGTGCGAAGCGATGTCTTTCACCGCGCGGGTGAGCGCCTTCTCAATCGTCTTCGGCGTCACCGGACCCGCCTCGACCACACCGCCCAGCCGGTCGACCGTGCTCGCGCTGGCGATCTCCCCGCCGATGTGCCCGCCCATGCCGTCCGCGACGATGAACAGGGGGTAGCTCGCGAGCAGCGCGTCCTGATTGATCTCGCGCCGGCGACCCGTGTGCGTCACGCCGGCCCAGGACAACTCGATCGTCCCGTCCGCCACCGTCACCGATTGGGAATGGGTGGAATTCTCGGGCACGCCGTACCCTTCCCGTAAGCCGACAACAGCGGCGACACGACCCGAGCGGGTCTGTCGACGTCCTCACATCCTAGTCGACTCCTCGCAGATCGCCCCGGGAGCACACTCGCGTCCGGGCTGCGCGGTGATGACCGCCGTTCGCCCAGAGCGAACAGGATCACACCCGCGCGGCCGGGTCCTCCGGCAGGGGGAACAGTGCGTCGATGGCGGCGATGTCGTCGCGAGACGGCGTCCATGCTCCCGCCGCCGCGGCGTTCGATCGCACCTGATCGGGGCTGGTGGCGCCCGCGATCACACTCGAGAGCGACGGCCGCGAAAGGAGCCAGCCGAACGTGGCCTCGAGCATGGTGATGTCACGATCGTCGCAGAAGGTCTGGAACTCTTCGAGCGCATCCCACGGCGCGTCCTGCCAGACATGCCGTCGCTGCATCATGATGCGGCTGCCTTCCGGGCCCCCCTCCCGCGTGAACTTGCCGGTCAGCAGACCGTTGTGCAGAGGGAAGAAGGGGAAGAAGCCGAGACCGAACCGCTCCACGGCCGGCAGTACTTCTCGCTCCGCCGCCCGTGCGAGCAGACTGTAGTGGTTCTGCGCGGAGATGAAGCGGGCGGCGCGGTCTCGTGCCATGAAGTCCGCGTCGGCGATCTGCCAGCCCGCGAGGTTGGAGTGGCCGAAGTAGCGGATCTTGCCCTCCGCGACGAGGTCCTCCAGTACGGAGATGGTCTCCTCGATCGGTGTCGCGGCATCCGGAACGTGCAACTGGTACAGATCGATCCAGTCGGTCCTCAGCCGGGTGAGAGAAGCCTCCACCGCCACGCGGACATACGATCGCGACGTCTTCGCGGCGGTCACGGCGTATCCCATGTCGCGGCCCGGGTGTCCGAACTTCGTCGCCAGCACCACCCGGTCACGTCGGCCCTGCAGCGCCTCGCCCATGAGGGTCTCGCTCAGACCCGGCTCGCCGCCGTACATGTCCGCGGTGTCGAGGAAGGTCACGCCCGCATCGATGGCAGCGTCGAGCACCTCTACGGTGCCCGCCAGGGTCTGGCTCTTCGTTCCAGGACGGCCGAAGTTGTTGCAGCCGAGCCCGACCGCCGAAACGAGGAGACCGGATGCACCGACGCGGCGCAGGGGGACAGGGTGGTCCGAGACATTCATGCCTCCACGCTAACCCGCGCAGTCGAACGGACATGCACCCGGTACGGCGAAGAGCCCCCACCGTCGAGGTGAGGGCTCTTCGTCGTAGGAGCGGCCGTTACGCGGGAGGCGTCGTGGGCGGTGCAGGCGGCGACGTCGGAGGAGTCGTCGGCGGCGCAGGAGGTGTCGTCGGCGGCTGCGACTCGGTCGGCGCCGCCGCAGGCGGCGCGGCGGCGGGAGGTGCGGCGGGCGGCGCTGCCGTCGGAGCCGAGGCGGGCGGTGCCGCCGCGGGCGGCGGTGCGTAGCCGGTAGGCGGCTCGTAGCCCGCCGGCGGGGGGTACGCACCCGCGGCGGACTGGGTCACCGGGTAACCCCCGGCAGGTGCCTGGCTCGGGATGCCGGCCCAGACGGTGCGATCGGCGAGGAACCCGTTGCCCGCCCACGGAGCGGGCGGGATCGCGGTGTTCCAGCGCGACTTGTCGAAAGCCAGGATGCCGAGCCACACGATGCTCAGGAAGAAGTAGAGGATCAGCCAGACGGCTTCCTTCTGCAGCTTCAGTCCCACGCGCCACGCGGCCAGGAGCGTGACCACCAGAGGCAGGAGACCGACGACCCAGCCGATCACCGGAATCCAGCTCAGCAGGATGCTGGCGCCGATTGCGATCAGGATCAGCCATGGGCTCAGATCGCCCAGCTTGCTGAAGACCATGTAGTTGTAGATCGGCACCCAGGCGCGCCACTTGCCCTGCACGCCGGCCTTCTCGAAGATCTTCATGAGGAAGATGGAGCTCAGGATGTAGAAGCCGATGGCGAAGATGGTCCAGAAGAGAGCAGCGGCCGCAAGGAACGCGAGTCCGGAGCCGTCGATGTTGTCGGACATGGGGTCCCCCAGAGTACGAACGACAACGTGCGGCGCACGTCGACGCGGCATCGCCACGCGATTCACATGCTAGCGACGCGGAGTGCCATGCGACATGCAATTCGCGGATACTCGCCACACGTGTCGCCGCTCGCTAACCTTGCGGGACACCCGTCAGAAAGTGGAAGGACACACATGAGCGCCTCGAATCCCCCCACTCCCCCGCCGCTGCCCGCGCAGCCGGCCGACGAGGCAGCCCGTTCTGCGGAGCCCGTCGCCACCGCAGACGGCCCGGCATACTCCCCGGCGGCCGACCCGGACGACACCGGAGTCCCGACATCGCTCCGCGGCGAATTCGACGACGTGAGCACCGGATTCTTCCGGGCGCTGTTCGACCTGTCATTCCGCACCTTCATCACCCGGCGCCTCGCGAGCGTGTTCTACCTCGTGGGCCTCATCGCGATCGCGATCGGGTTCATCGTCTATTTCGTCTCGGGTCTGATCAGCGGCATCAACGCCCTGTTCTTCAACGTCGGCGCGGGGATCTCACTGATCGTCGCGACCCTCATCCTGGTTCCGATCGCCACATTCCTGGCGATCGTGATCCTCAGGTTCGTGATCGAGGCCGTCGTGGCGCTGATCGCGATCGCGGAGAACACCGAGCGCACCGCGGTGAACACGCGCAGCGAGCGGGTGGACTGACTCACCTCGATCAGGCGAGCGGGTGGACTGACTCACCTCGGTCAGGCGAACAGCAGGGCCTCACCTTCGCGTGCGCCGTCACGCAGCGTCAAGCCCTGCGCCTCCGCCCAGGTGTGCAACGCCCGCAGCGTTCCGATGCGCGGGCGCTGCAGCGCGAGCGCGCGGACCAGTTCACCCTTCGCATGTTTGTTGAAGTGGTTGAGTGCCCGCACGGTGCCGTCCGCACCCTCGGTGACGACTCGGACGTACACCGACCCGACGGATGCCGGGACCGGGCCGAGGGCCGTGTACGCCTCCGATCGCAGGTCGAGGATGAAACTCGGCGAGAGGTCGGCGAGCGCGCTCGACACCGCGTGAGACCAGGTACGTCGGAGCGAGGGAGACCCGGGCAGCGATACACCGGCGCCGAGCCGGTACGCCGGGATCCGGTCGAGGGCGCCGACGGGTCCGAGCGACGCGGTATGGATCAGCACGTTCGCACCCAGCCAGCGGCGCGCGTGCGCGTCGAGGGATGCGGCATCCAGTGCGTCGTACAGCACGCCCGTGTACCGATCGATCGCCGCCATCGTCGGCGAGGACCGGATGGAGGCGTTCGCCGCGATCTCGTCGTACTGCGTCGAGCCGAGCTTGAGCACGCGGGCGGCGCGCACGGGGTCGGCGGACAGGTCCTCGAGCGCGGTCAGGACGGATTCGCGCTGCTCACCGAGTTGCGCGAGCGCGAGGGCAGCGAGGTGCAACGACCCCGAACCCCCTCCGGAACGCTTGGTCTCGGAGGGGGGCAGCAGGACGAGCAAGCTAGCTGATCAGGGCGGCGTTGCCGGCGACGATCGTGACGACGTCACCCTCGACCGAGAGGAATCCGTCTCGGGCGTTCGCGATGATCTTGCTGCCGTCTTCGAGAGTGATCCGGACCTCGCCGGCCGCGAGGACACCGAGAACGGGCTCGTGCCCGGTCATGATGCCGATCTCGCCGATGATGGTCTTCGCGACGACGAGGCTCGCCTCACCCGACCAGACCTCGTGGTCGGCCGCGACGAGGTTCACCGTGAGCGCCATGATCAGCCGTTCTCCTTCTGGATGCGCGCCCAGTTCTCCTCGACGTCGGAGATGCCGCCGACGTTGAAGAAGGCCTGCTCCGCGACGTGGTCGAAGTCGCCCTTCACGATCGCGTCGAACGACTCGATCGTCTCGGCGATCGGAACGGTCGAGCCCTCGACACCGGTGAACTTCTTCGCCATGTAGGTGTTCTGCGACAGGAACTGCTGGATGCGGCGCGCGCGGGACACGACGACCTTGTCCTCTTCGGAGAGCTCATCGACACCGAGGATGGCGATGATCTCCTGCAGCTCCTTGTTCTTCTGGAGGATCTGCTTCACGGCGGTCGCGACGCGGTAGTGGTCGGCGCCGATGTAGCGCGGGTCCAGGATGCGGCTCGTCGAGGTCAGCGGGTCGACGGCCGGGTAGAGGCCCTTCGAGGCGATCTCGCGGGAAAGCTCGGTGGTCGCATCGAGGTGGGCGAACGTGGTCGCCGGCGCCGGGTCGGTGTAGTCGTCGGCAGGCACGTAAATGGCCTGCAGCGAGGTGATCGAGTGACCGCGCGTCGAGGTGATTCGCTCCTGGAGCACACCCATCTCGTCGGCGAGGTTCGGCTGGTAGCCCACCGCGGAAGGCATGCGGCCGAGAAGGGTCGACACCTCGGAGCCGGCCTGTGTGAAGCGGAAGATGTTGTCGATGAACAGCAGCACGTCCTGGCCCTGCACGTCGCGGAAGTACTCCGCCATCGTCAGCGCCGACAGCGCCACGCGAAGACGCGTCCCGGGCGGCTCGTCCATCTGGCCGAAGACCAGCGCAGTCTTGTCGAAGACGCCGGCCTCCTCCATCTCGTGGATGAGGTCGTTTCCCTCACGGGTGCGCTCGCCGACACCGGCGAACACCGACACACCACCGTGATCCTGCGCGACGCGCTGGATCATCTCCTGGATGAGCACGGTCTTGCCGACACCGGCACCGCCGAACAGGCCGATCTTTCCGCCGAGCACGTACGGCGTCAGCAGGTCGATGACCTTGATGCCGGTCTCGAACATCTGCGTCTTCGACTCGAGCTGGTCGAAGCTCGGAGCCTTGCGGTGGATGCCCCAGCGCTCGGTGATCTCGATCTTCTCGCCCGGCTCGGCGTTGAGGACCTCGCCGATCACGTTGAAGACCTTGCCCTTGGTCACGTCGCCGACCGGCACCGTGATGGGGCCGCCCGTGTCGCGGACTTCCTGGCCGCGGACGACGCCGTCGGTGGGCTTCAGGGCGATCGCGCGGACGAGGTCGTCGCCGAGGTGCTGGGCGACCTCGAGGGTGATCTCGTTCGACTCGTCGCCGATGGTGATCGTCGTCTTGAGCGCGTTGTAGATGTCGGGAAGCGAGTCGTGCGGGAACTCGATGTCGACGACCGGACCGGTGACGCGCGCGACGCGCCCGACGACCGTGGTCTCTTCGGCGGTAGCGGTGAGGGTCATTGTCTTCTTCTCTTTCGGAGGGGTTTCTACTTCGCCGACGACAGGGCGTCGGCTCCGCCGACGATCTCGGCGATCTGCTGGGTGATCTCGGCCTGACGCGCGTTGTTGCGCAGGCGGGTGTAGTCGGTGATGAGCTTGTCGGCGTTGTCGCTGGCCGACTTCATCGCCTTCTGCGTGGCGGCGTGCTTCGCGGCCGAGGACTGCAGGAGGGCGTTGAAGATGCGGCTCTGGATGTAGACCGGCAGCAGCGCGTCCAGCACGGTGGCGGGATCCGGCTCGAACTCGTACAGCGGAAACGCGTGGGTCTCAGCCTGGGCCTCGGTCGCCTCGACGACCTCGAGCGGAAGAAGGCGCACCGTCTCCGGCGTCTGCGTCATCATGCTGACGAAGCGGTTGTACACGAGGTGGATCTCATCCACTCCACCGCGCTCGTTGCCACGCTCGAACGCCTCGAGCAGCGTCTCGGAGATCTGCTCGGCGAACCGGAACTCCGGAGTGTCGGTGTCACCCGTCCACTCCGCGGCGCTCTTGATGCGTCGGAACTGGAAGAACGCGACCGCCTTGCGCCCGACGAGGTAGTACGTGACTTCCTTGCCCTGCGACTCCAGAAGCGCCGCAAGCTCGAGTCCCTCACGCATGATCTGCGAGTTGAACGCGCCGGCGAGGCCGCGGTCCGAGGCGAAGATCACGATCGCCGAGGTCTTCACGTCACGATCCGCGGTCAGCGGATGGTCGATGTTGGAGTGCGTTGCGACGGCCGACACGGCGCGCGTGACGGCGCGCGCGAACGGCGCCGAGGCGCGCACGCGCGCCATCGCCTTCTGAATGCGCGAAGCTGCGATGAGCTCCATCGCCTTCGTGATCTTCTTGGTCGTCTGAGCAGTGCTGATCTTCTGCTTGTAGACCCTCAGTTGTGCGCCCATAGTCGGTGTCCGCCGCCGCCTTACCTGCGGCGACCCTTGACGA
This sequence comes from Microbacterium sp., assembly GCA_035630115.1. Lineage (GTDB taxonomy): Bacteria > Actinomycetota > Actinomycetes > Actinomycetales > Microbacteriaceae > Microbacterium. The sequence goes on along the minus strand of DASQLG010000092.1, from coordinate 503 downwards.
TCTGCTCCTGGTTGACGTCGTCGGCGTCGGCAGCCTTGAACTCCTCGTGACCGGGCTCGTCGATGTGCTGACCGCCGCCGCCCTGGAACTGCAGGACGAAGTCGTCGACGACCTTGCCGAGTTCGGCGACGGTGTCGTCATCCAGCACGTTCGTGTCGCGCAGGCGATCGAGGATCGTGGTGTGGCGGCGCACGTGGTCGAGCAGGTCGCGCTCGAACCGCAGCACGTCCTCCACCTCGATGGTGTCGAGCTTGCCGTTGGTTCCGGCCCAGATCGAGACGACCTGCTCCTCAACCGGGTACGGCGAGTACTGCGGCTGCTTGAGCAGCTCGGTCAGACGCGCACCACGGGCCAGCTGACGCCGGGATGCGGCATCCAGGTCGCTCGCGAACATCGCGAACGCCTCGAGCGAGCGGTACTGCGCCAGCTCGAGCTTGAGCGTGCCGGAGACCTTCTTGATCGACTTGACCTGGGCGTCACCGCCGACGCGGGACACCGAGATG